>WYBA01000082.1 GCA_011526095.1 Myxococcales bacterium | reverse complement strand
TTCAGACGTGTGCTCGTCCGATCTGTGCGGGCGAGCTCGCCGGGATCGCCGGGCGCGCGCTCGCGCAGCGCCAGCGCGCGCTCGAGCACGGGGCGCGCGGCCGCGGCCGCGCCGACGCCGAGCTGGGCCTCGCCGATGCACTGCAGGTCATAGGCGAGCTCGGGATCGTCGGGGGTCGAGGCGGCCTCGTCGAGCGCCAGCGCGCGCTCGCAGTAGCCGAGGGCGCGGGCGTGGTCGCCGCCGCGCGCCGCCAGCTCGCCGAGGTTGGTCAGCGGGATCGCCAGGTCCGGGTGCGCCGGGCCGAGCGCGCGCTCGTACGCGGCGAGCGCGGCCTCGAGGTGGGTGCGCGCGCGCGCGTCGTCGCCGCGGTCGAGGTAGAGGCCGCCGAGGTTGTTGTGCGACGTCCCGACGTCGCGGTGGTGCTCGCCGAGCGCGGCGACGCGGACGGCGAGCGCGCGCTCGTACAGCGCGAGCGCCTCGTCGAGCGCACCCTGGTGGAACCGCACGACGCCGAGGTTGTCGAGCGAGTCTCCGACCCGCGGATGCTCGGGCCCGAACTGGGCCTCGCGCAGCGCCAGCGCGCGGGCGTGGAGCGTCGCCGCCTCGTCGTAGTCGCCGCGGCTCGACGCGATCATCGCCACGGTCGTCAGCGCGTCGGCCAGCTCGCCGTCGTCGCTCACGGTCGGCGCGCCCGAGGCGCCCGGCGCCGCCACGCGCTCGCGCAGCGCCAGCGCACGGCGCGCGCGGCCGAGCGCCTCGTCGGAGCGGCCGGCCTGGAGCAGCGTCAGCGCCTCGGCGAGCAGCAGCTCGGTCTCGGCCTCGTCGTCGCCGCCGGCGCGCGCGATCGCCGCCGCCGCGGCGACCGCGTACGCCAGGCCCTCGGCGGTGCGCGCCTGATCGAAGCCGACGAGCCGCACCAGATCGGCCCACGCCCGGGCGGCGTACGCGTCGAGGTGAGCGCGCGCGGCCTGCGCGACCGCCTCGTGCAGCGCCGCCTCGGCCGCGCCGTGCTCGTCGAGCGCGATCGCGGCGAGGCCGACGGTGCGCGCCGCCTCGGCGAGGAGCGGCGCGTGGTCGAGCGCGCGCGCCGCCGACAGCGCGGCCCCGCCGCGGTCGCGCGACCGCACGTACTGCCCGGTGGCGTGCAGCGCGAGCGCGGCGTCGACGTCGCGCTGCACCTCGGCGATCCGCGCCCGGCGCTGCGGGTCCGCCGGCAGCGGGACCGCCGCGGTCAGCGCCTCGCGGTCGGCGCACGTCGCCACGTCCGGCAGCGCGCTGACCGCGTCGAGCGCGCGGCTGACGCGCTCGGCGTCGACGCCCTCGGTCAGCTCGCCGATCATCGCCGCGAGCTCGCCGCGCCGGCGCTCGAGGCACGCCATCCGCAGGTCGAGCAGCGCGTCGCTCTGCTCGCCGCGGTCGTTCGCCAGGCACGCGTCGCGGTGCATCGCGACCCATGCGTCGCCGCGCGCGTCGAGCCGGGCGGCGACGCGCGCGTGCGCGTCCGCCGCGTACGGCCGCCCGGTCGCGACGAACGCGGCCTCCAGCCGCGCGCGCGCCGCGCCGTCCCACACCCCGGCGAGCTGGGCGCGCCCGCCCTGGCACCGCGGCGCCTCCGCCGGTCGCCGCGCCAGCCCGATCGCCGCGAGCACGACCAGCCCCGTCGCCACGCCGGCGATCGCGAGCGTCCGCCGGCGCGACGCCGGATCGGCCGACAGCGCCGCGAGCAGCTCGTCCATCGTGCGGAACCGGTCGGCCGGCGCCGGCGCCAGCGCCCGCGTCAGCGCGCGCCGCACCCACGCCGGCACGTCGCTCTTCGGCGGCGGCGTGCGCAGCCGGCCTGCCGCGGCGCTCGCCGCGTACGACGCCGCGTCGGTCCCCTCGAACGGGCGCTCGCCGTAGAGCAGCTCCCACGCCGCGACCGCGAACGAGAACTGGTCGGCGCGCGCGTCGATCACGCCGCGCTTGCGCTGCTCCGGGGCCATGTACACCGGCGTGCCGATCACCCGGCTGGCCAGGATCTGCGGCAGCGCGGCGTCGTCGTCGATCGTCGAGCCGTCGTGGTCGACCATCAGCGCGCGCCGCGCGAGCGCCTCGTCGGGGGGGATCTCGACGGCGGTGGACGACGTCGCCACGCCCTCGGCGGTCGCGGTCACCTCGTCGCCGTCGCCGCCATCGCCGCCCCCGGTCGCGCCGCCGCGCGCGCCCGCGACCGCCGGCTGGTCGCCGGACAGCTCGCGCGTCTCGCCCGTCGTCGTCGACGACGTCGTCAGCGTGGCGACGCGCGCCAGCCCGAAGTCGAGCACGCGCACGCGGCCGTCGTCGCCGACGATCACGTTGCTCGGCTTGAAGTCGCGGTGGATCAGGCCGGCCGCGTGGGCGGCGGCGAGCCCGCGCCCGGCGGCGAGCAGCGCCGCCAGCGTCTCGCGCCACGGCCGCGCCTGCCCGCGGTACCACGCCTGCAGCGTGCGCCCCTCGACCAGCTCCATCGCGATGAACACCGAGCCCGCGAACCGCCCGACGTCGTGGACCGCGACGATGTTGGGGTGCGAGACCCGCGCCAGCGCCTGCGCCTCGGCGATCAGCCGCGCCGTCGCCTGCTCGGACAGCTCGCGCACCAGCTTGAGCGCGACCCGGCGATCGAGCTCGGGGTCGTAGGCGCGGTAGACGACGCCCATGCCGCCGGCGCCGAGCGCGTCGATCACGACGTAGCGCCCGACGCAGGTGCCGCGCCCGAACTCGGGCAGGCCCGGGCGCCGCGCCGCGCCGGGCTGCTGCGTCGACTCGGTGGCGTCGGCGCCCACGGCTCGATGGTAGTCGACCCGACCGGCCGCCGCCGCGGTCAATCGTCGTCGTCATCGTCGTCGCCGTCGCCGCCGTCATCGTGGGGCCCGGGGCGTCGGTCGGTGTCCGACACGTGGACCGCGCGGCGCACCGCCGCGGTGCCGAACTTGCCCCGGATCGTGTCGAGCACGTCGCCGAGGCGCTCGCCGCGCGCTCGCCGGCCCTCGTCGAGCGTGAGCTGGCGCGGCGCGTCCCGCGGCTCGAGCGCGGTCGTCGACACGCCGACCAGGCGCACCCGCCGCCCCGGGCGGTCCGCGACCTCGACGTGCCCGAGCAGGTCGATCGCGGCGCGCGCGATCACCTGGCCGTCGCTCGTCGGATCGGGCAGCGTCGTCCGCCGCGTGAGCTGGCGGAAGTCGTCGTACTTGACGATCAGCACGACCGCGCCGGCGCGCAGCTCGGCGGCGCGCAGCCGCGCCGCGACCCGGTCGGCCTGGTGCAGCAGCAGGCCCTCGAGATCGTGCGGGTCGTCGACGTCGTGCTCGAACGTCTCCTGGTGCCCGACCGACACCGGCGCCTGCTCCTCCTCGACCGCGCGCGGATCGTCGCCGCGCGCCAGCGCCGCGAGGTGGGCGCCCGTCGCCTCGCCGAGGCGCGCGCGCAGCGCCGCCTCGGGGTAGCGCGCGACGTCGCCGATCGTGCGCAGCCCGAGCGCGCGCAGCTTGTCCTGCGTGACCTCGCCGACGCCCCACAGCCGCGCCACCGGCAGCGGGTGGAGGAACGCCAGCACCGCGTCCGCGGCGACGACGCGCAGGCCGTCTGGCTTGTCGATGTCCGAGGCGATCTTGGCGACGAACTTGGTCGGCGCTACGCCGACCGAGGCGACGAGCGCCAGCTCGGCGCGCACGCGCGCCTTGATCGCGCGCGCGATCGCCGGGCCGTCGCCGAGCAGGCGCTCGCTGCCGGTGACGTCGAGGAACGCCTCGTCGAACGACAGCGCCTCGGCGACCGGCGCGAAGTCGTGCAGGATGCCGAAGAACGCGCGCGACGCCGCGGCGTAGCGGTCCATGTGGTGGCGGACGACGACGGCGCGCGGGCACAGCCGCAGCGCCACCGCCATCGGCATCGCCGAGTGGACGCCGAACCGGCGCGCCTCGTACGAGCATGCGGCGACGACGCCGCGTCGCGCCGAGCCGCCGACGATCACCGGCTTGCCGCGCAGCGACGGGTCGTCGCGCTGCTCGACCGCGGCGAAGAACGCGTCGAGGTCGACGTGCAGGATCGTGCGCGGCGGCGCCCCGGTCACGCTACCCGCGCATCAGGTGGATGTTCGCGCCGAGGATCGCCGCGGCGGCGACCGACGCCAGGAACACCACCCACACCACCGGCGGCAGCGGGCGGACGCGGCCCTCGCGGAACTGCTTGATCTTCACCCGCGCGAGGCCGTGCACCGACAGGATGCCGACGACGACGACGGTGAGCTTGATGTGCAGCCATGCGCCGCGGCCGAACTCGGTCGGCGTGACGCCGAGCGCGCGGTAGAGGCCGACGCCGATCGCGACGGTGGCCCCGAGGTCCATCAGCATGGCGACGGCGCGCTCGGCGCGGGTCAGCGTGTCGCGGGCGACGCCGTCGACCTTGCCGTGGACCGACAGCAGCGCCAGGACCGCGGTGAGGCCGGCGACCCACAGGATGGCGCCCACGACGTGGATCGCGTTGAGCCAGGACAGCGTGCTCGGTGACATGACCCGTGGTGTATCACCACCTATCGGGCGGACGAGGCCGTGGCCGGCGCGGGATCTCGGGGGCCGCGCACCCCGTCCGCCACCACCCAGGGCGGGTCCGCCGCAACCGGGGTGCGTCCGGTGGTGGGTGCTGTCACCACCCGAAAATGCCTGTGGGATCGCGGAGTCACGGACACATCGGGCTGGATTCGTGACCTCGCGGTTCTCTACAATGAGGCCATGCGCGTCGCCTCCCTCGTCGCCCTGGCCTCGCTGTGGACCTCGATCTCGTTGCTCGCCGCCGGGTGCGGCGGCTGCGGCAACGGCGGCAGCGCCGAGCCGTGCACGACCGGCACCGACGTCGACATGGACGGCTACGGCGACGGTTGCGCGGCGGGCCCCGACTGCGACGACAACAACCCCGGCATCTTCGAGGACTGCTGCGCCGCCGGCATCTACCAGGACTGCCCGTGTGACCCGACGGTCGACACGGTGGTCGCGTGCTTCGACGGGCCGCCGGATCTCGCCAACAACCCGCCGTGCATGAAGGGCATGCGCAGCTGTGACGCGACGACCTCGACGTGGGGCGCGTGCGGCGGCCAGGTCCTGCCGGAGGAGGAGAGCTGCGACGACGGCGACAACGACTGCGACGGCGAGGTCGACGAGGGTGTGCTGTCGGCGTGCGGCAACTGCATCGCCGGGTGCGACGAGGTCGGCGTCGACCAGGAGCCGTTCCCGTTCCCCGAGGACGACCCCTCGGTCGAGGTCGACGGCGTCGGCCTCGATCCCAACGGCGACCTCGTGCTCGACCAGTCGACGATCGAGGACCACTACCTGTGGATCGCCAACGACGCCGAGGGCACGGTCTCGAAGATCGACACCCGCACCGGCGCCGAGGTCGGCCGCTACGCCTCGGTCACCCACGACGCCGCGCGCGTCGTCAACCACGTCGGTCGCGGGTTCGCCGCGTGGAACGCCGACGCCAACGGCAACAGCCACGCCGACAACCGCCCGTCGCGCACCGCGATCGACTTCTTCGGCGACTGCTGGGTCGCCAACCGCGCGCACGACGGCGTGGCCAACAGCCAGCCGACGATCACCAAGTTCCAGAACGACACGACCTCGTGCGTCGATCGCAACGCCAACGGCATGATCGACACCTCGCGCGAGGTCAACGGCACGCCGGGCATCCAGCTCAACGACCCGGCCGAGTTCTTCGGCGAGGACGACGAGTGCATCCTCATGACGGTCGTCGTCGGCAACCTCACGCCGTCGGGCGGCGCCGGCGCGCGCGCGCTGGCGATCGACGCCGGCCAGAGCATCGAGGGCGGCTCCGACGACCCGGGTAACGCCTGGGTCGGGATCTTCAGCGAGCAGGCGTTCTACCAGATCGACGGCGACACCGGCGCGCTGATGCAGCGGGTGGCGACCCCGGGCGTCTCGGCCTACGGCGCCGCGATCGACGGCCAGGGCCGGCTGTGGGCGCCGCACAACTGCTGCGGCGGCAGCCGCGCGCTCGGCATGATCGACACGTCGATGAACCCGGCGCCGTTCACCTCGATCGCGACGCAGCCGCAGTTCACCGGCTACGGCTTCGGCAGCTACGGCATCGTCGTCGACCTCGACGATCGGGTGTGGATCGGCGGCTGGCCGGTCGGCGGGCTGATGCGCTACGACCCGGCGACGGGCACGTGGACCGAGGCCCAGATCGCCGGCTACATCGGCACGTGGGGCGTGCGCGGCGTCGGCATCGACACGCTCGGCAACGTGTGGGCGGCGATCCACCAGAACTGGGCCGACGGGGCGGTCGCGCGGATCGACGCCGACACCGCGACCTCGACCGGCGTGTGGCAGGTCGACCAGACCGGCGGCGGCACGCTCGCGACGATCCCGGTCGGCGTCGGCGTCGACTTCGACGGCGACGTGTGGACGGTCAACCAGGAGACGTCGAACGCCTCGCGCCTGCACATCGACGACGCCACCGGCGAGCCGGCGGCGCACCCCGACACCGGCAACATCGTCGACGTGTTCCCGGTCGGGCGGCTGCCGTACACCTACTCGGACTTCACCGGCCTGGGGCTGCGCAACGTCACCCGCCCGTCGGGCGAGTACCGCGTGCCGATCCAGGGCTGCCAGGGCACCGACCAGGCGCACTGGACGTCGATCGACTGGGGCGCGACGACGCCGCCCGGCACGCGCGTCGAGATCTACGTCCGCGCCGGCGACGACCTCGCGACGCTGAACGCGGCGCCGATCTACGGGCCGTGGCTGGTGTCGCCGGCCGATCTGCAGGCCGCGCCCGGCCCGGTGCCGGACGCGCGCTACCTGCTGCTGATCATCCGGCTGATCAGCGAGGACCGCGAGACCACGCCGATCGTCCACAGCTACAGCGTCGACTGGTCGTGCCCGGGCGAGCCGGTGGATTGACCGCAGCGGTTCCGGGACCTGGCGTTGATCCTCAAGGTGTTCTTCCACGACCGGTGCTTCGACGGCACCGCGTCGGCGGCGTTGTTCGCGCGGTTCCACCGCGAGGCGATCGCGCCGGGCAGCCGGCTCGTGCCGGTCGGGATGCACCACACCGACGGCGATCCGTTCGCCGGCGTCGCGATCGACGGCGACGACAACGCGTGCGTCGACTTCCGGTGGACGCCGTCGCCGCGGCTGCGGTGGTGGTTCGATCACCATCGCACGGCGTTCCAGCCGCCGGATCTGCGCGCGGCGTACGACGCGCGGGCGAGCGCGACGCAGTGGTTCGCCCCCGAGGCGCCGTCGTGCACCGGGTTGATCGCGCGGGTGCTGGGCGAGCGCGGGTGGACGCCGCCGCCGGGGCTGGCCGAGGTCGTCCGGTGGGCGGAGATCATCGACGCCGCGGCGTTCGCGTCGGCCGAGGACGCGATCTCGCTGGCGACGCCGGCGCAGCGGCTGGCGGTGTGGCTGGGCGCGGTCGAGCAAGAGGCGAGCGAGCGGATCGCGCGCTACATCGAGGCGCTCGCCAGCGGCGCCACGCTCGCGGAGCTCGACGCCGCGTCGTGGGTGCGCGACGCGCTCGACCCGGTGCTCGCCGGCCGCGCCCGCAACGTCGAGGCGCTCGCGCGGCTCGGACAGGAGCGCGCCGCGGGCGTGATCGTGTTCGACCTGATCGATCACCCCGAGCTGCCGTCACCGGGCTTCGCCGGCTACGCGCTGCACCCCGGCTGCCGCTACGTGGTGGCGCTGTCGCGCAGCCACGGGGCGCTCAAGATCGCCGTCGGCCACAACCCGTGGTCGCCGGTGCCGCGCGCCCACGACGTCGGCGCGCTGTGCCAGGCGCACGGCGGCGGCGGCCACGCTGCGGTCGGCGGGATCACGCTGGCGCTCGACGAGCTGCCGCGCGCGAGGGCCGCGCTGGCCGCCGTGATCGCCGCGCTCGGGGCGTGACGCCCGCCGGAGACGGAGACGTCCTTCGACACGGCCCTCGCTCGCGCTCGGGCCTGCTCAGGACGAGCGGGCAGACGGCGACGGAGACGGAGACGGAGGCGGAGACGGAGACGGAGGCGGAGACGGAGGCGGAGACGGAGGCGGAGACGGAGACGGAGACGGCGACGGAGACGGAGACGGAGACAGGAGGCGGAGACGGAGACGGAAGCGGAGACGGAGCCGGAGGCGGAGACGGAGACGGAGACGGAGACGGAGCCGGAGACGGAGACGGAGCGGAGACGGAGCCGGAGACGGAGACGGCGACGTAGACGGAAGCGGAGACGGAGACGGAGGCGAGCGTGTTGGAGAGCGAGCTGCAGGGCAGCGGAAGCAGTTCCGCTCATCCTGAGCAGGGCCGAGCGACAGCGAGGCCCGTGTCGAAGGATGGTGACAGTCCTGGCTCGCGGAGGGCCGTCCGAGGGGAGGGCGCGCGTGGCGTGCGTGCCCCATCACCCATGTCAGCCACGCGCACGGTCGGAGGCGCAGCGTACTGTCAGCGTCCTTCGACACGGGCCTCGCTGGCGCTCGGCCCTGCTCAGGACGAGCGGGGATTGCCGACGGAGCCGGAGCAGCCGGCGCCGGCGGCTTGCCGACGGAGCCGGAGCAGCCGGCGCCGGGGCTTGCCGACGGAGACGGAGACGGCGACGTCCTTCGACACGGCCCTCGCTCGCGCTCGGGCCTGCTCAGGACGAGCGGGCAGACGGAGACGGAGACGGAGGCGGAAGCGGAGACGGAGACGGAGGCGGAATCCGAGCCGGAGCGCTACCGCTTCTTCTTCGCCTTGTCCTTCCTCTCCGCCCGCGCGGCCTTCTTCGCGGCCTTGTCCGGCTTGCGCGGCTTGCTCGGCTTGCTCGGCTTGCCCGAGCCGGTCACGACGGCCTCGAGCTTCTCGACCTGATCGCGCAGCTTCGCCAGGCCGCCGCGCAGCCCGTCGACCTCGTCGCGCAGCTTCTTGACCTCCTCGTCGCGGCCGCGCCCCTCCTCGAGATCGCGGATCACCTCCTTCGACCGGCGCCGCAGCCGCCCGTCGAGCTCGCGGTCGATCACCTTGCGCAGCGCGCCGACCGCCGCCGGGTCGCCGATCACCGCGAGCGCCTCGATCGCGGACGCCTGGACGCGGAAGTCGCCGTCCTCGAGCAGCCGCTCGATCGCCTCGCGCGCGTCGCGGGCGTCGCGATCGCGCCGGCCGCGCGCCAGCATCGCCAGCGCGGCGACCGCCGCGCGCCGGCCCTGCGAGACCTTGCCCCACGCGCTGCCGTCGAGCAGCAGCGGCAGCGCCGCGTCGTCGCGCGCCTCGGCGAGGCCCTTGTAGGCGTGGGCGCGGATCACGTCGGCGTGCGAGTCGCGGCGCGCCGCCTCGCGCAGCAGGCGCGGCGCCGACGCCGCGCGCGTCCGGCCGAGCGCGAGGCACGCCTCGGCCTCGACGTAGTAGCTGGGGTCGCCCCCGGCGACGAGCGGCTCGAGCGCCGCGATCGCGCGCTCGTCGCCGCGGAAGTCGCCGAGCGCGCGGACGATCGCGCGCCGCGCCTTCGGGTGCGGCTCGGCCACGACCGCGCGGACCAGCGCGTCGCGCGCGCCGGGCGTGCGCGTCACGCCGAGCGCCGTCGCCGCGGCGCCGCGCACCGCCCAGAACGCGTCACCGCCGAGCGCGGCGATCAGCGCGGCCTCGGCGCGCGCGCCGCCCTTGCCGCCGAGCGCGCGCGCGGCGTGGATGCGGTCGAGCCCCAGCGTCGCGCCCGCCAGCTCCGCCGCCCACAGCGCGACGCTCTTGTCGCACTCGACCGAGGCCAGCAGCGTCCCGCCCGGGTCGAAGATCGCCTGGGTCGGCTCGGCCGGCAGCGCGACGTGGAACGCGTGCCGCGCCTCCGTGATCTCGACCGGCACGTCGACGTCGTCGCCGCCGTGAGGGCCGGCGGCGGTGCGGAACCGCAGCACCACCGGCAGCCGGAACAGCGGCGTCTTGCCCTCGACCTTCTGCTTCTGCTCGACCGTGATCGTCGCAAGCTTCGTGTCGGGATCCCACGCGACGCCGACCGCGAGCTCCGGGTGCCCGGCGCCGTCGATCACCCACTGCGAGAAGAACCAGTCGAGCACCCGCCCGGTCGTGTCCTCGACCGCGCGCGCCAGATCGCGCGTCTCGACCGAGCCGTGGCGGTGCTTGGTCAGGTAGTGGCGCAGCACCGCGGTGAACGACGCGTCGCCCAGCACCTGCCGCAGCATGTGCAGCACCCGCCCGCCCTTGTCGTAGAGGTGGTGATCGAAGACGTCGATCGGCTCCTCGAAGTGGCGGCACGCGATCGGGCGGCGGTAGCGGCCGCTGTCCTCGCCGAAGTAGGTGTGCAGCCAGTCGTCGAGCTCGAGGTCGGCGGCGTCGCGCCCCTCGTGCGCCTCGCGCCACAGGTACTCGCTGTACGTCGCGAACCCCTCGTTGAGCCAGCCCTCGCTCCAGTCGCGGCACGTCACCAGATCGCCGAACCACTGGTGCGCCAGCTCGTGGGCGACCAGCGCATCGACGTCGTCGTCGATCGCCGCGCGCGCGTCGAGCAGCGCGACGTCGGTCAGCGTCGTCGCGGTGGTGTTCTCCATCCCGCCGAAGATGAAGTCGGCGACGAACACCTGGGCGTAGCTGGTGTACGGGTAGTCGACGCCGAACCGCGCCGACAGCACGTCCATCATCGTCGGCGTGCGCGCCAGCGACCGCTCGGCGTCGTCCTCGCGGCCGCGCTGGACGTGGTACGTGAGCCGGACGTCGCGCCACCGGTGCTCGAGCGTCGCCAGCTCCCCGGCGGCGAGCGTCACCAGGTAGCACGAGTGCGGGACGTCGAGCGCGTAGTGCAGCGTGCGGCGGTCGCCCTCGACGGTGTCGGCCTTCAGCTCGCCGTTGGACAGCGCGAACCACGCGCGCGGCACGGTCACGATCAGCTCGGTCGTCGCCTTCTCGTGCGGCTGGTCGAAGCACGGGAACCAGTGGCGCGAGTCCTCGTCCTGGCCCTGGGTCCACGCCTGGGACGGCTTGTCGGGGTACCCGGCGTCGGGCCCCACGAAGTACAGGCCGCGCCGCGGCGTCGCGGCGTAGTCGATCGCCAGCACGGCGCGGTGGCCGATCGGGCGCGGCGCGCCGAGGTCGATCCGCAGCTTCGCGCCGTCGGCGGCGAACGTCGTCGGCGCGCCGTCGACGCGCACCGCCGCGATCGCCAGCTCGACCGCGTCGAGCACGACCCACCCGGTGTCGGCGGCGAGCACCGCGCAGGTCAGCTCGGCGGTGCCGCTGACCCGCTTGTTCGGCGGATCGAGCGCGAGCACGAGCTTGACGTGCTCGACGTCGACGACGCGGTCGCGGGCGAACTTGGGGCGGGTGCCGGGGAGGGCGAACTCGCGGCTCATGGTGGCCGCGACCGTAACACCGGCGCCGCGTCCGGGGGGGCGGGCGGCGGGCGATCCACGGGCCTCGCCGCCCTGCCGTGGCCTCAGTTGTAGACGAGGTCGAACACCGCGGCGAGCTCCGCGTCCTGGTCGACCACGATCTCGAACTGGTTCGACACCGGCAGCGTCACCGGGTCGCCCGGGTCGGGCTCGCGCGTGACGTCGCCGTTGGCGTCGACGTCGAAGAACCCCAGGAACACGTAGGTGCCCGGCGCCAGCTCGGGCGTCGTCCACGGCGCGCTCTCGGTGTTCGCCTCGAGATCGACCGCGAGCAGCTCGACCTCGCCGAACTCCATCGCGTCGTCGGTCGGCCCGGTCAGCGTCACGTCCTCGGCGAGGAACACGTTGCCGTAGACCGCGCCGATCAGCGGGTCGCTCAGCGTGGGGTTCTGGCGGACGCCGTTGGTCACGCCGAAGGTCAGGGTCGCGGTGCCGGTGCCGGCGGCGACCGCGGCGTCGGGCGCGGTGTCGTCGTCGTCGTCGCCGGTGCCGCCGCCGCCGCACGCGGCGGCGAGCGCGCACGCGCCGGCCAGGGTCAGGGAGGTGAGGGTCCGCATGGGCATCACTCCGACGGCGGCTCGCAGTGGAACGGGGTCGAGGTGCCGGCGATGTAGCCGAACGAGGCGCACATCTCGGCCGGGAACTCGATCGTCTCGGCGCTGGTGTTGTCCCACGTGCACGTCGTCCGCACGATCGTGCCGGCCGGCACCGCGCGCGGCTGCTGGTAGAACAGCGTCACCGGCGGCGCGTCGCGGTACGCGGGGCGCCACGGATCGACCAGGTACATCGACTCGAGCTCGTCGACCGACGGGCCGACCTCGATCTCGAACGTCGTGCCGGTCTCGTGCATGTGGCCGCCGAGCAGCAGCAGGTCGACGTCCTCGGTCAGCGTGCAGTCGAACGACTCGGAGCTGACGCCGGTCGGCAGCGCCAGCCGCAGGCTGTTGGTCGTCAGCGTCGTCACCCAGGTCTCGACCGCGGCGGGCTCGACGAGCTGCAGCCGCGCGACGTCGCGCACCAGGATCGGCTGCGGGTTCACGTTGACGTAGTGGATCTGCATCACGTACTGCATCCCGTCGGGGATGCGGATGCCGTGGCCGGGCGGCAGCTCGTTGCCCGGCAGGACGAACGAGCGGAACTTCCACATGTCCTCCTGCGAGGTGCAGTCCTCGACGGTGCCCGCCGGCTGCGGGTCGATCGTCGTGAGCAGGACGATGTGGTGGCCGTAGTCGCCCTGCAGCGCCTCCATGTTGTCGACCGCGAGCTCGCCCTGGTCGTTGTCGAGGTAGATGCAGAACATCTTCTCGGTGCCCGCCGCGATCTCGAGATCGGGCGTGACGAGGTCGAGGTAGGCGTCGCTCGGCTCGGGGACGTCGACGCGGACATCGACGACGCCGTCGGGCACGTCGTCGTCGCCATCATCGGCGACGTCGTCGCCGCCGCTACACGCCGCGGCCGTGGCCGCGCACAGGATCGAGCACAGGATCGTCGGACGCATCGGTCGCATGAGCCCTCCGGGGGTCAGCAGGTTCCGGCCCGAGCACCCTACGTGCGTCGGCGCGCGTCTCTCAACGCCCTTACCGCGACGACCGACGATGTAAGATCAACCGGCGAAGGTTGATGTGCGGGCCGTCGCCGGATCGCGTGCCCGGCTGCCCACGGTCGTCTGCACCTCGCCGTGCGTGATCGCGCCGTGGCTGTACGTCGGCGCCAGGCCGGGCGCGAGCGCGTGCTTGACCATCTCCGACGAGCTGAAGTGCTGCGGGAACTCTGGGCGGTCGCGGCACGGATCCGCCAGCGTCTTCTCCAGCACCATCGAGGTGTACTGATCGAGCGAGCGCTCGCGGGTGTTGGCGTTGAGCACGACCTCGCAGCCGGTGGCGCGGCCGTAGCCGGCGACGCCGCGGATCCGGCTCGACTCCGGCGCGTACGCGTCGACGCACACGCCGTTCTCGCTCACGGTCCACACCCCGGTGGAGGTGACGATCGCCGGGCTGTGGTTGCCCTCGGTGTGGCCCGGCGTGCGGATCACCGCGAACCCCGCGCCGATCGCGACGTCGCCGTCGAGCGCGACGAGCTTGTCGGGGGCGACGCCGCGCACCGCGTCGGGGATGAACCAGTCGCGCTGCAGCGGGTGGAGCGCCCCCGGCCCGAGGATCCGCAGCTCCTCGCGCTGGACCAGCAGGCGCGCGTTCGGCAGCAGCGCCGGCGTCGGCGCGTCGCGCCCCGGCTCGGGCTCGGTCGTGCCGAGCAGCCCGCGCACGTCCTGGACGTGGAGATGATCGAACGTGATGAAGTCGATCTCGGCCGGGTCGACGCCCCACGCCGCGAGCGCGCCGGCGACCGTGCCGTGGGTCCGGCTGACGACGCGCTCGGCCACGAACGCGCCGTAGCGCTCGACCTGGCGGGCGAAGAACGGGGCGTGGCGCGACCGCTCCGGGTCCGACGGGTTGACCAGGATGTTGACCACCCGGCCGCCCGCCCGGACCTGCACCAGCTGGACCCGGTTGCGCATCATCACGTACGGCGCGGGCGACCGGGCGAGCCCCTGCAGCGCGTAGGCGGTGGGGTAGGGGAAGGTCACGAGGTCCGCGGTCCGGACAGCGAGGGCCGGGCCGCGGTCGGCGAGCGCGTCGCGCAACCTGCGTGCGGCTCGCCGCACCGCGTCCAGCCGGACCCCGGCCGAGGCCTCGGCCCACGCCGCGTCGAGGTGGGGGAGCCGCTCGAGCACCGCCGGCAGATCGCGCGCCATGCCCGGAAGCTAGCACCGGGCCTTCGGGGCGGGGCGCCGACCTGCTAGATTGGCGCCGATGCCGGTCGACGACCTGCGCTCTGGAACCTGGGTGACCTACGTCGGCGGTCGCGCGACCGCGGTGCGGGTGCGCCGGTGCCGGGTCGAGGTGGTGGCCGGCCCCGACGCGGGCCTCGTGCGCGACATCGAGTCCTCGGTGATCCGGATCGGCGCGCGCCGCGGCAACGACGTGCAGCTGTCCGACGCGAAGGTGTCCGGGCTGCACTGCGAGGTCCGGCTCGACGACCGCGGCTACCGGCTGCGCGATCTCGACTCGACCAACGGCACCTACGTCAACGGCCTGCGCGTCAACGACATCTACGTGCCGCCGGGCGCGCAGATCGCGCTGGGCGGGACGCGGCTGCGGTTCGAGCCGCTCGGCGAGTCGGTCGAGGTCGAGCTGTCGGAGCGCGACCGGTTCGGCTCGATGTCCGGGCGCTCGGTCAAGATGCGCGAGCTGTTCGCGCGGCTCGAGAAGCTGGCGAACACCGACACGACCGTGCTGATCACCGGCGAGACCGGCGTCGGCAAGGAGCTGGTCGCCGAGTCGCTGCACGAGACCGGCGTCCGCGCCAAGGGCCCGTTCGTCGTCGTCGACTGCGGCTCGATCCCGCCCAACCTGATCGAGAGCGAGCTGTTCGGCCACGAGCGCGGCGCGTTCACCGGCGCCACCGGCAACTACGCCGGCGCGTTCGAGCGCGCCGACAAGGGCACGGTGTTCCTCGACGAGATCGGCGAGCTGCCGCTGGCGATGCAGCCGAAGCTGCTGCGCGTGCTCGAGCGCAAGGAGGTCCGCCGCGTCGGCGGGACCAAGACGCTCGAGGTCGACATCCGCGTCGTCGCCGCGACCAACCGCGACCTCGGCGTCGAGGTCAACCGCGGCCGGTTCCGCGAGGACCTGTTCTACCGGCTCGCCGTCGCGCGGGTCCACGTGCCGCCGCTGCGCGAGCGCAAGGACGACATCCCGCTGTTGATCGAGCACATCCTGGCGAACACGCCGGGCGGCGAGGGCGCGCACATCACGCCCGACACGATCGACCTGATGATGAAGCACGACTGGCCGGGCAACATCCGCGAGCTGCGCAACGTGATCGAGCGCGCCGTGCTGCTCGCCGAGTCGCCGGCGTCGGAGGCGGCGCTGCGCCGGGTCCCGGCGATCCCGCAGCCGACGCGCAGCGAGACCGCCACGCCCAGCTCGACGATCACGCCGCCCGACGCGCAGTTCTCGGTGCCGGTCGACATCCAGACGCCGTTCAAGCACGCCAAGCAGACGGTGATCAGCGAGTTCGAGCGCCGGTATATTTCTCTCCTCCTCGAACATCATGACGGCAACATCTCCGCCGCGGCGCGCGCCGCCGGGATCGACCGGATGTCGATCCACAAGATGCTGCACCGGCTCGGGCTGTCCAACCCGGGCCGCGAAGACGAGTAGCGGCGCGTGTCGCCCGCTCGTCCTCTCGATCCGGCGCTGGCGCCGCTGCCGCCGCTGCCGGAGTCGCTGCGCGTGGCCTACGACGCGGAGCGGTTCCGCGCCGACGGCCACCGTCTGATCGACTGGCTCGCCGACGAGCTGGGGCGCGCGCACGGGCGCGACGACGCGCCGGTGTTGCCGTGGCGCGAGCCGGCGGCGGCGCAGGCCGACTGGCCGGTGCCGCCGGGCGCCGGTGACGACGACGCCGACGGCGACGCCGACGGTGAGCTGCTCGCGGTCCTGCGTCGCGCCGCGGCCGGGTCGATCCGGCTCCACCACCCGCGCTACCTCGGCCACCAGGTGCCGCCGCCGCTGCCCGGCGCCGCGCTGGCCGACCTGATGGCGGCGCTGCTCAACAACGGCATGGCCGTCTACGAGATGGGCCCGACCGCGACGCCGATGGAGCTGTCGGTCGTGCGGTGGATGGCGGCGCGGCTGGGGATGCCCGCGGGCGCCGGCGGCGTGCTGACCTCGGGCGGCTCGCTCGGCAACCTCACGGCGCTGCTCGCGGCGCGCCAGGCGCGCGCCGGGTTCGACGCGTGGGCCGACGGCGATCGCGGCGGCCCGCCGCTCGCCGTGCTGTGCAGCAAGACCGCGCACTACTCGGTCGCGCGCGCCGCCCACGTCATGGGCTGGGGCGACGGCGGCGCGGTCGCGGTCGACGTCGACGCGCGCTACCGGCTGCGCCCCGACGCGCTCGACGCCGCGCACGCCCGCGCGACCGCCGACGGCCGCCGCGTGATCGCCGTGGTCGCGTCGGCCGGCGCGACCGGCACCGGCGCCTACGATCCGCTGGCCGAGATCGCCGCGTGGTGCGAGGCGCGCGGCGTGTGGCTGCACGTCGACGGCGCGCACGGCGCCGCCGCCGCGCTGTCGCCGCGCCACCGCCACCTCGTCGCGGGGATCGAGCGCGCCGACTCGGTGGTGTGGGACGCCCACAAGATGATGGCGATGCCGGCGTTGATCACCGCGGTGATCTTCCGCGACGAGCGGCGCAGCTTCGAGGCGTTCGCGCAGGAGGCGTCGTACCTGTTCGCCGCCGGCCAGGCGACCGACGATCGCGGCGCCGCGCACGCCGAGTGGTTCAACCTCGGGCTGCGCACGCTGGAGTGCACCAAGCGGTCGCTGTCGGTGATGGTCTACGGGGTCCTCGCGGCGCACGGCCCGGGCCTGTGGCGCGACTACGTCGAGCGGTGCTTCGCGCTCGGCGCGGCGCTCGCCGCGCGGCTCGACGCGGCCGACGACTTCGAGCTGGTCGTCCCGCCGGACGCCAACATCGTGGTGTGGCGGTGGCGCCCGCCCGGCGCGCCGCCGCCGGGGCCGGCGCTCGACGCGCTGCAGGCCGCGGTGCGCCGGCGCGTGGTCGAGCGCGGCCGCTACTACCTGCTCCAGGTGACGCTGCCCGTCGGGGTGGTCATGCGGTCCGCCCTGATGAACCCGCTGACCGACGACCGCGACCTCGACGGCGTGCTCGACGAGATCCGGGCGGCCGGCGCGGGGCTGGTCGCGGCCGGCGGCCCGGGTTAAGATCGCCGGGATGTCGGGGAGGACAGTCCTGTACCTGTCGGCGAGCATCACCAACGCGCCGCTCAACGCACGGCTGCGCGCGCAGCTCGACGAGCTGCGGTTCGAGCTGGTGCTGCCCCAGGAGTTCGCGCCGCTCGACCGCAGCCACCCCACCTACCCGCGCGCGATCTACCAGCGCTGCATCGACGAGATGGAGCGGTGCGACGCCGCGCTGCTGCTGCTCGACGCGTTCGGCGTCGACTGCGCGAGCGAGGCGGGCTGGCTGTGCGCGCGCGGCAAGCCGCTGATCGGCATCGCCGCCCAGTCGCTGCGGTTCCTGCAGCACTGGATGGTCAAGGGCAACCTGTCCGCGGTGATCAGCCTCGACCCCGTCGTCCACGACGCGGTCCTCCACGACCCGATCCTGCGCGAGGTCGACGCGCGCTGCGTCGTCGATCCGGCGGACCTCGGCGACGCGATCGCCGCGCTCGTCCGCGGACACCAGCTCGAGGCGGCGGGCCAGCCGGCGAGGTTCGCCGAGCCCGCCCGCAAGCCCAGCATCCAGGGAGGCCAGCCATGACCAGCGAGCAGATGGAGCAGATCATCGAGCGCATCGACGGCGACGCGGACTACCGCGCGCGGATGCTGGCCGACCCGGCGAAGGCCGCGGCCGAGGTCGGCGCGACGCTGTCGGACGCCGAGATCGCGACGATCCGCGGCATGACCGCCGACGAGCTGCGCGCGTTCGCCAGCGAGTACCGGGCGAGCACGGATCCGAGCAAGCGCCGCGCGGCGTGCTGAGCCCCGCGGGCGCGGCACGGTGACGGCTCCCGGCAGCCCCGGCGACGGCGCCTGCGCGCTCGGCGTCGACGTCGGCAACGCGAAGGTCAAGCTGTGCGTGATCGACCTGGCGTCGTTCGCGACGACCTGGACGAGCCGCGGCCTGCCGTACGACGGGCGACGCGGCGCCGATCGCCGGCGCGACTTCGAGGTCGGGCTGCCCGCGGCGATCGCCGAGGTCGTCGCGGGGCGGCGGATCGCCGCCGCGGTCGCGGTGACCAGCAACGGCTACGCCTACGCCGCGTACGACGACGGCGCGCGCCACACCGCGGCGGTGCTGGCCGGGGCGCTGCCCGAGGTCGACGTCCGGATCATGACGATCGACGGGCGCGCGATCCCCGCCGCCGAGGTCGAGCGCGAGCGCGGCACCGTCCCGTTCACCAACGGCGTCGGCGCGGCGCACCTCGCGCGCCGCGGCGACGCGCTCGGCGCGCCGGCGTCCGGGCTGGTGATCGACACCGGCGGCGACACCTCGCAGCTCAACCCGGTGGTCGACGGCGAGATCGATCCGGTCGCCGCGGCGGACCCGGCGGGGCCGCTCGATCACCGGCTGCGCCACGGCAAGTTCGTGTGGATCGGCAGCCAGAGCACGCCGCTCGAGGCGCTCGCCGACGAGGTCGACGTCGGCGGGCGACGCTACCCGGTGATCCCGCGCGGCGTCACGTTCGACAGCGTCGCGTCGCTGCTCGGGCTGATCCCCGAGGCCGAGGCGGCGAAGCTGACACTGTTCGGCCTGCACCCCGGGCGCGAGCTGGCGCTGCGCGCGATCGCCGAGGCGGTCAACCTCGACCGCACGATGGTCGCCGACGCCGCGCTGCTCGCCGTCGCGCGGCAGCTCCACGATCGAGCCGTCGGCCGGCTCGCCGAGGCGGTCCGTCGGGCGCGCGCGACCTTGCCGCCGCGGGCGCAGGCGCGGGCGATCGTGTTCGGCCTCGGCGCGCGGCTCGCGGCGGCGGCGCTGCGCCGCGCCGGCTACGTCGAGGACGCGATCGTCGACGGCGCCGACGTCGTCGGCCCCGAGCGGGCGGTGATCGCCTCGGTCTACGGCGCGGCCCACCGCGCCGCGGAGCTGGCGCTGGGCGCGCGGCTGCCGGCGCGGCTGGCGGCGCCGTGACGCTCGACCGCGACGGCTGGGTGGCGGCGGCGCGCGAGGTCGTGGACCGGCTCGTCCCGGTGCTCGCGCGGTTCGGCGTCGCGGTCGACGGCGCGCTCACCGTCGCCGCCGACAGCCACCCGTGCCCGGGCTACCGCCACGACACCCGGCAGATCCTGTTCTGTCCGCCGGTGGTGGCGAGCGCGGTCGACCGGCTGCGGTGGAGCTGGTTCGCGCGGATCATGGGCGCGCAGGACGTCGCCGAGGCGGCGGCGTTCTACGAGGTGGCGCTGCCGCTGGTCGTCGCGCACGAGCTGGCGCACCACGTACGGTTCGCGCGCGGCCTGGCCTCGGACAGCGCGTTCGTCGAGGAGCAGGTGTGCGACCGGATCGCCTGCGCGCTGCTCGACGAGGTCCCGGCCTACCGCGCCGGCCTCGCCGACGTCGGGGCGTGGTGCGCGCGGCTGCGCGCGCGCCTGGCGCCGAGCTACGGCGAGGCCGCGACCCGGGGGTTCGTGCCCGGGCTCGGCGAGGCGCTCCACGCCCTCGGCGCGCTGTCCGCCGACGAGCTGGCGCGGCTCGAGGCGCTCGGGGCCAGCGCGGGAGTCGAGGTCGACGCGCTCGCGGCGCTCGCCGCGGGGGACGGCGCGGCGGACGCGGCGGCGGCGCTGCGCGACGACGCCGGCGCGCGCGTCGACAGCCGCTACACCGACGACGCGTCGGAGTACTGGTTCCTCAGCTACACGTGGGTCGCGAGCTACCTGGCGCGGCGGCGGCGGCCGGATTTGGTCGAGGTGCTGCGCGAGCACGTGCTGGTGCGCTCCGGGAGCGCCGCGCGCGCCGGCGAGCTGGCGCTGGTGTCCGAGATCGTCGCGGACGCCGGCGTCGGCGCGCTCGTCGCGCTGCTCGGCGCCGCGCGCCACGTCCCGGCGGCGGACGCGGCGCGGCTGCTGGCGACGGCGGCGGCGGCGTGGCCCGCGGCCGACGGACCCACGGACGAGGTCGCCGCGGTGATCGCGGCGTGGTCGCGGCTGCCGGTGCAGCCGGCGCTGCGGCTGTGCGGCGTCGCCGGCGTCCCCGCGCCCGACGGGCTGCTCGCCGCGGCGCGCGACGGCGACGACGCGGCCCGGATCGAGTGGCTGGCGGCGACGGCGTCGCCGCCACCGGACGAGCTCGTCGCCGCGCTGGCGTGCCCGTCGCGGGCGGCGGCGCTGCTCGACGCGTGGCGCGCGTGGCGCCGGCCGCGCGCCGCGCTGCCCGCGGCGCCGCTCGCGGCGC
>WYBA01000081.1 GCA_011526095.1 Myxococcales bacterium | reverse complement strand
GGCGGCGGCGCGGCGACCGGCGGTGGCGCGCCGCCGGGCCCGGCAGCCGGCGGAGGCTGCCACCGCGCCGGCGGCGTCCCCGTCGGGACCGCGGGGCGCGGCGCGGGCCGCGCACGGGGCTGCTGGTAGCCGATGCCGATCCGCAGCTGCCAGCTCAGGATCGGCCCGCCGAGATCGTGCGCCGCGAGGTAGTCGAACGACAGCGGCCGCACCCACAGTCTCCACCGCTCGGTCAGCTCGACGTCGATCACCGCCTCCGCGCGCACCGTCAGGCCGGTGACGTCGCGGAACGCCGGCTCGTCGAAGTTGACCAGCGTCGCGCCGACGCCGACGCGCGGGCCGATCGTCCACTTGCCGGGGCGGTCCGGTAGCCACTGCGCCGATACCAGCAGCGTGCCGTGCGAGGCGTCGTCGTTGCCGTGGCTGTCGAAGTCGATCCACAGGGACGACGTCCCCGGGCCCGAGAAGCCGAGCGACACGGTCGGCCCGACGAGCGGCGGGACCTGGCCGCCGCGGCGGTTGAGCGGCGCCGACCAGCCGGCGAGCAGGCCGAGCGACATCCGCGTGCCGCCGTCGCTCACCGGCGTGGCGCCGTCGTCCGCGGCGGAGGGCTGCGCGTGCGCGGCGCCCGGCGCGAGCGCGAGCGTGACGGCCGCGGCGCCGGCGACGGCCGCGACCGCCGCGCCGCGCCGGCGCGACCACGCCCAGCCCGCGGCGAGCGCCGCGAGCACGAGCAGCGAGAACACCTGGCCGCTGGCGAGCGGGCCGAAGAACCCGCGGCCGGCGTCGGCGCGCAGCTCCTCGATCCCGAGGCGGCCGATCGCGTACGCGGCGATCGCGGCGAGCGCGACGCGGCCGGCGCGGTCGCGCGCCCACGCGGTGCGCGCGACGAGCAGCGCGAGCGCGGCGATGACCAGGCCGAGCCCGGCCTCGTAGAGCTGCGTCGGGTGGACCGGCAGCGACTCGGCGCGCGCCGGCGGCAGCCAGCCGTGCGCGACGTGATCGCGCCACGCCGGGCTACCCGACGGGAACCGCACCGCCCACGGCGCCGACGTGACCTTGCCGAAGTCGCAGCCGGCGATGAAGCAGCCCAGGCGCGCCGAGCACAGCGCGAGCCCGAGCGGCGCGGCGGCGAGATCGGCGAGCCTCCAGCCGGAGACGCGGCCGGCGCGCGCGACGAGCGCGACCGCGACGCCGCCGGCGAGGTAGCCCCAGAACGAGGTCATCCCGGCCCAGTGGACGCGCGGCCGGCCGTCGCGCACGGCGTGCTCGACCGCGTCGATCGCCATCGGCACGGCGATGCCGGCGACGACGGCCGCGACGTAGCCCCACAGGATCGCGCTGGCGATCACCGCCGGCTCGATGCGCGCGGCGCGCGCGGCGCGCAGCATCAGGAGGAGCGTGAGCAGGCCGGCGAGGCCGACCATGGTGAACCAGGTCGGGGCGAGGACCAGCGCGAGGTCGCGCGGGAGCCAGGTGGCGAGCCAGTCGACGAGCAGCGGTCTCATGGCGTCACCTCGTTGTGGTCGGCGTCGGTCGCGCCTCCGTCTCCGCCTCCGTCTCCGTCTCCGCCGCCGTCTCCGCCCGCGCGCGCGCCGCGGCGCTTCGCCCGTCGCCGCACCCACGCCGCCGCGGGCACGGGCAAGAGCGCCCACGCCAGCGGCACGAGCACGGTCCAGGGGCCGCTCGGCGCCGGGCGCTTCGCGACGCTGCAGCTGCTGTTGCCGCCACCACCGCTCGAGCCGCAGTCGTTGCCGCCGCTGCTGCTGCCGCACGAGCCGCCGTCCCCGCCGCACGAACCGCCATCCCCGCCGCACGAGCCGCCGTCCCCGCCGCAGTCGCCGCTGCTGCAGCCGCTGTCGCTGCTGTCCCCGCCGCACGAGCCGCCGCCGCCGCCGCTGTCGCCGCCGCCGCAGTCGCCGCCGCCGCCGCCCGTCGACGGATCGCTCGAGCCCTCGCACGCGCTGCACCCGCCGCCGCCGCCGCCGTCGCCGCCGCCCGAGCTGCACGAGTCGCACGTGCCGCCGCACCCGCTCTGGTCCGACGAGCTGGCGCACGTCGAGTCGCACGACAGCGAGTTGTTGCAGCTCGGCCCGGTCACGCTGCACGTCGGCTCGAACGTGCAGTTCGGCGAGTCGCACCCCGCCGACGTGTCGCGCGGCGGGACCGACATGCCGCCGTCGGTCGGCGGGAACGTGCCGTCGCTGGCGCCGAACAGCTCGGCGAGGCAGTCGTCGAGCGTGTCGGCGCACGTCGCGTCATCCACGAACGACGCGTTGTCGGCGAGGTCGTCGAGCGAGCGCACCGCATCCGGATCCGGGACGCACGCGGCGCCGGCGTCGGCGACGCACGCCTCGACCCCGGAGATCGCGACCGCGAGGTTCAC
Source organism: Myxococcales bacterium (assembly GCA_011526095.1). Classification (GTDB taxonomy): domain Bacteria; phylum Myxococcota_A; class Polyangia; order Haliangiales; family Haliangiaceae; genus WYBA01. Next base: position 14,171 of record WYBA01000081.1, on the reverse strand, counting down.
GCACCACAGCAGGTAGCCGCGGCCCGCGTCGGCCGCGAACGCATCGCACTCGGCGTAGCCGTCGCCGCCCTCGGTGCGTGGCACGCACGTCCCGCCGGGCCGGCACGCCTCGCACCGGAGCTGCTCGGCGTACGCGCACTCGCCGATCGAGCCGTAGAACGAGTAAGGGTTCGACGCGGCGGGGCCGGCGGCGCCGGGCGCCGCGGGCACGTCGCCCACGCCCGGCGCGCGCGCCGCGATCACCTCGCCGTCGCCGTCGCCGTCGCCGCCGCCGCTCGCGCCACCGCTACCCGGGCTCGCTCCGCCCGCCTCGCCCCCGACCGGCTCGAGCGCCGCGAGCAGCACCGGGTTGACCAGCATCCGCGTCGCCGCGCCATCGTCGACGTACGCCGCCGCCACCGCGAGCCGTCGCGCCGGCACCACGATCACCGGCCCGTCCTCGGCGCGGTGGCCGAGGTCGACCGCGAGCGTCGCGACCAGCGCGACCCCGCGCGCGCCGACGCCGCCAGCGCGCGGGTGATCCCAGTCGGCGGACAGCACGACCTGCGGCGTCGCGGCCGCGGGCGCGGCGTCGAGGCCGAGCGGCGCGGGCTGCGCGACGACGCGGTCGCCGTCCCGCGCGACCACGACGACGCCGAGCGCGTCGTCGCCCGCCTCGTCGCGCGCGCGGTCGAGCGCGCCGAGCGCGGCGATCACGCGCCCGTCGGTGAGCGCGGCGGCGCCGTCGAGCCCGGACGCGAGGTCGACCGCGAGCGTCGCGGTCGGCCCGGCCGCGGCCAGCCGCGGCGCGATCACCGCGCGCGCGGCGGCGCGCTGCTCGCCGTCCCACGCCGCGGCGACCTCGGGCTCGAACCCGAGCAGATCGCGCAGCGTCAGGTCGGCAGGATCGACGCGGCTGTCCGCGGCGTCGCACGCGGAGACGCCGAGCGCCGCGGCGATCACCGCGGCGCACGCGCGCCGATGGGTCGAGATCGAGACCATGGTGCCCCCCAAGTGTGCGGGGGCAGTATCCATCAGCCGGCGGCTCGCCGGGGGCGCGCCTGCCGGAGATCTCCCCGGGCGCCTCACGCGCGCCTCACGACGCCCGAGGCGCTGCTCGATGCGCTACTCGACGCGCTGGATGATGTGGATGCCGAAGTCGGTCTTGACCACGCCGACCTCGTTCAGCTCGAGCCGCATCGACAGCTGCTTGAACGGCTCGACCAGGCCGGCGTTCGGGTCGTAGGGGTACGAGTCGCCGCTCTGCGCCGAGCCCGGGTCCTCGGACAGCTCCTTCATGAGCGGCTCGATCTTCTCGCCCTTCTTCAGCTTCGCCACGGTCTCCTTGACCAGCTTCTCGAGCGCCTTGCGATCGCGCTCCTTGCCGCGCGGGTCACCGGCGTTCACTTCCTTCCACCCGAGGAGGATGTGCTTGACCTTGCCCTTCTCGGCGACGACCTTGCGCGCGAGGATGTCCTTGCTCTCGAGCGGGTCCGGCGGCGGCGGCGGGATGCGCTTGATGACGTGCCAGCCGAAGTCGGTCTTGACCAGGCCGGCCTCGCCGATCTCGAGCCGCATCGACAGGTTCTTGAACGGCGGGACGAGCCCGGCCGACGGCGAGACGGGGTACGCGCGACCGGTGTCCTTCGACCCCGGGTCCTCGGAGTACTCCTTCATCAGCTTGGCCATGTCGGCGCCGCCGCGGACCTTCGCCAGCAGCTCGACCGCGAGCTTGTCGGCGTCCTCCTTGGTGCGCGCCGCCGCGCGCGGATCGGGCGGCCGCTTCTTGGCCATCGGCGCGTCCTTCCAGCCGATCAGGATGTGCTGGACGTCGCGCGGATCGGTCTGCGCCGGGCGCGCCAGGATGTCGGCGGACTCCAGCGGATCCGGCGGCGGCGGCGGCGGCGTCACGCGGATCATCACGTGGTAGCCGAACTGCGTCTTGACGATGCCGACCTCGTCGACGTTGAGCCGCATCGCGAGGTTCTTGAACTCGGGGACGAACCGCGCGTCGGGCGTCACGACGTACGGGTCACCGGACAGCGAGCCCGGGTCCTCGGAGTGCTGCTTGACCTGCTCGTCGATCGCCTTGGGATCGCTGCGCAGCGTCTGCGCGACCTGCTCGGCGAGCGCCGCGGCGTCGGCGTTGCTGCGGTCCTTGGCGCGCGGGTCGATCTGGCCGCGGTAGACGGACGCGAGGTCCTTCCACGCCACCAGCACGTGCTTGACGTGCGCCTCCTGCGTGAGGGGCTCGCGCGCCAGGATGTCCTTGCTGTCGAGGTCGCGGGCCTCGGCGACGGGGGCGCCGGTCGCGGCGCCGGTGCCGGTCGCGGCGCCGGTGCCCGAGCCCGTGGCGGTCGCGGTGCCGGACCCGGCCTTGGCCTTGTCGTCGGTGGCCTTCTGGCAGCCGGCGCCGGCGAGCGCGAGCAGCAGGGTGGAGGCGAGGAGGGTGCGTCTCATGAGGCGCGTATCCTGCTCGCACGGCGTGCTATGAGCAAGCCCGCCATGGGCAAGCACCTCACCACCTACCAGGGCGACATCGCGCAGGCGATCGTGGCCGCGGTCACGGGCCGCCTCCCCGACGCCAAGGTCGACGTCACCGGCGGCGGCGGCCACTGGTCGCTGACCGTCACCTCCACCGCGTTCGCCGGCCAGTCGATGCTGGCGGCGCACCGCCTCGTGATGTCGGCGCTGGCGCCGCTGATGGCCGGCGACGGCCCGCCGGTCCACGCCGTCGACAAGCTGACGACGAAGACGCCGTAGCTGGTACGCTCGGCGCCCATGCGCGCCGTGCTCACGTCCCTCGTCGTCTCGACCGTGCTCCTCGGGGCCGCCTGTGGCGGCGACGACGACGACGATCCCGTCGCCTGCGACCCGACCGCGGAGGCGTGCACGTTCGAGGCGGACGTCTCGACGATCACCGTCGGCGCCGGGGTCGAGGACGAGGACACCTGCCAGAGCTGGACGCTGAACAACCCGACCGAGCTGTGGGTCACCGGGATCTCGCAGACCAACGGCGGCGCCTACCACCACGCCAACTGGTTCTTCGTCCCCGACGACGAGTACGCGTTCCCCGACGGGACGTGGTCGTGCGGCGACGCCGGGTTCAGCGAGCTCACCGCCGCGCTGCTCGGCGGCTACCTGTTCGCGCTGAGCACGCAGTCGCCCGAGGAGCTGCAGGAGCTGCCGCCGGGCAGCGCGATCCGCATCCCGCCGTACAGCCGCGTGATCGGCTCGAGCCACCTGCTCAACGCCGGGCCGACCGACGTCACGACGACGATGCACCTGCGGATCCACACGATCCCGCCGGATCAGGTCGAGGCGAAGATGGCGCCGGGCCGCATCCAGTACCACGACCTGACGATCGACCCGCAGGCGACGTCGTCATTCACCGCGCCGTGCGCGTTCGCCGAGGATCACGAGCGGCTGCTGCAGGCGCCGCTGCAGTACGAGCTGCACTACGTGCTGTTCCACTACCACGTGCTCGGCGCCTACGTGGAGCTCGCGCTCGTCGGCGGCGACCGCGACGGCGAGGTGATCGCGCGCCACGAGGGTTACGGCGAGAACTTCGGGATCGCGCTCGATCCGCCGCTCGAGCTCGCCGACTCGGGCGCGACCGGGCTCGCGCTGCGCTGCGGCTTCGACAACCCGCGCGACGCCGAGGTCGGCTGGGGCATCGGCGATCAGGAGATGTGCGTCGTCGCGCTCCAGGCGCGCTCGGGCCTGGCGTTCGAGGGCGACGTCGACTACGACACCGGCGCGATGACCGGCGTCGGCGCCGACGGCGAGGTCCAGTACGCCGGCCCGTGCGCGCTGCAGGCGTTCCCGTGGGACTTCGAGAAGGACGGCGGCCCGCCGCGGTGAGCGGAGCGCGCGCTGCGCGGTAGGCGTCGGTCGACGACGTCGCGCGGTAGCTCGCCCAAATAGACAGCTCGTGGCGGCGGGCGTCGCCCGACACCGCCACGCGGCAGCTCGCGCCGCGGCCAGGTCGTGCGGCTGCGGCCAGGCGGTTGATTCACCCCGAGGGGGGGAATCGTGAGTGATTCGGCGGAGGTCGACGATCAGACCCTCCGCGGATAGTGGCCAGCACATGGCGCGGGCGAGATCTTCTCCCTGCGTCCAGGGCCACGCCGGGACATAGCCTGTCCCGCCTTCGGGCCATCCAGAGGCGAGCGCAAGAGGAGCCACGATGAACGAGCCGACCCACGTCGATCTCCGCTTTCCGGTTCGTGGCGCGACGATCCCCCGCGATCACGGATACCAGCTCTACGGCGCGATCAGTCGAGCTGTCCCCGACGTGCATGGCGCCGACTGGGTCGGCGTGCACACGATCGCCGCGAGGCTGGCCGGCCCCGACATGCTCAGCCTGCAGCCCCAGGGCGCGCTGCGCTTGCGGACGCCCATCGCGCGCATCCAGCAGCTCCTCCGCCTGGCGGGCCAGCAACTCGACATCGGTGGGCACACGGTCTCGGTCGGTGCGCCGTCCATCCATGTCCTCGAGCCCGCGGACGTCCTCGATGCCAGCCTGGTGGTCATCAAGCTCACCGGCGGCGTGAAGGAGGAGGGCTCCGCCTTCGACGTCGAACGGTTCCGCGCGCGCTTCCTCGCAGAGGCGGAACGCCAGCTTCAGCGCCACGGCATCGCCGGGACGATCGAGATCCGCGGACGACGCAGCCTGCGCGTCGGCGGACGGCGCGTGATCGGTCACGCATTGCGCGTGGGAGGGCTCAGCGCGGAGCACAGCCTGCTGCTCCAGGTCGTCGGGCTCGGAGGCAAGCGCACCATGGGCTGCGGCATCTTCCGCCCAGCGAGGCCGCGCGGGTGAGCTCGACCTTCGCCAGGCTGCTCGCGAAGTCGTGCCGCGACCCGTATCGTCCGGCCGCGCCGGCGACGCTGCGTGGGCACACGATGCTCGTCTGCGAGGCTGCGGACGAGATCCTCGTGGCACGCGCCGTCGCATCGCTCTCGGCCGCTGGGCTCGACGCGGGGCTCCTGCAACGCCTGGAGCGTATCGTCCGGCTTGCCGCGTTCGCGCATGACCTCGGCAAGTGCTCCTCGCACTTCCAGGCGATGGTGCGCCGCGAACGAGACCAGCGGCAGCTCGTTCGTCACGAGGCCGCCTCGCTGTGGTTGTGCTGGCCAGGGCAGCCGCTCGCGGCCTGGCTCCGCGCGGCGGTGGGCGACTCCGACGATGATCTGCGCGTCGCGGTGGTGGCGGCGGCCGGACACCATCGCAAGTTCTGGTCGCGGGCGGTCGAGCAGGACGGCGCCGGCAGCTCCGTCGACCTGCTCACCGACCACGACGACTTCGTCGGTCTCCTCGCCGCGGGCGCCCGCCGTCTCGCGATCCCGCCGCCGCCGTCTGTCTCGCGCCAGCGTCTGGAGGTCGGTCGACGCAAGGCGCTGCCCCGATGCTTCGAGGACTGGCAGGAGGAGTGGCGGGACCTCGAACGGCGCGATCCGCTCCACGGCACCCTCGCGCGTCTCGCCAAGGTGCTCGTCCTCGGCGCAGACCTGGCCGGATCGATCCTGCCGAAGGAGAGCCTCAAGCCCGACTGGATCCGCGCCGAGCTCGAGCGCAGGGCGACCGCCGAGGAGCTGCGCGGCATCGCGACCGCCCGCCTGGCAGGTCACGCGCCCCGCGCGTTCCAGCAGCAGGTCGCCGAGAGCGCCGCGCCGGTCACGTTCGTCCGCGCTGGCTGTGGCTCCGGTAAGACCGTCGCCGCGTACCTGTGGGCGGCGCGACACGCCGGTCGACAGCTATGGGTGACGTACCCGACGACGGGCACCACCACCGAGGGCTTCCGTGACTACGTCGCCGAGGATCCCGAACTGTTCGCTCGGCTCGAGCACGGTCGGCGCTCCGTCGATCTGGAGGTGTTCGGGCTGCGCGCCGATGACGACGACGCGCGGCAGCGCGCGCGCCTCGACGCGCTGGCGTCGTGGGGCTCGAAGGTCGTCGTCGCGACGGTGGATACGGTGCTGGGGCTGATGCAGCACCAGCGCAAGGGCATGTACGGCTGGCCGGGCCTCGCCCACGCGTCGGTCGTATTCGACGAGATCCACGCGTTCGACGACGCGCTGTTCGGCGCCCTGCTGCGGTTCCTCGAGGCGCTGCCCGGAGTTCCCGTGCTCCTGATGACCGCGAGCCTGCCGGCCGCTCGCCTGGAGTCGCTGCGGTCCGTGGTGGCGCGCGCGCACGGCGCGCCGCTCGCCGAGGTCTCCGGCCCCGCGGAGCTCGAGCAGCTTCCGCGCTACCTGCGCGCCCACGACGACCCGCACGCCGCGGCGCGCGCGTGCCTCGAGCGCGGCGGCAAGGTGCTCTGGGTGAGCAACACCGTCGACCGGTGCGTCGGCGTGGCCGAGTCGTTCGGAGAGGTTCAAGCTCGCGTCTACCACTCGCGGTTCCGCTACATCGACCGCGTCGAGCGCCATGCGGAGGTGATCCGTGCGTTCGCGGCGCCGGGGCCGGTGCTCGCGACGACGACGCAGGTGGCCGAGATGAGCCTCGACCTGTCGGCGGATCTGCTCGTCACCGAGCTCGCGCCGGTCTCGGCCCTGATCCAGCGCCTTGGCCGGCTCAACCGGCGCGCGACGCCGGCCCGGCCGGGGGCGCCGTGCCCGTTCGTCGTCGTCGACGTGGAGCGTGCCGTGCCCTACCAGGAGAGCGAGCTCGACGTCGCCCGCCGCTGGCTCGCCGCGCTCGGGGACGGCCCGCTGTCACAGTCCGACCTCGTCGCTGCGTGGGAGCAATGCGCCGAGATCGAACCGCCGGCGCTCCGCCAGGTCGCCAACTGGGTCGATGGTGGCTTCGAGACGGAGCCCCGCGAGCTGCGCAAGAGCACGCCGGGGATCACGGTGTTGCTCGAACGGGACGCGGCCGAGGTTCGTCGATCTCCCTCGCGCGCCGTCGCGCTGGCGCTGCCGATGTCCGCGCCGAGTCGGCTGCGCTGGAAGGAATGGCCGCAGGCCGGCTACCTGCCGATCGCGCCGGACAGCGTGATCACGTACGACCCACAGCGAGGTGGACGATGGAAGTGAGCGACGAGGACGTGCCACCAGCGAAGGCTGGACGGGCACGCAAGTCCGGGAAGTCCGGAAAGGCGAGCGAGGGCAAGGCGAAGGGCCGCGCCCCGAAGGCCGCGCCACCGACCGAGCTCGTCGTCGAGCTGAGCGGGACGGGGATGACGCCGCTGTTGCGCGCGGGGGCGGGAGGACTGGCGGCCGCGTTGCGCGCCCTCGTGCTCGAGGCCGACCCGCGGGTGAGCTGGCCGGCGCCGGTGGCGATCGCGGACGGCACGGCCGTCGTCGAGCCGCGACGTGTCGTGCTCCGGTTCGGACCGAAGGGCCCCGAGGCGCTTCTGAACGAGCTGTTCGCACGCGTGTTCCGGCTGACTCCGGACGGCGTGGTCTGCCCGATGGGGACGTTCGAGCCGTCGAACCCACCGTCGCTCGGGCTCGCGATCGCGCTGCAGCTCGGGATGAAGCGCACCTTCCTGCAGCACGGCAGGTCAACGACGAAGGCCGGGGCCGCGCGCGCGGTCCAGGTCGAGATCGACGAGCGCATGTTCCAGTACGTCCTCCAGCCGTACGCCGAGTACGTCCATCGCGAGGGCGCCGCCAGCATCCTTGACGCGATCAAGGCTGGCCACGTCGAGCTCGCGGGGTGGGCCTACCCGGGTGCTGCGCAACGCCACGTCGGCTTCTCCGAGTCGCGGTGCGAGTACGGCGCCGCGGAGGCGCTCTCCGCCATGTTCGCGCTGGTCGGCTGCCTGTCCTATCCGGGCGCGCGAGGCGGCACCGGCGTGCTCGTGGTCCCCGTGCCCGACGATCTGGTCGAGTTCGCTCGCCTGCGCCCGCGGCTGTCGCCACGCAGGGTCGTGGACACGTACGTGACCGGTGTCGGTGACGCGGTGCTCGCGATGAGCCTGGCGCTCAGGCTGGCCGACGTCACGACGGCCCGCCGGGGCATCGGTGATGCGGTGGGATGGTTGCTGCGCGTGCTGCCGTGGGCGAAGCAGCAGAAGAGCCGCGCCTGGACGATCGAGAGTGGCGTCATCGCCGACGCTCGGCTCGACGCGTACGAGCGCGTGACGACGACGTTGCCCTCGCTGGTGCGCGAGTCGAAAGACGCTGACGAGGACGGCGAGGACGTGGATGGCTTCTTCGTCGCGACCAGCGCGCTGCGTGGGTTCGTGACCGACAACCTCGCGCAGGGGCTGCCCTGGTTCCATGGCTTCGCCACCGCGACGACCGGCGGCAAGAAGCCGCGGTTCATTCACTACTTCCGGGAGCGCGACGGCGGTCTCGGTGCGCTCTACCCCGAGGAGAAGAAAGGACTCATCGCCATGCTCGACGACCTCGACGACGCACAGAAGGTGCTCGTCCGCAGCGTCCACCTCGCGCTTCGCGGCCGCTTCGCGCGGATCGCGAGCGAGGCCGACAACGCCGCGACCATGAAGAACCGGTTCAGCGGCGAGCGAGAGCGGCTGCGGCTCGCGTTCGCCGGCGCCAAGACGGCTGATCAGGTTCGCGGCGCCCTCGCCGACCTGTGGTCGCGCGGTGGCACCAATCGAGAGCTCCAGGCGAGCTGGGAGCAGGTCCTCCCGCTGCTCCGCCCCGAGCGATGGCAGGTCGCGCGAGACCTCGCGCTCGTCGCGCTCGCCAGCTACCAGGGCGCCTCGAAGGTCGAGGAAGACGACGACGAGCCCGGCACCCAGGACGACGGTGGTCGCTGATCACCAGGAAAGGACAGGATCATGAGCCTTCATGTGTTCGGAGCGATCATCACCGCCAATGGCACCGCCGCGAACAACCGCGGCCTGACCGAGGGCAACACCACCACGCTCCAGAAGCTGGTGTGGAACGGCGCGGTCCACACGACGGTCTCGGCCGAGTCGATCCGGTTTGCGCTGCGCCGTCGTCTCGGCGATAACGAGCCGACGAACCGCACCTATCTCGAGGCCGAGCGCCGCAACGAGTGGCAGGACCACAAGTTCTCCCGCTGGGACGAGAAGTCGAAGGACACGCCGTTCATCGACGACGACCTGCTCGGCTTCATGTCGGCCGAGGGTGCCAAGCAGGAGGGCGAGAAGGGTGGTGCCAAGGTGCGCCGTGCCATCCTCGAGGTCACTCGTGCGGTGAGCCTCACGCCATGGCCCGGCGACGTCACGTTCAACGCCGCAAGCCCGGGCGCGACGCCGAGCGCCCAAAAGAAGGGCTCGAACCCCGTGCCCTACGCCACGGAGATGCACGCGACGCGGTACCAGTACGGCTTCGCGATGACGCCGGAGAAGCTGCGGGTCCCGGCGCGGGCGAAGGTCGCCCTTCGCGGCCTGTGCGCCCTCGGCGAGGTCGCCGGTAACCACGGCCGGTTCCTCTTCGACTTCAGCCCCGACTCGATCGTCCTGCGCCTGAGCCCGGAGCCGGCGCCGCGCATCCTGTACGGCTTCGGGCTGCGCGACGGCCGCGTCCACATGGACGACGTCGTCCGCAAGGTCCGAGGGGGCGACATCGCCGCGGCCGAGCTGATCATCGGCGGCGCCGTCATCGACGAGCTCGACGCGGCCGCGCGGTCCGCGCTGCAGGGCGCGCGCCTGCTGCCCGGGGTCAAGGCCGCGTGCGAGGCCGCCTGCGAGCAGCTCGGGGGCTGACGTGCTGGCCATCCACCTCACCGTCCCGGTCGCGTGCTGGCGCAAGTCGCACGCGCGCGAGCTGCTCGAGACCGAGCCGGTCCCGCCGCCAGCGACCTGCTACGGCGCGCTGCTGGCGTTCGTCGGCGAGCGCGAGCGTGACCGACACCGCGGCGCGCGCGTCACCGGCGGTGTCATCGGCCGACCCGCCAGGAGCACGGTCGTGCGCACGACCTGGCGCGTGAAGTCCAAGGGCGCCCCGCCGGGCGAGGGTGACAACGCAAAGCCCGACTTCCAGCAGTTGCTCAGCGGCTGCGAGGTCATCATCTGGGTCGACAGCACCGACGAGTCCACGCAGCCTACGCTGGAAGATCGCGTGCGCCAGGCGTTCGCCACCCCCTCGTCGATCGACCGCTTCGGCGGCTGGTCGCTCGGGGAGTCGACCCACCTGATCAACGACGCGGGCTTGCTGAGGGATGGCACCCCACCGCGCCCCTGCGACACGTTCGTGGTCGACGCGCACGGCGACGCCACGCTGCCGGTTTGGGTCGATCACGTCGGCACGGCGGGCACGCGCTACGCGGTGGGCACCATCCGCGCATTGACCGCGCCTCCCGAGCGGGCGTGGTTGCCCCGGATCGAGTGACGCGATGGACGAGCCGCTGCTCTCGGTCGCGTCGTTGCACGCGCTCGTCTACTGCGAGCGCCTGTTCTACCTCGAGGAGGTCGAGCGCCTCCGCGTCGCGGACGCGGCCGTCTTCGCCGGCCGTCGCCTCCACGAGGAGATCGCGCTCGAGGAAGGCGACGACGCGATCGAGCGGCTCACGTTCGAGAGCGAGGACCTCGGGCTTCGCGGCGCGGTCGACGTCCTGCGGCGGCGCGGCGGTGAGCTGATCCCCTACGAGCACAAGCGTGGGCGGGCCGCCGGCAAGCGCGGCGCCCGCGAGGCGTGGCGGACGGATCGCGTGCAGGTCGCGGCGTATGCGCTGCTCATCGAGGAGGCGCATGGCTGTCGCGTCGTCGAGGGGCGGGTTCGCTACCACGCCGACGGCGTCACGGTGCGCGTCCCGATCGACGATGCGCTGCGGGCCGAGGTCGCCGCAGCCGTGCGGCGCGGTCGGGCGTTGCGCGTCTCGGTCGAACGACCTCCGGTCACGTCCAACGAGCGGGCGTGCGTTCGCTGCTCGCTCGCGCCGGTGTGCCTGCCCGAGGAGAGCCGGCTGGGCGCCGACCCCAGCTTCTCCCCGCTGCGCTTGCTGCCAGCGCATCCTGACGGCCAGGCCGTCCACATCCTCGAGCACGGCGCGACGGTCGGGCGCGACGGCGAGCAGCTCAAGATTCGTACCCGCGAGGGCGCCGAGACCCGCCTCCCGACCGCCGACGTCGGCCAGCTCATCCTCCACGGCTTCGCCCAGATCACGACCCAGGCGCTGCGGCTGTGCGCGGACCGGGACATCGGCGTGCACTGGGTGACGATGGGCGGGGATGTCATCGGCTCCCTCGCCCCGGGCGCGGCGCCGGCCCAGCGGCAGCTACGCCAGTTCGCCGCCCTGACCGACCCGTCCAGGGCAATCGAGCTCGCGCGCAAGGTCGTCGTGGCCAAGCTGGAGTCGCAGCTCCGCTACCTGCTGCGGGCCACGCGTGACGGCAAGCGCACGGAGTCCGTGGAGCGCGCGGCCGCGACGCTGCGCGCCTGCCTGCGCAGCGCGGCCCACGCCGCGGCGCTCGCCGAGCTCCTCGGCCACGAGGGCGGCGGGGCCGCGGCCTACTTTTCCGCGCTGTGCGAGCTGGTCGACGAAGCGCTGCGCGAGGACTTCGTGCTCGACGGCAGAACGCGACGGCCGCCGCGGGATCGCGTCAACGCGCTGCTCAGCTACGGGTACGGGATGCTCTATCGCGAGGTTCTGACGGCGGTCATCGCGGTCGGCCTGCACCCGGGCGTTGGCTTCTATCACCAGCCGCGGTCGGCGGCGCATACGCTGGCGCTCGACCTGATGGAGCTGTTCCGTGTGCCGATCGTCGACATGGCGATCATCGGCGCGATCAACCGGCGCACCTTCGACCCGCGGGAGGACTTCCGCGTCGCACCCGGCCAGGTCTTGCTGTCCGATAGCGGCCGGCGGAAGGTCATCGAGACGATCGAGCGCCGCAAGGCCGACGAGTGGCGGCACTCCGTCGTGGGGTACTCGCTGTCCTACGCGCGGCTGATCGAGCTCGAGGTTCGGCTGCTCGAGAAGGAGTGGATGGGCGAGGGCGGGTTGTTCGCGAGGTTCAGGCTCCGCTGATGTCCGCGCTCAAGCGATGGCGGCTGGTCTGCTACGACGTCCGCGACCCGGCGCGGTGGCGCAAGGTCTACAAGATCGTCCGCGGGGCGGGTGTCCACGTCCAGTACTCGATCTTCCGGTGCCGGCTCGACGATCGGGAGGTGGAGAAGCTCAGATGGGAGCTCTCGCGCGTCATGGCGGTCGAGGATGCGCTGTTGATCGTGGACCTGTGCCCGCGGTGCGCAGGGAACGTCGTCTCGCGGAACCACGTCGAGGGCTGGGACGAGGAGCCGGCGACGTTCTTGATCATCGGGGGCGGGGGTGGTGAGGGCGCGGGCGGGTCGGGTGGGGCGAGTGGGTCGCGTGGGTCGGGTGCAGGGACGGCTCGCCCTGCGCGGAAGCGCTCGCCCGCCCGGAAGCGCGATCAAGGTAGTCTCGGTGTCGAGCCGACGAAGCGGGACGATCCGCAGGAAGCCGGCGAGATCCGGGACGAAAGCGGCTCTCTGGAAACCGAATAGATGCTTGCAAGAGCAAGAGCCCCGCGATCGCCAGCACTTCGCGCACGTCGGCCGCGTCGCGCCGAGTCCGTTGAGGTCGCGGGGCAGGGAGCTTGTAATCAGGTTGGCAAGTGCGGAGAATGGCTCACGAAGCGGCGGTGGCTGTCGTCGCCGCCTCGATGCCCTCGGGCGTTGAGCACACCCGGCCGTGGATGGAGGCGCGCGCGGCGACCACGAGGTCGTCGCCGCCTCGATGCCCTCGGGCGTTGAGCACCGCCGCATCGAGTGGGACGCGGCCGCGCTCGACGAGGAGTCGTCGCCGCCTCGATGCCCTCGGGCGTTGAGCACACGAAGTTCCCGTTCACCTCGACGTTGCGCTGGATGTCGTCGTCGCCGCCTCGATGCCCTCGGGCGTTGAGCACACGATGGCCTGGTACAACCCGCTCGACTGGGGCAAGTCGTCGCCGCCTCGATGCCCTCGGGCGTTGAGCACGAGGGATCAACGCACCGCAGGTGCCGCGCGGTCTACGGGTCGTCGCCGCCTCGATGCCCTCGGGCGTTGAGCACACGAATCTCGCGCGCGCTGACGCGGTCGACGTGGCCGTCGTCGCCGCCTCGATGCCCTCGGGCGTTGAGCACAACCGCCGCCGCGCCTGCTTCGGCTTGTTCCACGCGAGTCGTCGCCGCCTCGATGCCCTCGGGCGTTGAGCACCACATGTACCCGAGTGGCGTCGGCTCCTTCCCGCGGTCGTCGCCGCCTCGATGCCCTCGGGCGTTGAGCACCCGTCTCGACGGTCGAGCCGCTCGGCACGACGGTGTCGTCGCCGCCTCGATGCCCTCGGGCGTTGAGCACTGCGCGCCCTGCAGGCCGCCGGCGTCGCCGTCCACGTCGTCGCCGCCTCGATGCCCTCGGGCGTTGAGCACACCCCGAGTTCGTGCGAGATCGAGACTGACCGAAACGTCGTCGCCGCCTCGATGCCCTCGGGCGTTGAGCACTCTCCCTCACGAACAAGCCGCTCCGTCGGGCGGCGGGAGTCGTCGCCGCCTCGATGCCCTCGGGCGTTGAGCACGCGATTTCGTTCAGGACGGGCCCGCCATTGATGCCAAGTCGTCGCCGCCTCGATGCCCTCGGGCGTTGAGCACCTTCGAGCAAGATCCTGCGCGGAGCTAAGGCTATTGTCGTCGCCGCCTCGATGCCCTCGGGCGTTGAGCACTTCGCCGACGCGCGCCTGGCTCGCGGTGTTGCGGCCGTCGTCGCCGCCTCGATGCCCTCGGGCGTTGAGCACTAGCGGGCCGGCTAGCTCGTCTTCTTCGGGATCTGTCGTCGCCGCCTCGATGCCCTCGGGCGTTGAGCACCCTATCCGGTTGTCGCCCCAGGAGGTCGTAAGTGAGTGTCGTCGCCGCCTCGATGCCCTCGGGCGTTGAGCACCGGCGCCCCCGGCAACGGGGGCGTTGCTATTTCCGCGTCGTCGCCGCCTCGATGCCCTCGGGCGTTGAGCACATCGCCCGCGCCTTGATCGTGTCGGTGAATGCGTGTCGTCGCCGCCTCGATGCCCTCGGGCGTTGAGCACATCCCACCCGCGCTCGCGGAGAAGATCGCGCTCCCCGAAGTCGTCGCCGCCTCGATGCCCTCGGGCGTTGAGCACGCGGTACCTCCGGGTGATGTTCGAGCTGCTCATGTTGCGAGTCGTCGCCGCCTCGATGCCCTCGGGCGTTGAGCACTACATGACCGCCGCCGGCGGCCTCGAGTCGATCACGCCGGTCGTCGCCGCCTCGATGCCCTCGGGCGTTGAGCACGC
>WYBA01000080.1 GCA_011526095.1 Myxococcales bacterium | reverse complement strand
GGCGCCGCGCACCTCGTCGAACGCCTCGTAGACGACGCCCATGCTGCCGCGGCCCAGCTCGCGGACGAGCCGGTACCGGTCTGCCCCGGCGCGTGGGGTCATGGCCGTGATGCCGTAGCGTACTCCGTGGGCCGTCCAGCGCGGGCCGAATGCCGCTACTTGCCAGCTCCACACGGGGCTCGTCGCCCCGCCCGACGGGCGGAGCCCGTCGGGACCCACCCCACACAGATGTCGGTCACTTCCCGGTGAACCGCCCCGGGCGGCGCTCGGCGAATGCGCGCAGCCCCTCCTGCATGTCGTCGCTCGCCAGCAGGGGCTGCAGGTCGGGCAGCAGGCGCTGCGCCGCGGCCTGCTCCTCGGCGGGCAGGGCGTGGCGCGACGACGCCAGCGTCGCGTAGACGCCCAGCGGCGCGCGCGCGGCGATGGTCTCGGCGAGCGCGAGCGCGCGGGCGAGCTGCTGGCCGTGCGGCACGACCTCCTGGACCAGGCCGATCCGCAGCGCCTCGGCGGCGTCGAACGTGTCGGCGGTGAGCAGCCACCGCATCGCGTTGGCCCACCCGACCTCGCGGGGAAGCCGGATCGTCGCGCCGCCGACCGGGTAGATGCCGCGCTGGATCTCGATCTGGCCCAGCCGGGTCGAGTCGGCGGCGACGCGGACGTCGGTCGCGAGCAGCAGCTCGATCCCGATCGTGAGGCACGTGCCCTGGATCGCGCACACGATCGGCTTGGTCAGGCGCGGGCCGGTGAGCCCGAGCGGGTCGAGCCCGCCGTCGGGGATCGTCCACTTGCCCGAGGCGAACACCGGCGCCCACTGCGGCAGGTCGAGCCCGCCGGTGAAGTGGTCGCCGTGGGCGTGGAGCACGCCGACGTGGAGCGACGGGTCGCGGTCGAGCGCGCCGTAGGCCTGGCACAACGCCTCCCACAGCGGCAGGTCGAAGGCGTTGCGCTTGGCGACGCGCGACAGGCCGATCGCCAGGACGTGGCCGTGGCGCTCCAGGGTGACGGTGCCGGGGACGGAGGCGGCTGCGGTGGTCATCGGCCGCGATGGTATATGTTCGTCGCCGCGGTGGAGCTCGCAGCCACGATCCGGGGGACCCGCTATCGCTTCGCCTCGATCAAGGAGGTGCTGGCGAAGGCCAACCCGCCCAAGAGCGGCGACGCGCTGGCGCAGATCGCCGCGCGCGACGACGTCGAGCGGGTCGCGGCGCGCGCGGTGCTCGCGGACGTGACGCTGCACGAGCTGCGCGAGCACCCGGTCGTGCCCTACGAGCAGGACGAGCTGACCCGCGTCGTCGAGGACACGCTCGACGAGCAGGCGTTCCGCGCGGTCCGTCACCTCACGGTCGGGCAGCTGCGCGAGTGGCTGCTCGACGGCGCGACGACGGGGCCGACGCTGCGCGCGGTCGCGCCCGGGCTGACCCCGGAGATGGCGGCGGCGGTGTGCAAGCTGATGTCGAACCTCGACCTGATGACGGTGGGCGCGCGGTGCGAGGTCGTCGTCCGCGCCAACGGCACGCTGGGGCTGCCGGGGCGGCTGTCGTCGCGGGTTCAGCCCAACCACCCGACCGACGACGTCGAGGGCATCCTGGCGTCGACCCGCGAGGGCCTCGCCTACGGCTGCGGCGACGCCGTCATCGGCGTCAACCCGGCGACCGACTCGGCCGAGTCGACCGCGGCGATCCTGCGCGCGCTCGACGACCTGCTGAAGCGCAACGAGGTGCCGACCCAGCACTGCGTGCTGTCCCACGTCACGGTGCAGCTCCGCGCGCTGACCGAGCTGGGCTGCCCGATGGACCTGATGTTCCAGTCGCTCGCCGGGACCGAGGCGGCGAACCGCGCGTTCGGGATCGACGTCGCGCTGCTCGACGAGGCGTGGGCGGCGATGAAGGAGCGCACGACCAACCGCGGCCCCAACGTCATGTACTTCGAGACCGGGCAGGGCTCGGCGCTGTCGTCGGCGGCGCACCACGGCGCGGACCAGGTGACGATCGAGGCGCGGGCCTACGGGTTCGCGCGGCGCTACCGGCCGTTCCTGGTCAACACGGTCGTGGGGTTCATCGGGCCCGAGTATCTCGAGGACGGGCCGCAGATCTCCCGGGCCGCGCTCGAGGATCACTTCATGGGGAAGTTGCTCGGGCTTCCGATGGGTTGCGACGCGTGCTTCACGTATCACGCGAGCATGGGCCAGGACGAGCTGGAGAGCCTCAAGGTCCTGCTCGGCGCCGCCGGCTGCTGCTACCTGATGAGCCTGCCGGTCGGCGACGACATCATGCTCAACTACCAGTCGACCAGCTTCCACGACATCCCGACGGTGCGGCGGCTGCTGGGCAAGCGCGCCACGCCGGAGTTCGATGCCTGGCTCGCGGCGCGGGGCATCGCCGACGGCCCTGCGCCGGGGCCGCGGTTCGGCGACGTGGGGGTGCTGCGGTGAGCCGGACGCGCGCCTTGATCGCGCGGCTGCGCGCGCGCCTGGGGAGCGCGGCGCCGCAGGGCCCGCCGCCGCCGTTGCCGGTGGTGCCGGCGCCGCCGGCCCGCGTCTACGTGCCGGCGCGGGCGGCGGGTCGCGAGGCGTCGTCGTCGGGGGCGGCGCGCCACACCACCGCGCTGCTCGGCATCGGCCACGTCGGGACGCGCTACGCCACCGACGTCGTGCTGCAGTTCCAGGCCGAGCTCGCGGTCGCGCACCACGCCGTCGCGGCCGAGCTGCCGGACGGCTGGGCCGAGGCCAACGGGTTCGTGCCGCTGCGCTCGCGCGTGACGTCGCACCGCGAGTTCTTGCTGCGTCCGGATCTCGGACGCAGGCTGGACGACGCGTCGCTGGCGACGTTGCGTCAGCGCGCGGCGCGCGGGCCCGACGTCCAGCTCGTCGTCGCCGACGGCCTGTCGGCGGTGGCGTGCATGGGGAGCGGCAAGGCGCTGCACGACGCCCTGCGCGCGGCGTGCGAGGCGCGCGGGCTGACCGTCGGCACGCCGGTGTGCGCGAAGTTCGCGCGGGTGTGGCTCGAGGACGAGATCGGCCAGGAGGTCGGCGCGAAGGTCGCGGTGATCCTGCTGGGCGAGCGGCCGGGGCTCGGCACCGGCGACGGGCTATCGGCGTACCTGGTGCACGCGCCGCGGATCGGCAAGACCGACGGGGAACGCAACATGATGAGCAACCTCCACGCGCGCGGCACGCCCCCGGACCGCGCCGCGCCGCGGCTGGCGGCGCTGGCCGCGGCGATGATCGAGCAGGGGACCTCCGGCGTCGGGCTGGACCTCACGAGGGTGAGCGGCGACGGCGCCGGCGAGCTGGGGCGGGGCTACCGCGCGCCGCAGGTGCGCCAGCGCCTGGTCGAGCGTGGCGAGCGCGGAGGCCGGCCGTGATCCTCGAGCCGATCGTGCCGACGGTGCTGGCGGTGCGACGGCTGCCCGCGGCGGATCCGGCGGTGCTGCGCGCCTACGGCGCGGACCCGGCGCGCCACGCCTCGCTCGGGCTGGTGACGTGCGACCAGGACGACGCGACGTACGTCGCGCTCGACGAGGCGACCAAGCACGCGCCGGTCGACGTCGTGCTCGCGCGGAGCTTCGACGCCGGCGCCGCGCACGCCTCGGGGCGGCTGTCGGGCGAGATCCTCGGCGTGCTCGCCGCGGCCGAGCCGGCCGCGCTCGACGCCGGGCTCGAGGCCCTGCTGCGCTGCCTCGCCCACGACGCGTG
>WYBA01000528.1 GCA_011526095.1 Myxococcales bacterium | reverse complement strand
GTGCGCGGCGGCAGCGCCGAGGCGGTCGCGGGCGCCGGCGTGGCGCGCGGCGGCAGCGCGGGCGTCGCGGCGCGCGCGGGCGCCGAGGGCTTCACGACCGGCGCGACGGGCTCGCCGGTCGCGACGTCGACGATCGCGCACACCGCGCCGAGGCGCTCGAGATCCGCGGCGAACGTGTCGGCGGTGGCGCGATCGACGTTGGTCTTCACGCGCATGCGGCCGGCGGCGAGCCGGGCGGCGATCTGGTCGGCGGGCAGGCCGTAGCGCTCCGCGACCGCAGCGGCGAGCGCCTGCTCGCCGCGCGCCCCCGGTTCGCGCGCTCGCTCGATGAAGACGTGATACGTGGCCACGTTCAGCCGATGTCGATGACCACCACGTGGCTGCCGGGCAGGTCGGCCCCGGACGGCGCGTCGTCGTCGCAGTCGCTCGCCGGCGACCCGGCGGGGTCGATCCGGACGGACGGCAGCGACGCGGGACGCCGCGTCCGGCGCTGAGGCGCCTCGAGCGGGAGCCTCAGCGCCTCGGGCTCCCACGGCCGGTCTGGCCTGTGCGGGGCGGGCATCGCGCAATATCGTAGCAGAGCCCGGTGGCGTGGCGCGAACGCGGGCCCGACGAGTTCCGCCGTGCAGATCCGGATCTCTCCGTCGGCGCGGAACCGGGCCCTGGAAGTTGCTCGGGCCAAACGATGACCATTAACGTATTGTCATGTACCCTGGCAACTCGACGCGCACTCCGCGGTTCAGCCTGAGGTCCTCTCACGACAGGCGCCTCAAGCTGGGCGTGAGCCACCGCGAAGCCCCGTCGGCGTGGAGCGCGCCGAGCAAGGATCGCGACGCCCCGGCCGGCCGCGCCAAGGACGGCGGCAAGGGCGGCAAGCGCCGGTAATCACGCAGGAGATCGCGGCGGTCGGGGGACCGCCGCGGAGCTCGGCCAAGGGGCCGACCCACAGATCGATCAGGGATCGTCGGTCGGCGGCGGCAGGCGGTTGGACGCCTCGTTGAACCCGTCGCGCGCCCGGCTGTTCTCCGGGTCGATCTGCAGCGCCTTCTTGAACGAGGTCATCGCGGCCTCGTCCTTGCCGGTGTTGAGGTAGCACTCGCCCAGCAGCGTGTGGACGCGCGAGCTGCCCGGCGCGAGCTTTGCCGCCTTCTTGAGGTGCTTGATCGCCGCGTCGTAGAGCCCCTGCTGCATCGCGACCTCGCCCAGGCCGATGATCGCGGTGAGGTTCTTGGGGTCGTGCTCGAGCGCCTTCTTGAAGTTGCCGGCGGCGCCCTGCGCGTCGCCGCCGCGCAGCTGCGACTCGCCCGCCTTGGCGAAGAAGTCGGCCTGGCGCTTCGCTTCCTCGTCGGGCGCGCCGCCGCGGGGCGGAGGATCGTCGTCGGGCGGGTCGGGCCGCTCGAACGGATCCAGCGGATCGGTCCGGCCGGTCCCCGTCCCCTCGCCGGGCTTCTTCCCCACCTTCTTGGCCGACCCGGCGCCCGTGCCCGTGCCCGTGGCCGTGCCCATGCCCGTGCCCGTGCCCGTGCCCGTCTCCGTGCTCGTCCCCGCGTCCGGCGGCGCCACCGCGACGCCGGCATCTGGCGCCGCCACCGCGGTCGCCGCGGCGACCGGCGCCGGAGGCGTGGGCGCCGGCTTGTCGCCGTCGTCGTCTCCGCCGCCCGCCAGCAGGGCGATCGACACCACCAGCAGCGCCACCGCGCCGACGCCGATCGCGACGTACTTGCCGATCGGGCGGCGCGCCGGCACCGCGTACGCGTCGCTCATCGAGTCGCCCGGGCTCTGCAGCAGCCGCGCGCGCTCGAGCCGGCTGGCCTGCGACTCGTCGAGCTCGTCGCCGCCGTCGAGCTTCTCGCCGTCCTTGAACCAGACGTTGGAGATCCCGGCGCTGTCGCTCGGGCGCTTGGCGCGACCGCCGGCCGGGAGCTTGCCGGTCGAGCCGCTGCCGTCCCGCGCGACCGTGGGCGCCGCGGGCTCGGGGGCCGGCGACGCGGGCCGCGCCCACACTCCGCCGGTGCCCGGCGTGATCGCGGGCGCGGACGCGGGCGGCGCCACCACCGCCGCCGACGGCGCGACCGGCACGGGCGCGACCACCGGCACGGGCGCAGGCGCAGGCGCGACCGGCGCGGCGCGCGCGACCGCGGCGCCATCGACCGGCACGCCGACGACGGGTGTCCCGCGCGGACCGACCCGCGGCAGCATCAGGGTGCGCGCGTCGTCGCTGACCGCGTCGCCGCCGACGGCGCCGAGCCCCGGCTGCGTCCCGCCGGCGTCGACCGGGCGCGTCGTCGCCTCGGCGTGGTGCCCCAGCTGCGTGCGCCCGAGCTTCTGCATCACCCGCGACACGCTCGGCGGCGGCTCGCTCTCCTCGCGCCGGGCCTCGTCGTCGCCCATCACCGCGCCGGACTGCTCGCCGCGGCGCAGCGCCTCGACCATCCGCGACACCGTCACGAACCGCTCGGCCGGCGACTTCGCCAGCATCCGCGCGACCGCGACCTCGAGCCACGCCGGCACGTCGGGCCGCGCCCGCGTCAGCGGCGCCGGCGCCTCGCTGACGTGGCGCGCGAGCACGTCGAACACCCGCCCGCCGACGAACGGCGGCGCGCCGGTGAGCATCTCGTAAGCGATGCAGCCGAGCTGGTAGACGTCGGCGCGGCGGTCGATCGCGTCGCCGCGCGCCTGCTCGGGCGACATGTAGCGCGGGTCGCCGAACGTCATGCCGAGGCTGGTCGACGCCGCGCTGCCGCCGTCCTGCTCGACCAGCTTGGCCAGACCGAAGTCGAGCAGCTTGACGAAGTTGGCGCGGCCG
Organism: Myxococcales bacterium; assembly: GCA_011526095.1. Classification (GTDB taxonomy): domain Bacteria; phylum Myxococcota_A; class Polyangia; order Haliangiales; family Haliangiaceae; genus WYBA01. Next base: position 4,110 of record WYBA01000528.1, on the reverse strand, counting down.
CGGCGCGCCGCGAGGAACACGTTGCGCGGGCGCAGGTCGCGGTGGATGTAGCCGATCGCGTGCGCCTCCATCAGCGCCTCGCCGACCTGGATCATCACGTCGACCACCGTCGCCACCGGCAGCGTGCCCTGGCGCGCGAGCACCGCGTCGAGGGTCTCGCCCTCGAGCAGCTCCATCGCCAGGTAGAGCCGGCCGTCGGGCGTGCGCCCGAAGTCGTGGATCTCGACGATGTGCTCGTTGTCGATGTCGGCGACGGTCGTCGCCTCGCGGCGGAACCGCTCGATCGCGAGCTCGTCGCGCGACATCTCGTGGTGGAGCACCTTGATCGCGACCTTGCGGCGCAGCGTCACGTGCTCGGCGCGGTAGATCGTCCCCGACGTGCCGTGGCCGATCCGCTCGAGGACGAGGAACCGCTCGCCCAGCACCTTGCCGAGGAGCACGTCGCCGTCGAGGTCGCGCACCTTCGCGCGACCGCAATGCGGACAGAACAGCGCGGTCGCCGCGAACTCGTGGCGGCAGTTGCCGCAGGTGACGGTCTCGGTGCTCATCTCATGGGCGTGCATGGGTCCGACGCTCGTCGGACGGCCCGGTGATTGTAACCCGGCCTAGTCGTCGCCGCCGCCGTCGCCGTGATCCGACGTCTCGCCCGTCACGTCTCTGCCGTCGCGGATGAGGTCCATCACGGCCTGCTCGTACTCGGCCTCGGTGATGAGGCCCCGGGCGATCAGCACGTTGACCAGGGCGTTCAGCCGGACGCTCACGTCGGCCTCGTCCGTGACCGAGTGGTACGGGACCGTGCCGGGCCCGAGCGGCGTCAGCGCGGTGTCCTCGCCGGTGCCGCCACCCGCCCCGGCGGCCGCCGGCGCCTGCGGCATGGCGCCGCGGGCGTGGCGCTGGGTCGTGACCCGCAGCCCGTCCCCGAACGGGCGCCGGCGCGCCAGGATCTGCGTCGAGTACCCGCGGAACCCCTGGTCGATCAGCTCCTCGACCGAGGACAGCGGCAGCATCGACGTCGAGACCTCGCACGCCGCCGTCTGCTCGACCTCGGCCAGGGCGACGGCGTCGGTCGGGTCCGCCATCGCGACCCGCAGCGTCCGCTGACCGGACGGGTCGACTCCGACGGCGTAGGGCAGCACGCGCAGCCGCTTGCACAGCTCCGCCGGCAGCATCCGCAGCGCCTCCGGGTCCGGTCGGGCCGTCCCCGGGTCGAGGGCGGGGACGCGCAGCGCCTTGCGCAGCGCCGACAGCAGGGCGAGCTCGTCGAGCTCCGCCTCGCGGACCAGCGCGACGACGAACGGCACGCCGCGCTGCTCGGCGGCCTTCGCGGCGCGCAGGACGTCGGCCTTGGACGCCAGCTTGGCGTCGATGACGATCTCTGCAAGCGTCCTGGGCACGTCGGCGTCGCCGTTACCACGCTCTTGCGGGGTGCACGCGGCAGGAGTCGAACCTGCGACCTTTGGCTCCGGAGGCCAACGCTCTATCCAACTGAGCTACGCGTGCGCGGCACTCTTTCTACCGGGGCGATGAACCGGGTGCAAGCCCCGAGGGACACTCGGTAATGATCGGCTTCCAACCCGGGAGGGGTTCGGGTACGTTCCGCGCGTCCTTCGTTTGGACACTGGAACGACATGACCAAGGAACATCAGGTCGACCGAGTCGTCATCCGCTTCGCGGGAGACTCGGGCGACGGCATGCAGCTCACCGGCACCGAGTTCACCAAGGCCGCGGCCGAAGCCGGTAACGACATCGCGACCTTCCCCGACTTCCCCGCCGAGATCCGCGCCCCCGCGGGCTCGCTGCCGGGCGTATCGGGGTTCCAGGTCCACTTCTCGTCGTCGGAGATCTACACGCCGGGTGACGCGCCCGACGTGCTGGTCGTGATGAACCCGGCGGCGCTCAAGACGAACCTCAAGGACCTCGTCGACGCCGGCACGCTGATCGTCAACAGCGGCACCTTCATCGAGGCCAACCTCAACAAGGCTGGCTACAAGGTGAACCCGCTCGAGGACGGCTCCTTGTCGAAGTACAAGGTCCACTCGATCGACATCTCGGCGCTGACGATGGCCGCGCTCGACGGCACGACGCTGTCGACGAAGGAGAAGGGCCGGTCGAAGAACTTCTTCGCGCTCGGCCTCGTCTTCTGGATGTACGGCCGCGAGCCGGAGCCGGAGATCCGCCGCATCCACCAGCAGTTCGCCAAGAAGCCGGAGCTCGGCGAGGCGAACGTCAAGGTGTTCAAGGCCGGGTACCACTACGGCGAGACCGCCGAGGTGTTCCAGACCCAGTACAAGGTCCCGCCCGCGAAGTGGGCGCCGGGCGTGTACCGCAACATCACCGGCAACGAGGCGCTCGCGATGGGCCTGCTCGTCGGGGCGAACCTGGCGCGCAAGCCGCTGTTCTTCAGCGGCTACCCGATCACGCCGGCGTCGTCGATCCTGCACTCGCTCGCCAAGTACAAGAACTTCGGCTGCCTGACGTTCCAGGCCGAGGACGAGATCGCCGCGATGGGCGCGGCGATCGGCGCGGCCTACGGCGGCGCGGCGGCGGTGACGGCGTCGAGCGGCCCGGGCATCGCGCTCAAGGGCGAGGCGATCGGCCTCGGCGTGATGACCGAGCTGCCGGTCGTGATCGTCAACGTCCAGCGCGGCGGCCCGTCGACCGGCCTGCCGACGAAGACCGAGCAGAGCGACCTCAACCAGGCGATCTACGGCCGCAACGGCGAGGCGCCGGTGCCCGTGATCGCGGCGAAGACGCCGGGCGACAGCTTCTACTGCGCCGTCGAGGCGATGCGCGTCGCGATGAAGTACATGGTGCCGGTGATCCTGCTGTCGGACGGTTACATCGCCAACGGCTCGGAGCCGTGGCCGCTGCCGAACCTCGGCGCGCTGCAGCCGATCCCGGTCACCCACCGCACCGACCCGCAGGGCTACCACGTCTACGACCGCGACCCGTCGACGCTGGCGCGCGCGTGGGTCGTGCCCGGCGCGCCCGGGCTCGAGCACCGCATCGGCGGCATCGAGAAGGACGCGCTCACCGGCAACATCAGCTACGACCCGCACAACCACGAGAAGCAGGTCCACACCCGCGCCGAGAAGGTCCAGCGCGTCACCCAGGAGATGGGCGAGCTCGACCTGCGCGGCGAGGAGAGCGGCGACGTGCTCGTGATCGGCTGGGGCGGGACGTTCGGCGCGCTGCGCCAGGCCGTCGAGGGGCTGCGCGCGCAGGGCAAGAAGGTCAGCCACGCGCACCTGCGCTGGGTGTGGCCGATCGAGCCGAACCTCGACAAGATCGTCCGCAACTTCCGCCACGTCATGGTCGCGGAGCTCAACGCGGGGCAGCTGCTCCACATCCTGCGCGACCGCTACCTGATCGACGCGATCGGGCTCAACAAGATCCAGGGCCTGCCGTTCAAGGTCCGCGAGGTCACCGACGCGATCGAGGCGCTGCTCGGCGGCCGCACGATCCCCGCCGGCGAGACCACCCTGACCCGCAGCGAGGCGCGCGCGTAAGCGCCGGAGTCACCCATGAGCGAAGCTGCCAACAAGGCGCCCGTCAAGCTCGGCAAGAAGGACCTGGAGTCGGACCAGGACGTCCGCTGGTGCCCGGGCTGCGGCGACTACGCGATCCTCTCCACCGTCCAGCGCACGCTCGCCCAGCTCGGCGTGCGGCGCGAGAACACCGTGTTCGTCTCGGGCATCGGCTGCTCCAGCCGGTTCCCGTACTACATGAACACGTACGGCTTCCACAGCATCCACGGCCGCGCGCCGGCGATCGCGTCGGGGCTGAAGCTGGCGCGGCCCGAGCTGGACGTGTGGGTGATCACCGGCGACGGCGACGGTCTGTCGATCGGCGGCAACCACTTCATCCACGCGCTGCGCCGCAACATCAACCTGAAGATCCTGCTGTTCAACAACCAGATCTACGGGCTGACCAAGGGCCAGTACTCGCCGACGTCGGCGGTCGGCACGCGCGCGGCGTCGACGCCGGCGGGCTCGGTCGACTACCCCGTCAACCCGCTCCAGCTCGCGCTCGGCGCGGGCGCGACGTTCATGGCGCGGTGCGCGGACACCGACGCCAAGCTGATGTCGACGATCCTGCAGCGCGCGTACG
>WYBA01000527.1 GCA_011526095.1 Myxococcales bacterium | reverse complement strand
GCCGCCTGCTGTCGACGCGGGCGTGCCGGCCGCCGCCGACGCGGGCACGCCGGTTGCCGTCGACGCGGGCGCGCGACCCGACGCGCGCGTCGTCACGCCGCGCGGTCGCGACGCCGGGACCCGCCCGCCGACGGTCGACGCCGGCCCGCGCCCCGTCGCGGCCGATGCCGCCCCGACCGTTGCGATGAAGGACAACGTCACGATCGGCGCGCGGCCGTGGGCCGAGGTCTACGTCGACGGCGATCCGACGCGGTACGAGACCCCCGTGACGCTGACGCTGCGCCCCGGCAAGCACCGCGTCCGGTTCGTCCACCCGCCGGCGCGGATCGACCGGACGATCACGATCGACGTGCCGGCCGACCGGCCGATCTCGCACGTCGAGGTGCTCGTCGCGGACCCGTGACGACTACGGCGCTGCGGGCGCGGCGCGGTGCTTGCGTTCGATGATCTCGGAGGTCTCGCCGCCCTCGGTCGTCCCGTCGGGCCGCTCGAGCGTGTAGTCGTACACGTCGGCGAGCGTCACCTCGACCCGGTCGCCGCTGTGCAGCGACGCGATGTCGAACGGCTCGTTGGCGAGCACGCCGGCGATCTTGTCGGCCTTCCACCCGGTCGCCTCGACCCACATGTACTCGACGCCTCCGTCGTCGGTGGCGAACGGCGCCTTGACCATCAGCGTCGTCCCGGTCGGCACTCCCTCGGCGAACATCGGCGCGAGCTTCGCCAGCGCCGCGCGCGCCCGCGCGCTGGCCGCGACCAGCTCCGGATCCCTGTCGACCATCACCATCTCTTCGTCCCCGGCGCCGAGCGTCGAGTCGAGCGCGTAGCGCAGCGCCGCGGGATCGTCGCGCAGCGGCGCGAGCTCCAGCAGCGTCGGCGACGTCGCCTCGGCGTTGTCCCCCTTCGACCACGTCACGCGCCACGTGATGCCGCTCGCGCCGCCGGCGGCGCGAGCGCTCGCCACGGTGTCCTTCCAGCGCGGCGGCGTGAGCGTCGCGAGCTCGACCCCCAGCTCGCCGGCCTGCGTGACCTCGCCGAGCTCGACGAGCGCCTGCGCCGCCGCGCTCAGCATCAGCACCGCGCGCTCGACGTCGAGCTGCGTCACGCCGTCGAGGAACAGGTCGGGCAGGCCGTAGCGCGACATCCCCACCGTCTCGAGGAACAGCAGCTCCTCGCCGCGCCCGCTGTGCACCATCACGCGTTCGACCACGTCGAGCGCGTCGACGTCGCGTCGCGCCGCCTCGAACGCCTCGACCGAGAAGGTCTCGAACGTCGCGCCGTCGTGGATCCACCCGCGCGCCCTGCGCGCGCCCGCCAGGGCGATCGCGTTCGCGTCGTGGTCGAGGCGCTCGCGCGCGGCCGTCGGGCCGAGCGCGGTCAGCACGATCGCGTGCGCCGCGGCCGCGACCTTGCCCGCGTCCGCCTCGGCGATCCCGCGCGGCGTCAGCGCCAGCCGCTCGGGCGTCAGCTCCGCCTCGGCCAGCGTCCCGACCGTGATCATCAACTGCGGCTCGCCGGTCGGCTCGGCGTCCGGCGCCAGCACCGGCAGCCCGCGCTGCTTCGCCGCCGCCAGGATCGCCTGGCCGGTCGCCTCCAGGTCCTTCGCCGCGGGGACCAGCACCGCGTGCTCGATCGCCAGGGTCGGCGCCGCCAGCGGCACGGCCGCCACCCGGGCGCCCTCGACCGGATCGTCCGGGCCGGCCACCGGCCGGGCGTCCGCCGGCGCCGCGTCGGCCGGCGCGACCGCCCGGCCCCCGCCCGAACCGGCCGGATCTCCATCCTTCTTCGACTTGCAGCCGGCGACGGCGACGATCAGCGCGAGGAGCGTGGCGAATCTTGGAGCGGGCATTGACATCGTGGGGTCACTTGGCTAGAAACCATGGGCCTCGCGCAACGGCGCAGGGCGGATAGCTCAGCGGAAGAGCATGGCCCTTACAAGGCCGTGGTCGCAGGTTCGAACCCTGCTCCGCCCACAGCCATCCCTGACAAGCAGACGTTCTGGAGCGGTAGTTAAGTCGGTTATAACGCCGGCCTGTCACGCCGGAGGCCGCGGGTTCGAGTCCCGTCCGCTCCGCGACTTAACCAGCCGGGATCGAAAGGTCCCGGCTGTTTTCTCTTTCGGCGCTGCCACGTGGCTGCCACGCCACGCGTCCGCGCGCGCCCAGCATCGCGAGGATCCGCTCGTCCGGATCGACCTCGCGCCCGCCGGCCCGCAGCACGGGCTCGGGAATGGGCCGCCGATGCTGCTCGGCGACGTGGACGTACTGCATCGTCTCGTCCACCCGCTTGTGACCCATCCAGGTCATGAGCCGCCACGGGTTCACGCCGAACGTGGCCGCGTGAGTTCCGTAGCTGTGCCTCAAGCGATGCCAGCCGGACTCCGGCAGGCCCGCCTTGCGGCAGAGCCGCTCCATGAGGCACTTCACGACGTTCTCCTCGTGCTTCGCGCGGCCCTGCTCGCCACGTCCGATGTGATCGAGGACCACGTAGCCCTCGCGCACCACCGGCATCACGCGCAGCGAGCTATGGTCGCGGTTCTCGATCCCGCTCGTGCGGCTCGATTCCGCGGGACTCAAGCGCATCCGCGAACGTGTGCCCGCGAACCACAACCCGTTCCACTACTACGACCAGCTCATCGTCTCGGTCGACAAAGCCCGACCTCCACCGCGCCATCTTGCGCAACCTGGGCCGCTTCATCACGGAGCTGGGACGGACTTCTGCTTCGTCGGCTCGGAGCACCCCGTCCAGGTCGGGACCGAGGACTTCGCGATCGACCTCGTGTTCTTCGAACCGCGCCGTGGAAGAGTGGCCGCCGCTGTTCGGCGACCTGCTCCTCGCCAGCGCCGCGATGGACCGGTTGCTCCACCACGCCCACGTGATCGAGATGGACGGCGACACGTTCCGGAACCCGTCGCCGGCGAAGAGAGCCCGCCAGATCAGTTTGCCGCCCCCTACGCGATCAGTTGACCCGCCCGTTGACACGGGTGCAGCATCCCAGCATGCGGATTCCGCGGTCGTGGTCCGACGGTGGGCCTGTATGGGACGGGATCAGGGCCAAGAGTCGCTTCCCGGGGATGGACGGTGCGTGTGAACCGTCTGTGCTGGCACCGTCGCCGGTCGTTCATCGGTTCCCACAGGTAGTGCTGCTTGATGATGCACCGGTGCCCGTCGTCGGCGCTGGCGCTTGGAACGTAGCCAGCGTCCGCGACCATCGCGATGGTGCGAGTTCCGACGCTGGTCGCAAGGGGTTCCTCGGCTTCCTTGAGGAGCTGCTCGATGGCGTCCGGGATGCACTTCCAGCCGCCGATGACGCGACGACCTGGACCCAGCGTCCGTGGCAGGTGGATCGGCCGATCTGGGGAATCAGAGTTGTCACCGAGCAGGCATGGCAGTCGTTGGGGGTGACGGTAGGCGAACCTGCCGGCGCGATCTCGCTGGCTCCTGGCGAGCAGCGCGAGGTTCAGATCTTCACGTGGCATCGCACGCGACGCAGCCTCGACGAGGAGAGCGCTGACATTGTCGATCGGCAGAGCGAAACGTCGCTGACGACCCACGAGAGCTATCAGGTCGCGAAGCGGTTCCACCGGGAGCTCAACTGGGGATTCGATGCGGAGCTCGGAATCGGCGAAGGCGAAGGATCGATCGGCACCAGCTCATCGGCGTCGCTGATCGAAGACGTGGAACGTCAGTACCGGCGGTCGCGCGACGCCACACGGAAGCTCACCGAGCACATGCGGAGCGAGCGTCGCGTGCGCGTCAGCTCTGGCGAAGAGCGCGGAATCGAGGCGCGCGAGGTTCGCAAGATCAGCAACCCGAACCCATGCCACTCAGTCGCGCACCAGCTCTACGAGGAGCTTCAGCATTTTCTCGTGCAGCAGGCGCCGGCCGAGGTCGAGTACGTGCTCGCAGTCCCGAACCCGCTTCCCGAGATCACCGCCGAGTGGGTGGCCGGTCACGAGGGAGTACTTCGTGATGTGCTCCGCGACCCGTCGTTGGCCAACGGCTTCGACGCCGCAGAGGAGCTGGCCAGCGGCACCGACGCAGACGTCCTCGTCGCGGCGTTGCAGAGGTTGAAGGCCGCATTCCGCCCGTTGCCTCCGCCACAGCCCGACGACCGCAACGGCCTCGACATTCTCGGCGATGCGTTGTCCGGGTTTGGCGATGTGGTCACCACGTTCATCGATTCGCTCACGGGGAAGAAGGACGATGAAGGCAACGGACCGACGATCGATCCCTTGCTGTTGCTCGGCGATCCGCCCACGACAGCGGCGCTCGAAGGCCTCATGGATGGCGCGTTGGATGCGCCATCGGTCCGCGCGCTCGCTGCGGTGATCGTCGGGATCGTTCGCTATCACGCAGGACGCACACCTGGTCGCAAGCTCCAGGAGGCGATCGGCTATTCGGCGAGCGTTCTCGTCGGTGCGAACGCAACGGAGTCGTCGTCGGCAGGCCTGCAAGAGTTCGTCGAGGCGGAGGATGTCGCCGCTGCGCGCGCCGCGGCGGGGACCCAGCTCCGTCGTGCGCGGGCGGCGTTCGCGCGGTTGAAAGGTCACATCGAGGAGAACCTGCTCCACTACATGCGTGCGATCTGGCAGGCAGAGGATCCTGCTCAACGATTCGCACGTCTGGCGAGCTTCTCGCTCGGGCACAAGCCACTCTGGTCGCTGATCGAGAATCGCGTGCTGGGGTTCCACCTCAACGCGACGCTCTTTCCCATCCGCCTTGGACCCGAGCTTCGCGGGCAGCTGCCACTGCCGAACGACGCGACGCCCCCGTTGGCGGAGGGGATCACAGGCTACGCGGCAAAGGCGCCGGAGGCAGCAAAGCTCATGCAGTCCCGGCTCGAAGATCGTGTGGCGGTGCTGCGTGAGACTCGCACCGAGCGCGTCGCCGCGAGCGCGCTGCAACAGGCGGTACGCCGCGCTCGACTCATGGTCCAGGTGGACGAGTGGCGTTCGCCGGACGAAGGGGCAACGCGACGCTCGATCGGTCCCTCGTCGATCCTCGCGACAGCGGCGAAGGAAGCCGAACGCATCAGCGCGACGCTCGCGTTCACCTCGCTCGAGAGCAAGGTTCTGGAGCAGATCCAGGGAACGATCGTCGGTGCCCTGGATGTCCGCGTGGATCGCGGCGTGGCTTCACAACACGTTCGCCTCCTCAGCGCGGTCGTCGCATGGGCGCAGAAGCAGGCACCGATCGAGACCATCGTCAGCCTCCCGACCGGCGGGGTGCGAGTCGAGAGCCTTCCGGGCAAGTGTTCAGCCTGCTCCGAGATCGCGCACCGCGAGCACGAGGCGCGCATCGGGACGGCGGAGGCCGAACGCGATGTCCGAGTCGCAGACGCGGAGCGTCGCCGTCGTCGTCTCGAAGCGGGCGAGCTCGCCGCCGATCCGGCAGCTTCGATTCCGCTCACCGTCGAGATCAAGAAGTCGGAGTAGCTGGTGGCCGGTAGGAGCTTCGCGCTGTCATTTGCGCCCGGGGATGCGGGCGCCGCCGCGGTGGTCTGGGCTCAGTGGGTGCACGAAGGAGAGATCGAGAACGTGGGCGGGATCTATCAGCCGAGCCTGTCCTACGCGTATGCGCGGATGCTGAGCTACTGGTCAAGTCTCTTTTCTTGTGTGAATGCCTGACGAGAGAGCATCGGGTTCAGGTGGGTCACGCCGCTGCCGCGGCGTGATGGTCGGCGAGCAGGGACATGTCGAGGTAGACGCGGTCGCTCCAGATG
>WYBA01000079.1 GCA_011526095.1 Myxococcales bacterium | reverse complement strand
GTGCGCGCGATCCCCGCGGTCGTCGCGATGGCGGACGGCGGCGCGGCCGCGCCTGGCGCCGGCGCGCCGCCGGTGCCCGCCGAGCTCGCGCTCGTCCTCGGCGCAGCGCCGTCGCTGACCGCGCTGCTCGCCGCGCTCGTCGTCGCGGGCGCGCTGGCGTTCGCGCTCGCGCTGGTCGCGACCCGCCACGCCGCGGCGCTGATGTCGCGCGCGCTGCTCGACGTGCGCGACGCGCTGCTCGCGCGCGCGCTGGCGCGGCCGCCCGACTGGCTGCGCGACGCCGGGCGCGCCGCGCACGTCAAGAACGCGCTGCTCGCGCAGGGGCGCGTCGTCGCCGCGTACGCGGTCGGCACGATCCCCGCGGCGGTCGGCGTCGCGAGCGCGATCGTGATCTGGTCGCAGGCGCTGGGCGAGGCGATGGCGCGCGGCGCCTCGGGCGCCGCGGCGGCGCTGGTGGTGGTCGGCGTCGTGGCGGCGCTGGTCGTGGCCAACCTCGCGGCCGTGTGGTTCACCGCGAGGCGGAGCGAGGCGGCGCAGCGCGTCGTGATGGCGGAGACCTCGGCCTACGTCGTCGGCGTCAACGAGTCGATCGACCACGTCGCGACGCTGCAGCTCGCGGGCGCGCGCGGGGCGCAGCGCGCCCGGGTCGGCGCGATCGCCGACCGGATGGCGGCGGCGGAGGTGCAGGTCGCGACGTGGAGCGGGCTGGCGGGCGCGGCGTCGAGCGGGCTGGTGCTGCTCGCGGTGCCGCTGCTGGTCGTCGCGTGGCGCGGGCTCGGCCTCGCCGGCGCCAGCCTGGCGGTGATGATCCCCGCGCTGCTGATGCTGCAGCGGTCGATCGCGGGCGTCGGCTCGTTGTGGACCAACCACAAGGTCAGCCAGCCGGCGATCGCGCTGGTCGCGGACGCGCTCGCCGACGCGCCGGTGATCGATCGGGGTGCGGGCGTCGCCACGGGGGCGACCGCCGACGCCGCGGCGGCGCCCGCGGTGGCGTTCGCCGGCGTGCGGTGGCGGCTCGGCGACCGCGTCGTGCTCGACGGCGTCGATCTCGAGATCGCGCGCGGGCAGGTCGTGGCGATCGTCGGCGCGGGCGGCTCGGGCAAGAGCACCCTGCTGCGCATGGCGGTGCGCCTGGTCGAGCCGACCGCGGGCGTGGTCACCGTCGGCGGCGCCGACGTCGCGGGGCTCGACGTCGACGAGCTGCGCCGGCGGGTCGCGATGCTCGAGCAGCACCCGGCGCTGTTCGATCGCTCGCTGCGCGACAACCTCGTCCTCGACGACCGCGCGGTCGATCCGGCGCGGCTCGCCGACGTCGTCGCCGCCGCCGAGCTGACCGAGGTCGTGGCGCGGCTGCCGGGCGGGCTCGACGCGCGGCTCGCCGGCGGCGGCGCGCTGTCGGGCTCGGAGCGCCGCCGCGTCGAGCTGGCGCGCGTGCTGCTCGCCGATCCGGAAGTGCTGCTGATCGACGAGCTGGAAGCCGGGCTGCCCCAGTCCCAGGCCGAGTCGCTCGCCGCCGCCGTGCGCCGCGCCGCGGCGGGGCGGACGTGCGTGCTCGTCACCCACCGCCCCGATCTGCTGGCGTGCGACCGGGTTGCGTTCCTCGACGCGGGTCGTATCGTCGATCAGGGGACGCACGCCGAGCTCGCCGACCGCAACCCCGCGTATCGTTCGCTGCTGTCGCGCGCCGAGCGCGAGCAAGGAACCGCCGGATGAGAGACCGATGAGCACCAAGCCACCGTTCGTGTTCGAGGGGCCCGATGGCCGGCTCTACGAGCTCCCGCTCGAGGTCCTCGCGCGCCACGCCGTCCCGCCCGAGCGCGTCGCCGAGCTGCGCAAGCGGCTGGCGGTGTCGCCGGCGTCAGCGCCCGCGTCGGCGATGCCGGCGGGCCACTACCGGCCCGGCGAGCAGCCGCCACACATCCCGCCGCCGCCCGCGGCGTTCGCGCCATCGGCGCCGCCCGCCGCGGCGCTGATGACCCAGCCCGACGGCGCGACCGCGATCAGCGTGCCCGCGCCCGGCGGCGGCACGGTCGTGCTCAACATCTACATCGGCGGCGCGCCCGCCCCGGGCGCCGAGATCGCGGTGTCGCCGCACGGCACCGTCGAGGGCTACCACATGACGTTCGACGCCACCGGCATCCCGCAGAACCACACCGACATGCTGTGGGGCGACTACATCGACAAGCAGGGCAAGCCCGCCGTCGGCTGGCACAGCCACGACCCGGTCACCGGCAACGCGACGTAGCGGGGCCGCGCGTCCGGTCAGCTCGTCGGCCGCAGCTCGAAGTACAGGTGTCGGTGCGCGCCGCACCGCGCGCACCGCAGCTTGACCGCCCGGAGCGTCCGGTCCGCGTAGCGGACGTCGTCCTCGCTCACCCGCTCCATCGCGCGCGCCTTGCACGCGCACCGCTGCTGCGCGATCACCTTCGGGAGCCGGGACGGCTCGCACGCCAGCGCCGTCGCCGGCGCGAGGCCGACCTCGTGGTCCGAGCCGAGCGGCTTCTTCCGTCCGGCCTCGATCAGCTCCTCCTTGCGCGGCAGGACCGACCATCGCCGGTCGATCAGCAGCCCGACGCCGACGAACACGGCGACGATCGCGAGGGTGCCGAGGAATGTGACCACGACCGGGCAGGTATACCTCGGCGATGACCCGGCCGCGGAACCTGTTGATCGTGCTCGTCACGTTCGCGCTCGGCGTCGCCGTGGCCGCGTGGCTGTGGCCGGTCGCGTCGCCGTCGCTGTCGCCGTCGCCCGGCGACGGCGCGTCGCGGGTGGCGCCGCCGCGCCCCACCGCGCCCGCGCCGGCCCCTGCGCCGGCCGCGCCGCCGGTCGACGTCTCCGGGCCGATCGCCCTGTCGCCCGCCACCGTCGTCGCCGCGCCCGACGCGCCGGCCGGCGAGCTGGCCGGCCGCGTCCTGAGCTGGGGCGACGGCGCGCCGGTCGCCGGGGCCGAGGTCACGCTCGCGCCCGCCGGCGGCGGCGCGGCCGCGAGCTTCGTGACCGCCGCGGACGGCCGGTTCGTCGCGCGCCCCGCCGCCGCCGGGCGCTACCGCGTCGTGTCCGCGCTCGCCGCCGGGTTCCTGCCGTGGGCGCCGGACCCCGACGCCAGCCCGCTCGAGGTCGTGGCGCGCGCTGGCGTGCGGATCGACGGCGTCGTCGTCTACCTCGTCCCGGCGCTGACCTACCGTGGCTGGGTCGTCGACCCCGACGGCGCGCCGGTGCCGGGCGCGACGGTCGTGCTGCTCGACGCCGACCGCGGCGAGCGCGCCGCCGCGCCGATCGCCGACACGTACACCGCGGGCGCCGACGGCGGCTTCGACTTCCACGCGCCCGACGACGCGCTGCTCGAGGCGCGCGCGGCGGGGTTCGCGCCCGGGCGCGCGCGCCTCGGCGCCGGCGCGCAGACGACGCGCGAGCTGGTGATCACGCTCGGCGCGCGCGGCGGCGCGGCGGCGGTGGCGCAAGCGATCTCCGGGCGCGTCGTCGACCCCGACGGCGCGCCGGTCGGCGGCGCGCGCGTCATCGCGACCGGCCCCGGCGAGCTCGCCGCCACCGGCGAGGCGATGACCGACGCCGACGGCGCGTTCGTCGTCGCCGGCCTCGACCCGGGGCCGCACGTCATCGGCGCGCGCGCCGACGGTCTGGCCGCGGCCACCGTGACCGCCGAGGCCGGCGCGACCGACGTCGTGGTCCGGCTCGCCGCGGGCGCGCGGATCGTCGGGCGCGTCGTCGATCCGTCGGGCGCGGTCGTGCCCGCGCCCACCGTGATCGCGCAGCAGCGCGCCGGGCTGGTCACGCGCGCCGTCGCGGTCGTGTCGGTGTTCGACGCCGATGGCCGGTTCGTGCTCGAGGGGCTGGCCGCGGGCAGCTACGAGGTCGTCGCCCAGGCCGCCGGCTTCGCCCCGTCAGCGCCGCTCGCCGCGACCGCCGCGGCCGATCCGCCCGAGCTCACCGTGACCTTGCGCGCGGGCGCGATGCTGATCGGCACGCTCGTCGACGCCGTGACGCGCGCGCCGCTCGGCAACGGCAAGCTGACGGTCGAGGGCGGGGTCGGCGGCGACGGCGGCTCGACCGCGGTGCCGGTCGTGACCTCGGCGATCACGCGCGCCGACGGCAGCTTCGAGCTCGCCGGGATCGCGCCCGGCCGGCGATCGATGACCGCGGGCGCCTACGGTCATCACCTGGCGATCGTCGGGCCGCTCGAGCTCACCGACGGCGCCCGCGTCGGGCCGGTCACGGTCGAGCTGACGCCGCTGGCGCCGGGCGAGGAGCCGCGGATCGAGCTCGCCGGCGTCGGCGCCAAGCTCGCCGCCGCGGGCGACGTGCTGCGGGTCGAGGGCGTCATCCCCGGCGGCGGGGCCGAGGCCGCCGGCGTCGTCGCCGGCGACCTGGTGCTCGCGATCGACGGCGCGTCGGTCACCGCGCTCGGCATGGAGGGCGCGATCCAGCACATCCGGGGGCCGGTCGGCACGGTCGTGACGCTGACGATCCAGCGCGGCGACGCGGCGCCGCGCGACGTCGCGGTCACGCGGCAGAAGATCCGCGCGTGACGCCCGGCGGGCGCGGGCGCGCCCACCGCCGCCACCACGGCGTCGCGCCGGCCGCCGCGGGCGCGTGGGCGGCGACCCGCGCGCGCTTGTCGGCCAGGAGCGCGCGCGCCTCGGCCAGCTCGTCGGGGTCGAAGCCCGGCGGCGGCGGGCCGTTCGCGACGAGCGCAGCGACGAGCGCAGCGGGGTCGCTCGGCCCGGCGATCGGGGCCAGCGGCGCGCGCCGCGGCCGGTGCGTCGCGACCTCGCCGTCCGTCGCGGGGGCGGCGTCGCCCGCGACGACGCGCGCGATCGCGTCGAGCTCGGCCTCCAGCCCGGCGCGCGTGCCCCACCGGTGGTCGCGCTCGAGCAGCACCGGCAGCCGGCCGGCGCCGACACGGCGCACGACCGCGGCGAGCACGTCGAGCGCGCCGGCACCGACGGGGTGCGCGTGGGTGTCGCGCCACCACGCGCCGTGGCGCGCGCCGCCGGCGGCGTGGCAGTACGCGATGCGCTCCAGCGGCAGCCGGTCGAGGTAGGCGTCCGCGCTCGCGGCCTCGCACGTGCCGTTGACCAGGTTGGCGTGGAGGTTCGCGACGTCGAGCAGCAGCCCGACGTCGGCGCGCTCGATCACCTCGGCGACGAACGCCGCCTCCGGCAGCTCGTCGTCGGGCCAGCGCAGCGGCGCCGCGATGTTCTCGATCACCAGCGGCACGCCCACCGCGTCCTGGGCGCGCCGGACGTGGTCGACCACGCGCGCCAGGTGCGCGCGCGTCCGCGGCACCGGCAGCAGGTGCCCGGCCTCGACCCCGCCGGCGCGGACCAGCGCGAGGTGCTCCGACACCAGCGGCGCGTCGAGCGCGCGCGCGACGTCGCGCAGCCGGCGCAGCCGCGCCGGATCCGGCGGCTCGATCCCCCCGAGCCCGAGCGACACGCCGTGCGGGATGACGACCGTGCCGCGCGCGCGCAGCGTCGCGAGCGCGGCCGGGGGCCGCGCCGGATCGACGTTCTCGGCGATGACCTCGGTCAGCCGGAGGCCGGGCCGCTGGTCGATCAGCCACGCCGTCGCCGGGCGCCAGCCCAGCCCGGCGCCCGCCGGTAGCGCGCCTCGCATCAGCTGCAGCCTCCGCAGCCGCCGCACCCGCCGCCGCCGCTGCAGCCGCTGCTGCAGCTCGACGAGCTGCACATGTAGTCGCCGGAGCTCGAGCCGCTCGCCGCGGCCGCCGCCGGCGGCGGCGCGAACACGGTCGTCAGCCCCGCCGCGGCGCCGGCGAGCGCGATCGGCCCGAACACCGCGTACGCCAGCGCCTGGTCGCCGGGCGACAGCTGCTCCGGCGCCGCCGCGGCCGTCGCGCGGAGGCCCTCGAGCCGGGCGCGCGCACCGGCGAGGACGGCGCGGCCGCGCCTCGTCGTCGGCGGGAACGGCGCGGTGACCCACAGCACCGTGACGGCGACCGCGAGCAGCAGCAGCAGGATCCCGACCGGTCGGTCGAGCGCGATCCCCCGGACCAGCTTGATCGCGCCGATCGCCGTGACGATCACGCCGGGCGCCAGCGCGAGCGCGCCGCGCGCGACCCGCGCCTCGGGCGCGTGCCGCAGCCCGGCCGCGATCAGCGGCTGCTGCAGCGCGGCCTCCTCCGGCGCGAGCCGAACGTGCAGGCTGGCGACCGTCCGACCGTCCGCGCCGATCGCGGCCAGCGCCCGGCCGGGCAGGCCGTCGACGGGCGCGTCGACGACGATCCCGCGGAACGCGTGATCGTCGACGAGGAGCTTGCCGGGCGACGCGCCGGTGAGGACGAGCCGTCCGTCGTGGACCGCGACGAGCCCGTGGTGCACCAGCTCGGCGACGGCCGCCTCGATCGCGCGGGTCAGCCCGCCCGCGAGGTAGGCGAGCTGGTACGGGTCGAGCGTCCGGTACCCGTCGAGATCGTCGACCGCGGGGGGCGGGCCGGCCAGCACCCGCCGCGCGACGTGGACCCACACCATCGATGCGAGCCCGGCGATCAGGAACAGCCGCAGGAACTCGGGGCCCGCCATCGTGAACGGCGAGCTCACGCCGGCCCCCCGTCGCGGTCGAGCGCGTCCACCACGGCCACGGCGCGGTCGAGCGCGGCCTCGAGCGTCCCCAGCAGCCCGGCGACGTCGCCGGTCCGCCGCGCCGGGTAGTCCAGCACCGCCGCGAGCGCCGCCGCGGGCACGTCGAGCCGGGCCGCGGCCGCACGCGCGATCGCCTCGGCGCCGTCGGGCGCGGCGCCGCCCGCGACCTCCTCGACCAGCGCCAGCTCGACCGCGAGCGCGCTGGCGACCACGAACAGCGCGCGGGCCTGGGCCGACGCGTCGGCGACGGCGCGCAGCCGCCGCAGCCGGATCTGGTGGTTGCGCAGCTCCTGCTCGAGCCGCAGGCGCAGCGGCCCGCGCTCGACCCGCAGCGCCGCGAACGGATCGTCGCCAACGAGCACGCGGTGGCGGCGCTGGATGTCGCGGATCCGCGTCGCGAACGCGTCGGCCAGCCGCGGCAGCTCGCCGGCGCGCACGATCCACGGCTCGATCCGCGCCGCGAGCCAGCCCTGGCGCAGCGCCCTGCCGAGCGGCTCGAGCGGCGCGCGATCGTCCAGCACGACGGCGACGTGGCGCTCGACGCCGGCCGGCGGCGGCGTGTCCGTGGCCGCGGCGCCGTAGACCACCAGCGCGTGGACGTGCCCGCGCAGCGACTCGGCCAGCGCGATCATCGCCGCGCCGGCCCCCGAGGAAGGCTCGCTCATGCCGCGACTATCGCATGCGTCGCCGGCGCGCTCAGCGCGTGTCGTCCTCGCCGGCCTCGCGGATCTCCACCGGCGCCGGCTCCATCCGCACGTCGACCTCGAGCGTCTCCGGGCCGCCGCCGACGTAGATCGTGCCCGACGTCGGCGTCGCGTCGCGGTAGTTGCGGCCGACCGCGACGCGGACGTGGTCGGTCTGGGTGAGGATGCCGTTGGTCGGGTCGAACCCGCGCCAGCCGATCTCCGGCAGGTAGAGCTGCACCCACGCGTGCGACGCCTCGGACTGCAGCGTGTTGACGCCGGACCGATCCGGCTGGTCCTTGGGGCCCGTGTAGATGTAGCCGCAGACGTAGCGCGCCGGCACGCCGAGCAGGCGCGCCAGGCAGATGAACAGGTTGGTGAAGTCCTGGCACACGCCGCGGCGGTTGGCGTAGACCTCGAACGGCGTCGTGAACACCGTCGTCGAGCCCTGGCGGTACGCGTACTCCTTGAAGATCGTCTGGTTGATGTCGAGCAGCGTGTCGAGCAGGTCGGAGTCGTTGCGCTTGACGAAGCTCATCGCGTACTCGGTGAGCTCGTCGAGCTCGCTCTCGGCGAGCTCCGGCGGCAGCAGGTAGGGCGCCATGATCTGGCGCTGCCACGGCATCCACACCAGCGGGATCGTCGAGCGCGCCTTGAGCGAGCGGAAGTCGAGCGGGTCGAGGTCGGTGACCTCGACGATGCTGCGCGCCTCGATCGTCATCTCGGTCCACGGCGTCTCGATCACGAGCCGGCGCGCGCGGTTGCCGAACACGTCCTCGAAGTCCTTGGACTGGCACGGCACCGAGACGGTGAGCGCGTGGCGACGCAGCCGCTGGTTGCGGTCGATCGTCGGCGTGAGGCGCAAGAGGTGGGTCGAGCGCTCGACCGCCTTGGCGTAGCGGTAGACCGTGCGGTGCCGGACCTCGAACAGCCGCGGCTCGGCGCGCGAGCGGATCGCCGCGAGGCGGCTGGCGACCGACGGCGACACCAGCGACGGGGCGTCGGGGCCCGTCATCGGCCCGGCCGCCGGCGGGCCGACGTCGGCGATCACCGCGCCCTGGCGCACGACGATCAGGTGCCCGGGCGCGATCGTCTCCCACGCGATCGTCGGCGGCTCGACGCCCTCCTCGGTGGCCCGGGGGGTCAGCGGCACCGACGACACGATCACGCCCTTGCGGCTCTTGGTGCCGCGCACGCCGAGGTCGATCACGAGATCGTCGTCGCCGAGCGCGAACCGCTCGTACGGCGGCGTCAGCGTGCCGAGGTGCAGCGCGTCCTCGAGGTCGCGGTCGGCGTAGATCATCAGGTCGCGGCCGTCGGTCAGCGCGATCGTCAGGCCGCCCTCGTCATCGAGGACGTCGAGCCAGTCGCGCAGCACGGTGAGGTCGGCGTCGGCGAGGCTGCGCCAGCCCTTCTCGGCGAACCGGTTGAGCAGCAGGCAGAAGATCTGCTCGGTGTCGGTCGAGCCGACCGGCTCGAACACGCCGCGGTCGTCGGGCGGCCGCTTGGCCAGGCTGCCCGAGTGGGTGAGCATCCAGTCGCGGCGCCCCCAGCTGCGCACGAACGGCTGGGTGTTGGCGTCGGTCAGCGCGCCCCACCGCGCGGCGCGGATGTGCATCACGAACAGCGACGACTCGAGGTGCTCCCACGCCCGCGCGAGCTGGCTGCGGATCGAGCCCTGCGGCGGCGCCGGCTCCTTGAGCACGACCGCCGACGGCTCGCCGCCCGGGTAGTAGCCGAGGCCCCAGCCGTCCGGCAGCTTGCGCCCCTGCTCGAGGCAGCGCAGGTCGAACGACGGAGCCAGCTCGCCCTCGAACGACATGGCGAGGAGGTTGGGCATCGGCCGACTCTAGCAGAGCCGGCGATCGGCCCGAAACCGGGCCGCGGGCGTGAAGCGGCTACGGCCGCCGCTCGAGCCGGCGGCTACGGCGCGCGCCGCACGACGACCAGGCCGCGCTCCATGTCGCCGATGACGATCGTGCCCGAGGCGAAGTACGGGTAGCTGCTCCACGCGCCGCCGAAGTAGGCGCTGCCCGCGGCGCGCGGGCCGGCGCCGGGGTGGGCGAGCACGCGCGACGGCAGGCGGCGCCGGGCGGCGGCGACGTCGTCCTCGGCGTCGTCCTCGGGGTGGGTGTCGAAGTACGCGACCTCGGCGAGGTCCGCGGTCGCGACGCCGGCGAGGTCGACGATCCGCAGGCCGCTGGTGTAGTTCGCCTGGTAGAGGAAGCCGTCGTGGACGTACAGGTTGTGGCCGATCGCGTCGCGCGGGTTGTCGAACGTGCCGAGCAGCGTCGGAGCGTCGAGGTCGCGGACGTCGAAGACGTACGTGCGCGTGCCGATCGCGCCGTCCTCGTCGAACTCGTCGTCGAGCAGGAAGTACTGGTGGTCCTCGGTGAGCCAGCCCTGGTGGGTGTAGCCGGCGCCCTCGTAGGTGACGCGCGCGAGCTGGACCGGCGCGTCCTTGGCCGTGAGATCGGCGATGCCGACGGTGTTGCCGAACTCGCCGAAGTCGCCGTCGGAGGTGACGCAGATCTCGCGGTTGGCGTGGTCGGCGTCGGGCCCGTGGTAGACGACGCACTGCGCGTCGTGGGTGTACTTCGCGGTCGGGAACGCGGGGCCGGGCTCGTGGCCCGCAGGCACGCCGCCGCCGAAGCACCCGGCGTAGGCGGGCTCCGTCGGCTCGCGGATGTCGATGATCAGCAGGCCGCCGCCGCACAGCGGGTCGGTCAGCTCCTCGAGCGCGCCGACGACGTAGGCGAACCCGGTGTCCTCGTTGATCACGACGTTGTGGGCGTTGCCGAACCCGGCGTGGTGCGCGTCCTCGGTGAAGGTCTGCGGCGCCGTGACGTCGCGCAGGCGCGTGAGGTCGAACACCTGCAGGCCGTGCCCGGTCGCCTCGCTGACGACGAACGCGTGGTCCTCGTACACCTTGATGTCGCGCCACTGGCTGTCGTCGGTGTGGGTCGGCAGGATCCCGAGGTAGCGCGGCGCCGCCGGTTCGGTGACGTCGACGAACGCGGTGCCGTGCGAGGTGCCGACGAGCGCGTACTCGCGAGAGGTCAGCGGATCGGTCCACCCCCAGATGTCGTTGCCGTTGCCGCCCGGCGTGTCCATCGCGGACAGCGGGACGTGGGCGAGCAGCTCGACGCCCTCGGCGTCGGGCTCGAGGATCGCGCCGGCGATCGCGCCGCGCCGGCGCGCGTCGCCGGCCGTGGCGTCGACGCGGAGCTCGAGCTGGCCGGCGGTCGCGCCGTCGGCGGCCTGCGCCGGGATCGTCGCGACCTCGACGTCCGCGGCGAGCGTGGCGGGCGTCGACTCGACGCCCTCGGCGTCGAGCGCGACCTCGATCGGGCCGGTCAGCCCGGCGACCCGCTTGACCCGGATCTGGATCGTCTCCTGGAACCCGTCCGCGATCACGCCGCCGCCGCCGCGCGGCATCGCGAGCGCGAGCGCGGGATCCGGCCGCTCCTCGGTCGTCGTCACGCGGAGCGCCCAGCGGTTGAGCCAGCTGTCCTCGAACGACGCCGACCAGCTCTGGACGTAGAGCGTCCACGTCCCGGCGGCGGGCTGGCCGTACGCGAACCGCAGCGGCTCGTACGGGCGGTAGCTCGGCTCCGGGAACGCCGGGTCGTCCTCGACCGACCACGCGACGTCGTCGTGGGCGTCGAGCGGCGCGCGGTCGGACAGCGTCGTCTTGACGTCGTCGGCGTAGGTCGGAGGCCCGGCGAGCAGCGTGTACCACTCGCCGGTGGTGTCGTTGGCGAGCCAGACGTAGAGCTCGTAGACCTGCGCGTGGTCGATGTCGAGCTCGACCTCGATCGCGCGGACGTGGCCGTCGTCGGGGATGACGATCGAGTCGGTCACGCCGTACTCGTCGAACGGGATCGCCGGGGCGGACTCGTAGACCGTGGTCGTCGGGCGCGCGAGCACCGCGTCGATCAGGTAGATGACGCCGTTGGACGCCTCGATCGGCGTGGCGACGAGCCGCGCGTCGTCGTTGAGCAGCACGCCGCCGGGCTCGGCGACCAGCTCGATCGCGCGGCCCTCGAGCGTCGTCAGCGACGCGCCGGGCGCGAGCGCCTCCGCCGCGAGCGCGCCCTCGACGAGGTGGTAGCGGAGCTGGTCGGCGAGCGCCTCGCGCGCGAGGATCGTGTCGAGCGTCGCGCCCTGGCTGGCGGCGAACCGCGCGAGCGCGTCGTCGGTCGGCGCGAACAGCGTGAGGTCCGCGTCGGGGTCGTCGAGCGCCGTGGTGAGGTCGGCGGCGTCGAGCGCGCGCTCGAGCTGCGACAGCTCGGCGGTGTCGGCGACCTTGTCGGCGATCGTGTCGACCCCGTCGGGCGGCGGGGCGTCGTCGCCGCACGCGGCGAGCGCAGGGGCGAGCAGGGACGTGGCGAGCAGCCAGCGGGTGGGGCGGGGCGGGGCGGCAGGCATGGGGAGCGCTCCTGGCAGGGACGGCGGGGAGACGGCGGGGAAGCCGAGAGGGTTGCACGTCGGGCGTGGCGAGCGCGCGCGGGAATCGTCCACGTCCGATGATTGCCGGTCGGCGTGCGCGCGGTGCCCTGGTACGACACGCCCCCACGTCGCGGCCACCTGCCGCCTGGTCCCTTCGACGGCGTGCCTCCGACCGCTACTGGCGCCGCAGGTAGGTGCCGCTCGTCGGGATGCCGCGGCTCACGTTCCGCCAGCAGCCGTGGGACGCGATGTTCGGCGTGTCGGCGGTGAGCGGCGCGCCCGTGGCGCAGTCGACGGCCACCTGGTAGCTGCTGAACGCCACCGGCATGGTGGGGCCGGTCGAGCCGGGCGGACGCACGCTGAAGTGCAGGTGGGCGGCGTTGCCGTAGCCGACGCGCGCGACCTCGTCTTCGTCCCCGACAGGCACGGTGAAGTTCCAGTCCTGCGGCAGAAACAGCGGGGGATCGTCGTCGAAGAAGACCTCGGTCACCGACCCGATCTGGAGGTGGAGGTGTGTCGTGATCTCGCCGCTCGGCGTCTCGATCCAGATCTTGTTCTCGTCGAGCTTGCTGCTCGGCGGGTTGTGGGTCTCGTACACGTGCACCAGCTCGCCGGCGGACGCCGCGCGGACGATCGCGCCGCCGCTGCCGCCGATCTTGCCGAAGTCGTAGGAGAACGCCGCGCCGCCGTTGTGCGACCCCCGCGAGTCGACGCCCTGGATCACGCGCCAGATCTCGCCGGTCGCCCACGGCAGGTGGTACGTCGTGCCCGACGGCGCGATCAGGCTCGGCTGGGTGAGTAGCTTCGCGTCCGTGGCGTCACGTATCCCGATCCCGACGCGCTGCGCGCTGCCGCTGCCGATCGATCCGGTGCAGCTCGCCGCGGCCGGGGTGAACTCCGTCGACCACACGACGCTGCGCGACGTCGGGCTACCGCCGTCGGCGAGCGTGGCGACCTCGGCCGGCGTGAGCATCGCGTTCTGCACCAGCGCGCTGTCGATCAGCCCGTAGAAGTAGCGGCCGTCGCCCACGCCGATCTGCAGCGTGCCCGGGGGCGCGGCGGTCCCGCTCGTCAGCACCAGCGCGGGGTCGACGACGTCGCTGGTGTTGGCGCAGGTCCGATCCTCCGGATCCGGAGCGGTGGACTCGTCGTGCTGCGGCGACAGCTCGACGCCGTCGAGGTAGAGCCGCACCGTGGCCGCCCCCGTCCGGTGCGGCCCCCACGTCATGGCGAGGTGGTGCCAGGTCCCTCGCGCCAGCGTCGGCGCCAGGTACTCGATGGTCTGCCCGCCGGCGTGGACGCGCAGCACCGGCTGCTCGTCGTCGCAGCCGATCGTGTTGCGGGCGCGCGCGTTGAAGTCGCCGCCGCCGACCCAGAACGCGCTGCCGGCGGCGCCGAACACCGGCTGCTCGTCGGCGTAGATGAACTCGGGCATGATCCAGGCCGACAGCGTGAACCCCGAGCTGGCGGACCAGAAGCTCGAGAACGGCAGGCCGGTGTCGTAGCCGCCGGCCTCGTTGTTCTTCATCGCGCAGTTGACGAGCCCGAGGAGCTCGTCGTCGACCGACTCGAGGTCAGCGGGGTCTTCGGAGACGCAGGCAGCGAGCGCCGCGGTCAGGGGCAGCAGGAGCGGGAAGGTTCTCATGCCCCGGGAGAGCCCCGACCCGGCCGATCGTTACGGCGGACCTGGGCGCGAGGCGCCGGCGTCACTCCGCGACGGCGAGGTCCGCGCCGGTCAGCCCGGGCGTGAACCGCGAGGCCGCCTCGGCCCAGGTCATCGCCGCGGGCAGGCGGATCGTCGAGGTCGGCGGCGCCGGATCGAGCGCGAGCACGCGCGTGGGGTGAGGATTGGCGAGCAGGCGCCACAGCGCGGAGCGCAGGTTCGGGAGGCTGACGCGGCACTTGCACTCGATCAGCGCCGGCGCGAGCTCGTCGATGAGGCGCTTCGACTTCGACTCGGTCCCGGTGGTCGCGACGCTGCCGAACGAGCGCACCAGCGCGGGGCAGCGCTCGACCTCCTGCTCGATCAGCCGCGCGAACCCGGTCGCCCGGTTCGACGGGTCCTCGTCGTTCAGGAGCGCGTCCAGCCTGTCGTCGATCGGCGCGCGCGGCGGCGGCGTGACGGTGGAGGGCGCACGGAACACGAACGCCGGGGCGCGCAGGCCGGCGGCGCGCGCCGCCGCCCACGCCTCGACCACGCGCGCCCACCGGGCCCGCGCGTCGATCTGGAGGTAGACGAGGTCCGTGCCGGGCGGGCCGCCAGGCTCGCGCGCCAGCGCGGCCCGGCCCGCCTGCACCTCGGCGAGTCGCTCGCGCAGCTCGTCGGCGCCGAGGACGGGGCGACCCTCGAACACCGTCTCGCGTTCGCCGACCACGATCACGGGCGCCCGGAGCGTCGTCGTGTCGGGCAGGTCCGTGCGCTCGACGAGCTGGAACCCGTCGTCGATCGAGAGCAGCCACGGGTCGGTGTCGACCGAGCGCAGCAGCGCCTGCAGCGCCTCCGCCTCGCGCCGGCACTCGGCCGGCGGCTTGTCGTCGTCGCAGCCGACCGCGAGCGCGAGCCCGAGCGAGACGAGGGGAACGAGCTGGCGCGCCACGCCGCGAGGTTAGCGTCAGTGGGCCCGCGGTGGGACCTCCAGCTCGCGTCGATGACGGTCGACGACGTGCAGGCCTGGGTCCGCCGGGCCGGCGGCGAGCCGCGCGCGGTCCGCGGACGCGTGGTGATCAGGGCGCGAGCGCGGCGCGCAGCGCCCGGACGGCCTGGGTCAGCGTCGGGTGCTCGAGGAACCTGGTGAGCATCGCCGGCTCGAGGCCAGGGACGACCTCGCTGTGGGTGCGCGACCGGTACACCTGCCCGTCGAGCACGTGGGTCGCGAGGGAGCCGTCCTGCCACACCCAGACCTCCCGGACGCCCAGTCGCCGGTAGATCTCGAGCTTGTCCAGCCCGCCGCTGGTCCAGATCACCTCGATGACGAGGTGGGGGACCTGTGGAGACTGGTCGACGCCGACGATGTAGCACTCGTCTGGCTCCGCGCCGGCGCCCCTGGGCGCCGCCTTGAGCGTCCACGAGCCGTACGGCGACAGCTCGATCCCGCGCTCCAGCGCGTAGGCCTCGAGCAGCGCGCCGAGGTACGACTTGATCTGCTCGTGCGTCCTGGACGGGCTCATCAGCTCCATCACTCCGTCGAGATAGGCGATGCGTGGCGTCGACTTCTCGCCGCGCATCGCGAGCTGCACCTCGTAGCCCGTCCAGCCCACGTCGCCGAGGACGACCCGCTGATCGGCGGTCGGCACGTGCTCGCCCGGCGAGATGTTCGAGACAGCGACCATGAACGTGGACCGAGTCTAGCCCTGGGCTCCCCGACGCGCCAAGCCGGTCGATGCCGCCCTCGGGCGCGGCGTCACGGCAGCGAGGCGCGGACCTCGGCGGGGCGCGCGACGAGGAAGGCGCGCTCGGCGGCGAAGGTCTCCTCGAACTGCTCGGTCGTGATCTCCTTGCGCGGATCGGCGGCGACGAGGTCCGCGATCTGCGCGTACATCGCGTCGGCCTGGGCGGGGAGATCGAGCGACTCGACGAGGTCGACCATGTCGCGGATGATCGCGAGGTAGCGCGCGCGGCACGAGGCGCCGGCGAGGCAGCGCTGGATCAGCAGCCCGGTGGCGTCGTCGAGGAGGTCGACGTTGCCGCCGTAGGGCTTGAGCGCCATGTCCATGCCCCAAGGGATGTACGTGAACAGGCCGGTCGCGGGCTCGTGGTAGAGGCGGAAGTTGTTGGGGCCGAACTGGGTGTACGCGTAGCCGTCGACCTGGTCGAGGATGCCCTCGAGCGCCTGCGCCTCGAGGAACTGGTCGACGTCGAGCACGGCCTCGAGCGCGGTGTCGAGCTCGTCGTCGGACGCGGCGGCGATCGCGGCGAACAGCGCCGTGAGGTCGGACTTGTCGCCGGTGGCCTCGTTGGTCTCGAGCTCGAAGCCGTCCTCGTTGCCGGGCAACAGCTCGACGCCCTGCTCCTCGTAGAGGTTGCCGCTGTCGTCGGCGTGCCAGCGCGCGAGGAAGCGCTTGTCCTCGGCCTCGATGTTGACGTAGACGCCGTACAGCTCGTCGTTGACGTAGACCCGCGCGTTGTTGGCGCGCGGCGCCGAGACCCCGGCGGCGCGGAACGCGGTGTAGGCGAGGCGCTCGGCGACGAACCCGGCGTCCTCGATCGCGCTGTTCAGCGTGATCCGGCGCAGGCTGCCGTAGCGCTGGTCGACGAACTCGTCGAGCTTGAGCTTGAACGCGGCCTTGCCGGACAGCGGGCGGAACGTGTACTCGCCCTTGAGGCGCACGCCGATGTCGGTGAGCGTGACGTCGCCGATCTGCAGATCGCCGCGGACGTAGGTGGCCGGGTCGGCGTCGAGCGCCGCGATCGACGCCGGCGGCAGCGTGATCCGGATGTCGGGGACGACCGTCGGATCGTAGAGCTCGTCGGAGAGGTCCGGCCCCGCGTCGAGGCCCCCGTCCGCGGCGGTTTGATCCGCATCCGGGGCGTCGCCGCCTCCGCCGCCGCAACCGGCGAAGGCGAGCGCGAGGGCAACGAGGGTGGCGGGGCGCATCGGGGCAGCATACGCCCGCGGCGGGTGGCACGAGCGGCCGTGATCAAGGCTGGTGGACGTACGCCGTGGCCCCGTGCGCGCTCCGCCACGTGGCCACCAGCGACGTGAAGTCGGTCGCGACCACCGTGCCGGCGTCGCGCATCGCGGCGATCGGGGCCAGCACCGTGGCCTCGACATCGTCGAGCCCGCCCGGCGCGGTCAGCGTCGCGGGCTGGAGGTTCCACGACGCGGTCAGCATCGCGTCGGGCGGCACGTCACCGGCGGCGCGCAGCGCGACCAGCTCGTCGACGCCGGCGACCTGGTCGTGCCAGGCGCCGAGCGCGACGATGTTGCCGGCCGGGTCGTCGACGAAGTAGTGATCGCGATCCTGCGGTCGCCACACGCCGCTCACCAGCGGGTCGTTGACGTGGTTGGGCGTGCCCGCGCCGATCAAGATGTCGCCGCGCCAGCTCGCCTCGGGGTAGCGCTGCCCGGTGACCGGCGCGCGGAACCGATCCCAGCCCTGGAACTCTGGGAGCGCGGGATCCCAGATGTGGCCACCGATCACGGTGCTGCCGCCGACCCCGAGCTGCTCGAGCAGGTGGGCGACGTCGGTGTAGTTGTAGCCGCCGTTCTCGTGGGAGTGCGGGTCGATGACGACGCCGAGGTCCTCGCGCAGGTAGCGCAGGACGTTCTTGCCCCCGGTGCTCGCGGTGGTCGCCGCGTCCTCGTAGAGCAGCGCGGCCTCCAGCAGCTTCCAGTCGGGCTGCAGCACCCACGTCAGGTCGTGGGCCTGCGCCCGCGCGGCCATGTCGAGCAGCGTGCGCCGCATCGCGAGGTAGCCGGCCCGGTTCGGCTCGGTCCCGAGCGGGCCGGCGGGCGTGCTGTCCTCGATGTGGGTGAACAGCACGACGTACACCGGCGCGAGCGCGCCGGCGTCGGGGGCGCCGGCGTCGCCGCCGGGCTCGGCGGGGGCGTCGTGCGCGGCGGCAGGATCGTCGACCTGGCCGCAGCCGGCGAGGGCGGCCACGGCCGAGATCAGGGCGTTGGCGAGCAAGGGCGAAGCGCGCATGCGGGCGCATGGAGCACGGGGCATGCCACGCGAGGGGCGGGCCGGGACCGGGCGTGGTGGGGGCCGTGCGCAGCGGCTCGCGCAGCGGTGCGCAGCGGCTCGCGCAGGTGCGCAGCGTCGGCCGGGCGTCCCGAGCGCTGGTGCAGCTACGGCGCGCCGCGCTCCGCCGCGCGGGTGGCCGCGCCGATCGCGCCGAGCGCGGCACACAGGCGGCGCAGCGCCTCGACCCGGGCGAGGCGCCGCGTGATCTCGGCGGGCGACATGTCGAGCTTGGCGTTCAGGCGGCGGCCGGTGGTGAGATCGGACAGCGCCGAGGCCTGGCGCAGGCGCGCGGTGATCGCGGCCGGGCCGAGGTCGATCACCGGTCCATCTCCTCCAGGCTCGCGACGTCACCGAGGTCGCGGGGGCGGCCGGCGGCGATCTTCATCGCGATCAGCGCCTCGCGTGTCACCACGGTCAGCGGCCCGAAATCGGTGGTGAGGTCCACGCGGGTGCTCCAGGCGTGGGCCAGCGCCTCGTTCACGAGCATGAGGTCCAGCGTCAGCGTCTCGGCGCCCGCGATCTTCGAGATGCGCTGCAGCTCCGTGCCGTCGCGGAACCGCATCGGGTGCGCGAGCCAGGTGAAGCCGCACGCGCGCGCGATCTCGATCGCGCGGGGCAGGCTGGGGCCCTCGATCAGCAGATCGATGTCGGAGGTGGCGCGCGGGGCGCCGTGGATCGCGACCGCGAGCGCGCCGACGAGGGCATGGTCGACCTGCGCGGCGCGGAGCGCCGCGACGAGCTGCTTGAGCTCCTCCAGCAGATCGAGCGCCATGGCCTCGTGAGGCTAGCACCGTTGGAGCGCGCCCCGGGCCGCGGCGCGGCGGCGCAGGAATCCGGCTTGACTTGTTAGTGTTGACATGACACGAAGAAGGTCATCGAGGAGGCCGTCATGTCCACGCCCGCGTCCACGTCCTTGCCCACGCTCGCGCTCACCGAGCGCAGCCACGTCCTCGTGCTCACCGGCGCCGGGATCAGCGCGGAGAGCGGCGTGCCGACGTTCCGCGCGATCGGCGGGCTGTGGGAGGGCAACCGCGTCGAGGACGTGGCGTCGCCGGCGGGGTTCGTGCGCGACCCGCTGCTGGTGTGGCGGTTCTACTCCGAGCGGCGGGCGGGGCTCGCCGACGTCGCGCCCAACGCGGCGCACCGCGCGCTGGCGGCGCTGGAGGCGCGGCTGGGCGAGCGGTTCCTGCTCGTCACCCAGAACGTCGACGGGCTGCACGTCGGCGCCGGCAGCGCGCGCGTGATCGAGCTGCACGGCAACCTGATGCAGTCGCGGTGCACGGTGTGCGACCGGCCGCCGTTCGAGGACCGCCAGGTGTACCGGGCCGGCGTCGCGCCGATGTGCGGGCGGTGCAAGGCGGCGGGCCGCGACGCGGTGCTGCGGCCGCACATCGTGTGGTTCGGCGAGGCGATCGACGGCGAGCACCTGGCGCGGATCGAGCGGTTCGTGCGCGCCGGCGGGCGCGACCTGGTGTTCGTCGCGATCGGCACCTCCGGCGTCGTCTACCCGGCGGCGGCGCTGGTCGACGCAGCGCGGTCGGTCGGCGGCCGGACGTGGCTGGTCAACGCCGAGCGCAGCGACAACGCCGATCGCTTCGATCACGTCGTGCTGGAGCGCGCGGGCGCCGCGGTGCCCGCGCTGTTCGCGGCGGCGGCGTAGCGCGCGGCGCGGTCACGCCGGGGCGTCGGCGTGGTGGGCGGCGACGGCGCGGCCGAGGCACGCCAGCACGAACGCGGTGAACGAGGCGGCCTCGCCGGTGCGCGCGCGGTGCGCGCGCAGCGCCGCGCGGGCGCGCGTGACGTCGACCTCGAGCAGGCCGTGCATCATCGGGCGCGCGCGCCCGAGGTGGAGGGTGTCGAGGACGAGCCGCCGCTCGGCCGGGAACGGGACGCGGCGCGCGGCCATCGCGGTCACATCCGCTCGAACGTCATCCAGAAGTGGTCGCCGTCGCCGGGGCCGGCGTTGATCCCGCCCAGGCCGATGATCCGGCCGTCGTCGAGCGGCTTGAGCTCGTCGTAGAGGCGGCTGCGGATCGCGGCGGGGGCGCGGGCGGCGCCGTAGTCGAGCCGCAGCACGGTGGCGCCGGGCCGCCACCGCGATGGGCCCTCGGTGACGGTGAACTCGCCGCCGGTGAGCTTGCCCGGGGCGACGAACCACCAGCACGGCTCGGGCGTGGAGAGATCGAGGCCGAACCGCGTCCACACGAACATCACCGTCGAGAGTGGACGCCACAGCGGGTGGCGCGCGCCGCGGGTCGACAGCCAGCCGGCGTGGCGGCCGCGCCACGTGCCGGTGGGCAGCGGCGCGAGCGGCGCGTCGCGCCACAGGCGCTCGAGGACGGCGTGGGCGGCGGCGGTGGCGGGCATGCGTCGGAGGGTAGCGCGAGCGCCGGGGGTGGCGGGTCTCGCTCGCGCTCGCCCCGGCTCAGGATGAGCGGGTCGGACGGAGACGGAGACGGAGGCGGGCTCAGCCGGCGTCGCCGAGCAGCTCGCGGCCGAGGCTGTCGCAGATCGCGTGGGTCTCGTCGACGACGTGGGTGAGCAGCTCGTGGACGTCGTCGTCGCGCTCGCCGTCGCGCGCGCGGACCCACTCGTCGAGGATGCGCAGGCGCTCGAGGGTCTGGCCGCCGGGCAGGTCGTGGCGGTCCGGCGGGCGGATCGCGGCGAGGCGCTCGTGGGCGGAGTGGACGCAGTACGCGATCGATCGCGGGAACTTGCCCTCGCCGATCAGGAACCGCGCGACGGCGTCGGGCGAGACCCGGCCCTGCTGGCGCTTCATGAACGGCTCGAACCCGGACAGCGAGCGGAGCAGCGACAGCCACAGCGCGGTCTCGACCACCTCGTGGCGGCGCGGCAGCGAGGTGAACGCGTGGTGGTTGACGTCGAGGATGCGCGCGGTCTGGCTGACCCGCTCGAGCAGCACGCCGAGCCAGATGAAGTCGAGCGGCTCGTCGTGCAGCATCGTCGAGCGGAGCAGGCCGAGGCACAGCTGGGTCTGCGACCGCACGCGCCGGTAGAACTCGTAGCGGTGCGCCGCCCACTCGGCGTGCGCGGCGTCGCTGGCGAGCCACAGGTGCAGCTCGTTGGTCGTCTCCCACGCCTCGAGCGACACGACCTCGCGGATCGACCGCGCGTTCCACCGCGCGCCGCGGACCGAGCTCTTGATCGACACGCCGCAGTCCTCGTCCCACGTCAACATCCGCTCGATCCGCTCGCCGTCGCCCCAGCCGTCGGCGTCGTCGTGGCCCTCGGCGGCGAGCCGCTCGCGCCACCGCTCCTCCTCGCCGGCGACGACGATCACCGGGCGCCAGCACTGGTGCGGCTCGAGGTCGGCGTCGAGCGCGAGGTTGTGGGTCGTGGCGAGCAGGCGGGCGGTGGACTCGGCGCGCTCGACGTAGCGCCCGAACCACACGCAGTGATCGGCGACGCGCGAGATCACGACGAGGCTCCCTTCAGCACCCAGGTGTCCTTGCTGCCGCCGCCCTGGCTGGAGTTGACGACGTAGCTGCCCTCGACGAGGGCGACGCGGGTGAGCCCGCCGGGCAGGATCCAGGGGCCCTCGCGCGAGGTGAGGATGTACGGCCGCAGGTCGACGCGGCGCGGGCCGACCGTCTTGCTGTCCCCGATCCACGTCGGGCACGTCGACAGCTCGATCCGCGGCTGCGCGATGTACTTGCGCGGCTCGGCGAGGATCCGCGCGCGGAACTCGTCGCGCTGCGCCGCCGTCGACTGCGGGCCCATCAGCATGCCGTAGCCGCCGGCCTCGTCGACCGCCTTGACGACGAGCTCGCCGAGGTGATCGACGACGTAGGCGGCGTCGTCGGGGCGCGCGCACACGTAGGTCTGGACCTGGGCGAGCAGCGGCTCCTCGCCGAGGTAGTACTCGATCATGTCCGGCACGAACGCGCACACCGCCTTGTCGTCGGCGACGCCGTTGCCCGGCGCGTTGGCGAGCGCGACGTTGCCGGCGGCGTAGGCGCGCATCAGCCCGCGCACGCCGAGCACGCTGTCGGGGCGGAACGCGTCGGGGTCGAGGAACGCCTCGTCGGTGCGGCGGTAGATGACGTGGACGCGGCGCGGCCCGCGCGTGGTCTTGACGTAGACCATGTCGCCGTCGACGAACAGGTCGGGCGCCTGCACCAGCTCCAGGCCCATCGTCCGGGCGAGGAAGCTGTGCTCGAAGTACGCCGAGTTGTACGGCCCCGGCGTCAGCACGACCGCGGTCGTGTCGTCGGCGGCGACCGGCGACACCGAGCGCAGCATCTCGGCCAGGCGCGTCGGGTAGTGATCGACGCGGTGGACGCGCGCCTGGTCGAGCACGCGCGGGAACACGCGCTTGGAGATCACGCGGTTCTCGACGACGTACGACACGCCGGACGGGGTGCGCAGGTTGTCCTCGAGCACGCGCCAGCTGCCGTCGGGATCGCGGATCAGATCGATGCCGCTGATGTGGATGCGGACGCCGCCCGGCGGCTTGACCCCGCGCAGGGTCGGCTGGTAACCGGCGGCGCCGAGCACGAGCTCCTTCGGGATCACGCCGGCCGCGAGGATCTTCTGCTCGCCGTAGACGTCGTCGAGGAACGCGCCGAGCGCGCGCAGGCGCTGCTGCAGCGCGCGCTCGAGCCGCGCGAAGTCGTCGGCGGCGATCAGCCGCGGGATCAGGCAGAACGGGAAGATCTTCTCGGTGCCGCGGTTGTCGGCGTAGACCGAGAACGTCACGCCCTGGTTGAGCAGCGCCTTCTCGGCGAGCGCCTGGGCGCGCGCGAACTCGTCGGGCGTCAGCTTGCCGAGGGCGTCGAGCACGCGGCGGAACTCGGGGTGAGGCGCGCCGTCGGCGGTGAACGCCTCGTCGTAGGTCCCGGGGAGCGGCTGGTAGCCGGTGAACAGCGAGGTCATGGCGGATCCCTCAGATCGACGGTGCACGGGCCGGCGGGGTCGCCGGGCTCGGGCGCGGTGTCGGCGCGGCCGTAGCCGTCGCCGTCGGCGGCCAGCGAGGTGACGGTGGCGACCAGGCGCGCGGCGCGGCGGCGCGCGGCCTCCTCGGCGTCGGCTGGCACGCCGTCGTACGGCCCGCCGTCCGGCTTCCACCCGAAAAGGCGCAGGGTCAGCACCCGCGCGGCGTGGACGACGCGCAGCTCGAGCGGATCGACCGCGGCGATCGCCGGG
The DNA here is from genome assembly GCA_011526095.1 of Myxococcales bacterium. Classification (GTDB taxonomy): domain Bacteria; phylum Myxococcota_A; class Polyangia; order Haliangiales; family Haliangiaceae; genus WYBA01. The sequence goes on along the minus strand of WYBA01000079.1, from coordinate 38,578 downwards.
TGCAGGCCGGGCTCGGGCAGGTAGACGCGGCGGCGGACGCCGACGATCCACGTCGCGCGTCCGTCGCGCTGGGCGGCGAGCACCGGCGCGAGCGGGCGGTCGGCGGCGCGCGGCCCACCGCCGGCGGTGATCGTCGGCGGCGCGAGCTCGTCGGACATCTCGATCCGCAGCTCGAGCCGCTCCGACGACGCGTCGACCAGGCGGCTGGTCCGGCCCTCCTGCGACGCGGTGTCGCCGAGCAGCGGCCAGAACTCGAGCGCGCGCGACAGCGTCACCGCCACGCCCGGCCACGGCGCGCCGGTCCACAGCGCCGGCTGGCGGTAGCTCACCGCGAGCGCCTCGAGCACGGCGCCGAGGCCGACGCCGTGCGCGTCGAGGTCGCGCAGCACACACTCGAGGTCGGCGCGCAGGTACACCGGCAGCGCCATGCGGTCGTGCAGCTCGGCGCCCCAGTCGAGCATGTCGCCCGGGCGCGCCTCGTCGCCGCGCCGGGCCGGCGACTCGTACGGCGCGAGCGCGCACCGCGCCGCGACCGCGCGCACCAGCGCGGCGGCGGCGGCGAGCTGCTCGGGCGTCGCCGGCATCTGGAACGCGCGCAGCTCGACCACGCCCATCCGCCCGCGCTGCCCCAGGTGCGGGCTCCACAGCTTCTCGACGTTGAGCTCGGCGCGGTGGCTGTTGCCCGAGGCGTCGACCAGCAGCGGCGCGAGCGTGCGCCACAACAGGTCCGGCGTGACGTCGCTGTCGGCGAGGCGCTCGAGCGTGCGCGTCGCCAGCCGCAGCTCCTCCCACCGCTCGCGCACGCCCTCGTCGGCGCGCGGCGACTGCGACGCGGCGCCCGCGCAGTCGCCGAGGAACCAGTACGACAGGCTCGGGTGGTCGTTGACGTAGCGGACCAGCCGCGGCAGCAGCGCCGGGTGGACGAAGAACGGGCTGTCCTCGGGCGTCGGCCCGCCGAGCGTGAGCTGGCCGCCGCCGCCGGAGTCGGTGACCTCGCCGTGGAACCGCAGCCGCCGCGGCGACAGCCCGGCGGCGGTGGCCGCGGCGTAGATCGCGCGGAGGTGATCGAGGAACGACACGCCGTCGGGGCACGGCGCGCTGTTGATCTCGACGACGCCGGGATCCGGCGTGACCGTCAGCCAGCAGTCGTCGCCGGGGATCGGCGGGTTCGACGTCGCGAGCAGCAGCGGCCGGCCGCCGGGCGTCGCCGCGGCGAGCGCGTCGAGCTGCGCGGCGAGCGCGGCACGCTCCGGCTCGCCCCACGGCGGCCGCCGCTGCCCGGCCCACCCGAACACGACGCCGAGGCAGAACCGCGGCGCGTCCTCGTCGGGGTACTGGCGGCCGACGACGCGGTGGACCGAGCGCACACCGAGCGGCGCGGCCATCGCGCGCACGACCTCGACCGCCCGCGCCAGCTTCTCGCCGCCCTCGTCCTCGGCCTGCCACGTCCAGCACGGCGCGGTCGACGACGCCAGCGTGAACGTTGGCTCGGCGCCGATCCAGATCGCGAGCCCGAGGCGGGCGAGCCGCGCGTCGAGGTCCGCGAGCGCGGCCGCCACCGGATCGCCGGTCATCGCGCGCGCGGCGCCTCCCCGGCGCCGGGGACGTCGTCGCGATCCTGGGGATCTTCATAGGGCTCGCCGAACGGGCCGGGCCAGTCCTCGGGCCGCGGCAGCGGGCGGTCCATGCTCAGCCGGCGCAGGTCGAGCGTGTACGGCGCCTCGGGGTGCGGGCGCGCCTGCCGCGCGTCGATCGGCCACATCGCCGGCCCCTCGCGGGTGAACCGCGCGGCGCGGCGCGCGCTCGCCTCGAACCGCGTCAGCGGCGGGCCGTCGAACGCGCGGCCCTCGGGGTGCCAGACGTGGTAGGCGCACGCGGCGAGCGAGCGCCTGGCCCACAGATCGACGACGTCGAACCGCAGCGGGTGGTGGACGCCGAGGTGCGGGTGCAGGCTGTGCGGCGGGCACCACGCGCGGAACCGCACGCCGGCGACCGCCTCGCCGGCGACGCCGGTCGGCTGCATCGGCAGCACGACGCCGTTGACCAGCACGCGGTGGCGCTCGGCGACCAGGCCGCGCGCGACCAGCTCGACCCGCTCGAGCGAGCTGTCGACGAACCGCGCGGTGCCGGCCTGGGTGACCTCCTCGCCCAGCACGTTCCACGGCTCGATCGCGTTGCGCAGCTCGAGCGTGACGTCGCCGGCGTCGATCGTGCCGACGCGCGGGCAGCGCAGCTCGACGAACGGCCGGTAGGCGTCGGCGGGCAGGCCGACGCCGTGGCGCTCGAGGTAGGCCAGCACGTCCTCGAAGTCGCGCCACAAGAGGTGCGGCAGCAGGAACCGGTCGTGGAGCTGCAGGCCCCACCGCACCAGCGGCGCGCGGTACGGCGCGCGCGCGAACGCGGCCATCAGCGCGCGGACGAGGATCACCTGCGCCGCGGCCATCCGCGGGTGCGGCGGCATCTCGAACGCGCGCAGCTCGACCAGCCCCTGGCGGCCGTAGGGCGTGCCCGGATCCCACAGCTTGTCGATCGAGATCTCGGCGCGGTGGGTCGAGCCGGCGACGTCGACCAGCAGGTGGCGGAACAGCGCGTCGACCAGCCACGCCGGCGTCGGCAGGTCGGCGTGGGCGCGGTCGAGCGCGAGCTCGAGCTCGTAGAGCGCGTCGTGGCGTGCCTCGTCGACGCGCGGCGCCTGCGAGGTCGGGCCGACGAACAGCCCGGTGAACAGGTACGACAGCGACGGGTGGTGCTGGGTGAACGTGATCAGGCTGGCGAGCAGGCTCGGGCGGGTGAGGAACGGCGAGGCCAGGCCGCTCGGCGCGCCGACGGTGATGTGGTGGCCGCCGCCGGGGCCGGCGAGCCGGCCGTCGAGCAGGTAGGTCTCGGCGTGGAGGCCGGCGTGGAGCGCGGCGTCGAACACGGTGTCGAGCAGCGCGGCGTGATCGCGGCCGGTGCCGGTCGGCGGGACGTTGACCTCGAGCACGCCGGGGTCCGGCGTGACCGCGAAGCGGAGCAGGCCGGGGTCCGGCGGCGGCGGGTAGCCCTCGAGCCGGACGTCGATCCCGACGTCGACGCGGGCGGCGTCGACCGCGCCGACGAGCGCGAGCCAGTCGGCGAACGTCCCGACCGGCGGCAGGAACACCCACAGCTCGCCGCCGCGCGGCTCGACGCACAGCGCGGCGCGGATGCCGCGGGTCCACGGCACCGGCTCGAGCGGCGGCAGCGGCGCGAGCGCGGCCGGCGCCTCGGCGAGGATCCGGGCGCGCGCGGCGTCGGAAGCGTCGATGCGGAGCTGGCGGAGGGCGCGGGACACCAGGCGCGCGCGGTCGCGTCCGTCTCCGTCTCCGTCTCCGTCTCCGTCTCCGTCTCCGCGTCCGTCTCCGTCTCCGTCTCTGCGTCCGTCTCCGCCTCCGCGTCCGTCTCCGTCTCCGTGCCGGGATCCGCGGAGGTCCGCCGGCAGCCGCCGCGGATCGACCTGATCGTCGCCGGGCCCCCACATCGGCACGTACCCGGGGCCGAGCGCGCCGAGCGGCAGGCGCAGCCCGATCGGGCTGTCGCCGGGGATCAGGTACAGCGCGTCGCGGCGGAACGACCACTGCTCGGTCAGCCACGCGGCGCCGTCGGCGCGGCGCGCCAGCGGCAGCGCGTAGCCGACGATCGCGCCGACGCCGCGGTCGAGCGCGCGCGCGAGCCGCCGCCGCTCGTCGGGATCGTCGAGGCGCGCGGCGCGCGGGTCGACGTCGACCGGCAGCGCGGCCTCGTCCTGGACCAGCCGCCACGGGTCCTCGTACGCCGGCGTCACGCAGCCGACCGGCACCGCGAGCCGGCGCGCGATCGCCTCGGCCAGCGCGCGCGCGCCGCGGACCGTGCCGTCGCGGCCGAGCGAGCGCACCCGCCACGCCGGGACGCCGTCGCGCCGCGCGCACAGCTCGAGCGCCCACCGCGGCAGGCTCTCGCCCGGGTAGTGCTTGCCCATGCGGTGGACGATCGCCGCGCCGGGCACGAGGCGCGCGCGCAGCTCGTCGGCGAGGCGCAGGCCCTGCGTCCACTTGGTCTCGCCGAGCGCCTTGCCGTTCCACTCCGGCCGCTCGGCGTGCTCGCGCGAGGTGAACGTCGGCTCGCCGCCGACGGTGACCGCGAGCCCGGCCGCGCGCAGCGCCGCGTCGGCGCGGTCGGCGCCGGCGAGCAGGTCGGTCCAGACCTCCTCGGCGTACGGCGCGGTCGGGCGCGGCTCGTGGCCGACGCGGATGACCTTCGTCGCGAACGTCACGCGCCCGGCGAGCACGTCGCTGGTGCCCTCGATCGGCGCGGCGAGCGCGGGCGACGCGGTGCACGCCAGCGGGATGTGGCCCTCGCCGGTGAACAGCCCGCTCGTCGCGTCGAGGCCGATCCACCCGGCGCCGGGCAGGAACACCTCGGCCCACGCGTGGAGGTCGACCACGTCCTGGCCGAGGCCGCGCGGCTGGTCGGGGATCATGCCCTCGTCGGTGAGCTGGATCAGGTAGCCGGAGACGAACCGCGCGGCGAGCCCGCGCGCGCGCAGCGCCGCGACCAGCAGCACCGCGGAGTCGCGGCAGCTGCCGCGGCCGTTCGTCACCGTCTCCTCGGGCGTCCACACGCCCGGCTCCTCGCGGATGACGTAGGCGACGCGCTGGCTGATCCGCTGGTTGAGCTCGACGATCAGGCCGATGATCTCGCCGCCGGCGGGGAGCCCGTCGAGGAACGCGCGCGCCGCGGGGCCGACCGCGTATGCCGGATCGGCGGTGTCGAGGAACGGCGCGAGCTCGGTCGCGAGGCCGTCGGGGTACGCGAACGGCGCCGCGCGCGCGCGCGGATCGACGAGGAAGTCGAACGGGTTGACCGGCTTGATCTCGACCGCGAGCTCGACGTCGACCTCGAACGCCTCGGTCTGCTGGCCGACCTGGAACGTCACGCGCGCGACGTGGTTGCCGTGCGGGTCCTGGTACCAGTGCAGGCGGTGCTCGCCGCCGATCCGCAGGTGGTAGCTCTCGACGTGCGCGCGGGTGTGGTTGGCGGGTCGGAGCCGGATCAGGTGCGGGCCGAGCGCGGCCGGGCGTGGATAGGCGTAGTGGCTCTGGTGCTGGACGAGGAGGCGCATCGCCAAGGGTCAGGGTCCCTTGCCGGCGCATCACCACGCAAGCGGCGGGAGCGCCTTCCTCGTCGCGCGCGGGAGCGCGAAGCGCGCGGCGTTTCTGCCGTGTTTCGTGCGCGTCACGCGGAGGCGTGCGCGGCGCAGCGGTCCGCCCACGGCAGCTCGCCGAGCGCCGCGAGGCCGAGGTCGACGCCGCACACGTCGCACCGGCCGAACCGGTCGTCGCCGGCGTCGATCATCGCGCGCCGCGCCTCGAGCTGATCGAGCGCGAGCCGGACGCGCTCCTCGGGGCGCAGCCCGGGCTTGTCGCGCAGCCCGAGCGCGTCGAGCGCCGCCTGCTTGTCCTTGCCGGCGAGGATCTCGGCCAGGATCGTGGCGAGGGTCAGGCCGCGCTTCATCAGGTGCCGGCGGAGCGGGGCGAGCGTGGCGGCGTCGAAGCGCATGCGCCACCGTGCCACGGAATGACCGCGTCGCCCGGCGCGTTGGGTGGGCGATGAAGGGACCCTGGCTCGCCGCGGCGGCGGCGCTCGCGCTGACGGCGTGCGACGCGGTGTGGATCGACGGCGCGTGGCCGGTGACGGGCGACGTCGCCCCGGCGGCGGCGCGGGAGGAGCGCGCGCGTCGCTACGAGCAGACGCTGGCCGCGATCGAGGCGCGCCGGGCGGCGCTGGCCCACGCCTACGCGCGGGCGGCGAGCGAGCCGGCGCGGGCCCAGGTCCGCGCCGAGGCGCGCGCCTACCTGCTCGACGTGATCGACGGCGAGCTGTTCCCGGCGTGGCTCGGCACGCCCTGGGGCCTGGGGCGCAACAGCACCGCGACGCGCCCACACCAGCCCGGGATGACCGTGGGCTGCAGCTACTTCGTCACGTCGATCCTGCAGAACGCCGGGTTCGTCCTCGACGATCGCTACGCGTTCGCGCAGGCGCCCGCGCTCGACATCCAGCGGTCGCTTGCCCGCGGGCCCGGCGCGGTGGCCCGCTTCCTCAGCATCCCGGCCGAGGACCTCGCCGCGCGGATCGGCCGCCTCGGCGATGGCCTGTACCTGATCGGCCTGTCCAACCACGTCGCGTGGGTCCGGGTCCGCGCCGGCGACGTCCGGATGATCCACGCCAGCTACTCCGGAGGGCGCGTCGTCTCGGACGAGCCGCTGGTCGGCGCCGTCGCGATCGAGGTGTCGCGCAAGGCCGGCTACTTCGTCTCGCCGGTGATCGTCGCCGACGACCGCAACGACGGGCTGATCTCCGCCTGGTTGACGCGGGCCGCCGTGGTGTTCCGCGGGACGTGACGGATCAGGACCGCGCGAGCGCGACCAGCTCGGGCACCGCCGACAGGTGGAACACCAGCAGCGAGCCGTAGGCGACCGCGCTGGCGCACAGCGCGACCGAGGCCGCGCGGCGCTGGCGCAGCCGGAACAGCAGCAGCACGCCGAGCGAGACCAGCGCCAGCTTGAACGCCATGAACCCGACCGGGCCGTGGGTGAGGGCCTGGTCCATGATCGGGTTGGCCTCGGTGGCCAGCCCGGCGTGGATATAGATGAGGGTGAACAGCGCGTCCGCGAGGTTGAGGACGAGCACGGCCGCCGCGACGAGGGCGAGGGGGGAACGGCGGGTCAGCGGCATGCCCTGAACAGATGCATCCGGTGGGCCACGGTCCTACCTCCGACCAACCGGTGGAAAATTCTACCCGCGGGTGGGGTCGGGAGTGCGACCGCGGGCATCACTGAGAACCGCCGGTGGGGACTGCCGTCGCCACCGCGCCTCGGCGGGGTCGGCTTTTGGATAGAGTGACAGCACCGTGCCGCCCGCCGTGCCTGCCGCCGCCGACGCGCTGTCCGAGCTCGCCCGGATCTGGCGACGCTACGAGGGCGATCCCGAGGGCGCGATCCGCGTCATCACCGAGACCGGGTGCCGCGCGCTCGGCGTCGCGCGGTGCAGCGTGTGGCTGCTCGACGAGGCGCGCACCTCGATGCGGTGCATCGACCTGTTCGACACCTCGACCGGGAGCCACGCCAGCGGCGTCGTGCTCGGCGCCGTCGACTACCCGCGCTACTTCGCCGCGCTCGAGGCGGAGGAGCCGATCGCGGCCGACGACGCGCACGCGGACGCCCGGACGTCGGAGTTCTCGGCCGGCTACCTGCGGCCGCTCGGGATCGGCGCGATGCTCGACGCGCCGATCCGGCTCGGGCTCGGCCTGGTCGGCGTGGTGTGCCACGAGCACGTCGGCGCCGCGCGGACGTGGACCCGTGCCGAGCAGAAGGACGCGGCGTTCCTCGCCAGCCTGGCGTCGCTCGCGCTCGAGCTGCAGCAGCGGGCGCGGCGCGAGGCGCTGCTCGCCGCGACGCTGGAGTCGACCGGCGAGGGCATCGTCGCGTTCGACGGCGCCCGCGTCGTCGCGTTCAACAAGCGGTTCCTCGAGATGTGGGGGTTCGACGAGCCGCCGGCCGACGCGGCGGCGGTCCACGTCCACCTCGGGGCGCGCACCCAGCAGCTCGCGCGCTACCTCGGCGAGGCGAGCGAGATCCTGGTCGGCTCGGCGGGGGAGGGCGTCGAGGTGCTCGAGCTCACCGACGGTCGCGTGTTCGAGCGGACGGCGCGGCCGCAGGTGATGCGCGACCAGGTCGTCGGGCGGGTGTGGAGCTACCGCGACATCTCCGGCCAGCGCCGCGCCGAGGCCGCGCTGCGCGCCAGCGAGTCGCGGATGCGCGAGCTGGCGATCCGCGACGGGCTGACCGGGCTGTTCAACCGCCGCCACGCGTTCGAGCTGCTCGGCGACGCGCTGACCGCTGCGCGCGCCACCGGCGAGCAGCTCGCGGTCGCGCTGATCGACCTCGACCACTTCAAGAAGATCAACGACACGCTCGGTCACCCGGTCGGCGACGCCGTGCTCAAGGACTTCGCGCGCGTGCTCGTCGACCGGCTGCGCGGCACCGACGTCGTCGGGCGCTACGGCGGCGAGGAGTTCGTCGTGATCCTGCGCCGGGCGACGCTGGCCGCGGCGCGCGCCGTGCTCGAGGACCTGCGCGCCGCGCTCGCCGCGCGGGCGTGGCCGGCGGAGCTGCCGCGCTACACGTTCTCGTGCGGCGTCGCGGCGTTCCACGGCCACAGCGCACCGGACAGCGACGCCGACGACGTGCCCGGGCTGCTCGGCAAGGCCGACGACCGGCTGTACGAGGCCAAGCGCGCCGGGCGCGACCGGATCGTCTGAGCGGGGGACGCCCGGCCGCCGGACGCAACCGCGGCAAGGTCGCGGCGATACGGCGCGGCACAAGGAGCTGCCATGGCCACCAAGTCCGTCCCGTCGCCCTCGCTGTCCCCCGCCGCCGTCACGCACCCGTCGCTCGGGCCGTTGCGTGAGACCTTCCGCAGCCTCGGCGCGATCGCGACGCTCAGGCGCCACGCACTCGAGGCGGCGGGGCTCGTCGTCCTGTCGACCGTGCTGATCGGCGGCGGGATCTCACGCGGCGCACCCGCGATGTGGGGGGCTGGCGTCGCCGCCCTGGCGCTGGGCGCCGCGTTGCTCGCGCTGCGCGCGCGCGAGCGGCTCTCGGTCGACCTCCACGAGCACGGCCTGCGCGTGACCTCCCGTCGCGGCGAGCGGTTCGTCGCGTGGCGCGACGTCGGCGACGTGCGCGCGCGCCTGGTGGACCTGAAGACCCGGTTCGGCCGCCGCCCGACCGACCGCCTCGAGCTCGCGGTGGATGGCGCGGCGCCGCTCGTGCTCGATCACCGGGTCGACGGCCTCCGCCGGCTGATCGCGGCGGTCGAGCAGGGCACCGCCGACGCGATCGGCGCGCGCGCCCAGGCCGCGCTCGACGCGGGGCAGGTGTTCTCGATCGGTCGGCTGCACCTGGCGGCCGGCGGCTGGGTCGTCCATGGACAGGTCGTGCCGTGGCGAGATCTCGAGCGGATCGAGGTCGAGGACGGCGAGGTCGCCGTCGTGCTCGCGAGCGCCGGCCACCACGAGGTCGGGAGCTACGGCGAGCTGTCCGCGGCGCACGCCCTGTTCTCGCTCGCGTCGCACCACGCGCGGAGGGAGGGGCGCGCCGTCGAGGTCCCGGGATCGGCCCACGCGGTCGCGACGGTCCGGGCGCCGCGGTGACGCCCCGCCCGCCGCGGGTAGGCCGGCGCGCGCGAGACTGATACGCTGCGCCTCGTGGGCAAGCCCCCCGCGCCCGAGCGGCCCCGCCGCTCCAAGACGATCCCGCCCGCGATGCACACCGCGGCGACGCGGCCGTTCCCGCGCGCCGTGCCGACGTACGTCGGGCGCGACGCCGAGCTGAACCGCGCGCTCGAGCTGCTCGATCACGAGACGCTCCACCTCATCTACGGCGTCGGCGGCGTCGGCAAGAGCGAGTTCGTCTACAAGCTGGTCGAGGAGGCGAGCGTCCAGCCGCGGTGGATCGGCGCGATCCCGGTGCTGGTCGCGGTCCGCGCCGGGATGGCGGTCGAGCACGTGATCGCCGCGCTGCGGCTCGTCGCCGGCGCGCGGCGCCAGCGCGGGATCCAGACCGCCGCGAGCTCCAGCCTCGACGACGATCTGTCCGACGTCGCCCGGCTGCTCGACGCCCAGCCGCTGCTGGTGTTCTTCGACGACCTGCACCACCTCGACCCGGCGCCGGCGGCGCGGATGCTCGGCTACCTGTCGCGCCACGTTCGCGGCAGCCGCCTGCTCGTCGCGTCGCGGGTCGAGATCCCGCTGCCGCCGGGCGCGCCGCCGCCGGCGATCCACCGGCTCGGCCCGCTCGACGAGCGCGCGACCGAGCGGCTGGTCGCGCAGCTCACCGACCGGTTCGGCGCCCAGCGCGACGCGCGCGACGTGTTCGCGCGCTCCGGCGGCAGCCCGTTCTACGTCCTGCGCGAGCTCGCCGGCGAGGCCGACGGCTCGCCCAGCTCGCTCGAGCAGACGCTGCACGAGCTCGAGCCCGGCGCGCGCGCGCTGCTGCTCGCGCTCGCCTCGGCGCGCGGCCGGTTCCAGGCCGACGAGCTGAGCCTGGCGACCGACGACGCGTCGCGCCTGCTGCGCGAGCTGGCGCGACGGTTCCTCGTCGACCTCGGCCGCGATCACGTCATGGTCCACGAGCTGGTGCGCGACGCGGTGCTGCGCACGGCGCACCGCCGCGAGCTGGTCGCGGCGCACCGCCAGGTCGCCGAGATCCACCGCGCGCGGCTCGAGCGCGACGAGAAGGCCAAGGGCGCGGTCGATCCGACCGACGCGGTCGACGCGATCCACCACCTCGTCCGCGCCGGCGAGGTCGACGAGGCGTGGGAGCTGACGGCGCGGACGTACCGCACCGTCGCCGCCGCCGGGCTCGATCACCTGCTGATCGACGACCTGCGCACGCTCGCGGCCGCGCTCGCCGCCGTGCGCGAGCCGATCGCCCTGATGACCGCGCGGATCCAGGTGCGGCGGTCGCTGATCGCCGAGGCGGCGGAGACGCTGGCGACGCTGGGGGACCGCGGCGAGGCCGCGTCGCAGCGGTGGCTGGTGCTGTCGGGCGAGGTCGCGCAGCGCCGCGGCCGGCTGAGCGAGGCCGAGGCGTTCTTCCGCCGCGCGATCGCCGCGGCCGAGACCGCGCCCGATCGGTTCCAGACCGCGCTCGCGCTCGCCGACGTCCACTCGCTGCGCGGCCACTGCCCCGAGGCGCGCGAGGTGCTCGAGGCCGCGCTCGGCGAGCTGCCGGAGCCGAGCCCGCGCGACCGCGCGCGGTGGGGCTGGTCGATGGCGCTGTCCTACGTGATCGAGGAGCGGTTCGCCGCCGCCGCGGCGACCGCGCGCGCCGCCGCCGACGGCATCGCCGGCGCGGGCCTCGACGACATGGAGCTGCTGCTGGCGATGCTCGAGGTGCTCGCGCGATGCGAGTGCGACGACATCGTCCGCGCCCGCGCGCTGATCGAGCGCGTCGTCACCCGCGCCGTCGCGGTCGGCGCGCTGCGCGAGCACGTCGTCGATCTGTACTCGGGCCTGGTCCGCTACTTCACCGGCGACGTGATCGGCGCGCGCCAGGTGCTCGGGCGGTCGTTCCGCCACCTCGCGGAGCACCACGATCACGTCCTGGCGTCGATCGGCGGCTACTACCAGGCGCGGTCGCTGCTGGCGCTCGGCGACATCCCGGGCGCGATCGAGATGTCGGCGGCGATGACGCGGCTGGCGACCGACTTCGGGCTGGAGAGCCTGGCGCCGCACGGCCGCGCCGCGCAGGCCGAGGTCCACCTCGTCGCGGGGCGGCTGGCCGAGGCGCGCAACTACGCCGCCGCCGCGATGACGGCGCGGTCCGGCGCCGGCGCGCGGTTCCTGGCGCGGCTGGTGCTCGCGCGCGCCGCGGCGATCGAGGGCGATCTCGCGACGGCGCGGCGCACGCTCGCCGAGGCCGAGGCCGAGGCGATGGCGTCGATCATGGACGCGGCCGGCGACGCCGCGACGATCGCCGCGGGGCGCGCGGCGCTGACCGCCGCGGCGGACCTCGAGCGCGCCGGGCTGGAGCTGCACGGCGGCGACCCGGCGCTGGCGCTGGCCTCGGCCGAGCGCGCGCAGGCGCACTACGAGCGGGCCGAGCGCAGCGGCATGGTCGCGCGCGCCCAGGCGGCGCGCGCCGCGGCGCTGGTCGTGCGCGCGGTCGACCCGGCGCGCGCCGCGGAGCTCGCGCTCGCCAGCGAGCTGCTCGACTCGGCGGAGCGGATCGCGATCGCCGGCGGCCACGCGCGCGTGCGCTGTCGCGTCGCGCTGGTGCGCGGCGCGCTGCTGGCGCGGCGCGGCGATCACGACGCGGCGGCGCGCGTGATCGCGACCGCGGCCGCGGCGCCGTGGGCGCTCGGCCCGGCGCCGGCCCCGAACGCCGGCGCGACGCCGGTCACGGCGGTCGCCGCGTCTGCGTCGGGCGCGCCGGGCGCGACGTCGCTGGCCCCGCTCGCCAGCGGCCTGGGGCTGTCGCCGCTGGGCGGCACGTTCCTCGATCACGGCGAGGGCCGCGCGCTGCGGATGGTCGCCAGCGGCGCCGACGCGCCGCCCGGCGTGCGCGCGCTGCTGTCCTCGCTCGGCCTCGTCGCCGGCGCGCGCCACCGCGTGACGACGCGCACCGGCGCCGGCGTCGTCGTCGACGCCGAGCTCGAGCGGGTGCGCGCCGCGCACCGCGTCGTCGTCGAGCCGTCGCGGACGACGATCACCGCGACCGCGGCCGGGGAGACCCGCGTCGATCGCGGGCGCCCGCTGGCGTGCGAGCTGCTCGCCGCGCTGGTCGAGGCGCAGGGCGCCGCGGTCAGCGCCGAGCAGCTGTTCCTCGGCGTGTGGGGCGGCCACGAGTACCACCCGCTGCGCCACCGCAACACCGTCTACGTCGCGGTCAAGCGGCTGCGCCAGACGCTGCGCAGCCTGCTCGACGACGAGCGCGAGCTGATCGAGACGACCGCCGCGGGCTGGCGCCTCGCCGACTTCGTCGACGTCGCCGTGATCCGCCCGGTCGACTGATCGCGACGGGCCGCGACGGGCCCCGACGCACCTCGACGCGCCGGGTCATCCGCGCGCGCACCAGCGGGGCGCGCGCGCCGGCCGGGCGCGCCGACCGCCCTTGCCCGCGTCTGTCCCCATCGACAGATGGTGTACCAACCAGACAGATCAACGGCTTGCCAACCTGCCCCCGCCGATCGCAGGGGGTACATCGATGCAGGCATCGCTCCGTCAGTCCGCGCTCTCGCTCGCCTTCCTCGTCCTGTCGCTCGCCGTCGCCGCGTGCGGCCCGTCGTCCGACGGGGATGACTCCGGCGACGACGACACCCCGGACGGCCCCAGCCTCCGGATCGAGCCGGGCGACGTCACGCTCCACGTCGAGAACGGCGTCGCCGCGACGCAGGCCTACGTCGTGCTCGCGGTCGACGAGGATGGCGGCGAGACCGACGTCACCGCCGAGGCGACGCTGACCGTCGCGCACAGCGCGCTGGGCACGTTCGCCGGCGCGACGTTCACCTCGGCCCCCGACCGCGCCGGCCGCACCACCGTCCGCGCCGAGTGGGACGGCCTCACCGGCGAGGCGGCGCTGACGCTGATGCTGCGCCACGTCGTGATCGAGCCGGGCGCGCCGGCCGACGCGCCCGGCCGGTTCGACGGCGCCACGCCCGGCGGCGCCGCGCCGTCGATCGTCTACCCGGCGTCGGGCGTGATCGTCCCGCCGAACCTCAACGCGCTCGAGCTGCACTACATGCGCGGCGGCAGCAACGACCTGTTCGAGCTGACGTTCACCGGCGACCTGGTCGAGCTGGCGATCTACCTGCCGTGCACGACGCTCGGCGCGGGCTGCGCGTGGCTGCCGTCGGAGGACACGTGGGAGCTGCTCGCGACCGCGGCGCGCGGCGAGACGCCGCTGTGGTACCAGGTCCGCGGCCTGTCCGGCACGTCGGTCGGCGAGTCGACCGCGCAGTGGATCCAGTTCGCCGCCGACGACCTGCTCGGCGGCATCTACTACTGGAACGCGGCCGGCTCGATCATGCGCTACGAGTTCGGGCGGCGCGGCCAGAGCGCCGAGACCTACCTCAACGTCACGCAGACCGCGGGCACGACCTGCGTCGGCTGCCACACGCTGACCCGCGACGGCTCGCGCATGGCGGTTGGCCTCGACATCCCCGGCCCGGCGGCGGTCGAGACGTTCCGGGTGTCGACGCGCGAGTCGCTGTGGTCGGCGGGCGGGCTCGGCGGCGGGTTCCCGTCGGGCGACACCGACGGCGCGAACTTCACGACGTTCTCGCCCGACGGCGAGGTGCTCGCCGGCTCGGACGGCTCGAACATGTGGGTCCGGTCGTCGACCGACGGCACCGGCAAGACGCAGGTCCTGCCCAACGCGCTGATGCCGGACTGGTCGCCCAACGGCGATCGCCTGGTGTTCGCGCGCTCGGCCCAGTCGGTGCCGTTCGGCGGCGCGCTCGGCACCAACGCCGGCAGCCTGTTCACGGTCGACACCGCGACGTGGCAGGGCATCCAGCCGCTGGTCGCCTCGACCGGCGCGACCGACAACAACTACTACCCGGCGTACTCGCCCGACGGCTCGCTCGTCGTGTTCAACAAGAGCGCGCTCGAGGACAGCTACGACGCGGTCGACGCGCGGGTGTGGGTCGTGCCGGCGGCGGGCGGCGCGCCGGTCCAGCTCGCCAACGCCTCGCCGGCGCCGGGCGGTGACTCGTGGCCGAAGTGGGCGCCGCTGGTCCACGCCTACCAGGGCGGCGACGTCCTGTGGCTGACGTTCTCGTCGCGCCGCGCCTACGGCCTGCGCGGCGCCGGCAACGCGCAGATCTGGATGGTCGGCGTCGACCCGGCGCGCGCCGCGGCCGGCATGGACCCGAGCTTCGCGGCGTTCTGGCTGCCGTTCCAGGACTTCGCCAGCGGCAACCACATCGCGCAGTGGGTCGAGTCGGTCGATCGCCAGGAGTGCAACCCCGACACGCCGTGCCCGACGGGCGAGTTCTGCGAGGGCGGCGTGTGCCTGCCCGAGGTCGACTGACCGCTACTCCGCGGGCGGCGCGCAGCCGTCCACCCACGCGTCGGGCTGCGGCACCACGCCGTCGGGCGTCGGCTCGACGTAGCCCGGGCGTGGCCCGCAGTGGCAGCGGTCCTCCGTCGGGCCCTGCAGCGCGAGCGTGTGGCACTGTCCCCACTGCAGGCCGCGCCAGTCGTCGTAGTCCGCGTACACCGTCGGATCGACGCCGTCGGCGAACGGGTAGAAGCGGACCTCCTGGTGCGGCCGGAGCGTGCGCACGTCGATGCACGCGCCGCGGTACGGGGTCCACACCGTGCCCGCCGGGCAGTCCTCGCGTCGCATCGCGGAGTCGCCCGTGAGGAGGCGCAGCCCTCGCCGACCACGGTCGAGCAGATCGCGATCGTCGTACAGCGCCGCGGCGACGCCGTACCCCGCCGGGACGCCACGCAGGTCCGTCGGCGCCGACCACGAACCGGTCGCCGTCGCCAGCGGTGAGGTCCGCACCTGGAGCCGCCCGTCGTCGACGCGGTAGTACAGGTGGAGCCGCTGTTGGCTCGACGGCTCGCCCGCGTAGGCGTCGACGACGGCGGCCAGCGCGATCCCCTCCTCGGGGCGGATCCCCGGCTGCGCCGCCGCGGGCAGCGTCTGGACGTGCCGCCACTGGTGGGACCAGTGGTCGTGATCGTAGAGCCGGACGTCGCCCGTGGCGGAGGCGACGGCGAGGAACAAGCCCTCGTCGCTGAACCCGAGCGCGACCGCGGCGGCGTCGACGGCGACGACGCCGTCGGCCGGGCGGAGCAACCAGGTCGTGTACCCCTCCTGCTCGCCGTACGTCCCCTCCACGATCGCGCCGGTGGCGTCGATCGCGACGAGGTGCACGAGGTCTGCGCCCGGGTAGGTCTCCACGTCGAACGTCCGCAGGCCCCCGGCGGTCACGAGGTCGAGGCCCGCGTGCTCGTCGAACGCGAGCTCGGCGTCGGCGCGATCCCGGACCGCGCGGAGCTTCCCCCAGCGGAGCCGGCCGTGGCGCGACCACACCACGATCGAGGTGTCCGATCGGCCGTCGCCGACGTCGAGCGTGATCGGGGCGATCGCGACCGCGTCGATCTCGATCGGGCGGAGATCCTGGCCGAGCGCGACGAGGGGCGGGACGTCGGCCGCGAAGCACGGCGGATAGGCGAGCGGGGCGCCGACCGGGTAGCGCGCGCAGTCGCGGTCGCGGTCGGCCTGGAGCACGAGCCAGTCCGCGCCGTCCGGCCCGGGCTGGCCGGTCGCCATGAGCAGCGTGTCCGCGCCCTGGATCGACAGGTCCGGGACGACCCGCAGCCCGGCGCGCGGCACGAGCGTCGTGCTCCGCGCGGTGCGCTCCTGCGCGAGCCACCGATCGGCCGGCGCCTCGCCCGCGACCACGCCGTCGCGGTTCCAGTCGATATCGATGCACGGCGTCGACGGATCGGCGTCGGCCGCGGTGATGAGGATCGCGGTGGCGTCGGCGAGCGCGCACCTCTCGGGGAGGCGGCTCGACGAGCCGACGCGCTCGTCGCCGGCGCTGAACGACACGCGGCCCCAGATCGTCTCGTCGCCGGTCACGCCGTTCGAGAACTCGTAGGCGTAGTTCATGATCGAGGGATAGTTCGCGCGGCGGTTGCCGGCGAACGCGCTGCGCTGCGCGGCGGAGCCCTCGGGCCCTTCGTGGTCGAGGCGGCCGAGGTGGCCCAGCTCGTGCGCGTGGGCCTCGGTCGCGGCAGCCGTGTACGTCGGCAGCCGTGACGATGCCTGTCCGCCGCTGGTGCCGGGCGTGTCCGAGCCGTGGACGAACAGGCCGCGGCGCTCAGGCGCGAACGTCGGTCGCCCGTTGGCCTCGACGCACGTCGCGGTGTTCTCGTAGGCCTGCTCGCGGTTGCACGTGGCGCCGTCGCCGACCCAGAGCATCGAGTTGCCGCCGCCCCAGTCGTTGTAGACGGTGCTCGTCGGATCGCTCGTGTTGGCGACGCCGACGTCCCAGTGCAGGCGGATCCCGGGCGTGCCGTCGGGGTTCATCCACGCCGGCGCGTGATCGAACACCGCCTGGATCGCCTCGAAGAAGTCCGCGCCGCCGCCGATGCCGCGGATCGTCGACGGGTAGAAGCCCTCCCACGTGTCCGCCGAGCTCGGGCCCTGGTCGAACGCGTCGAGCTCGACGAACAGGTCGCGGTGCGCGGGATCGGCGCCCATGCGCTGCAGCTCGAGCGACGGCGCGCGCGGGGTCGCGTCGAGCCACCGCGTCAGCTCGTTGCCCGTGAGCAGCGCCGCCGTCGCGCCGTGCACCTCGACCCAGTCGCCGAGGCCGTCGCGATCGGTGTCGCGCAGCGACGCCCGGCACGTCGGCGCGTGGAACGCGTCGCGCTCGCCGCAGCCGGGCGGCCCCGCGCACGCGAACGTGTCCGACGGCGCGAGCTGGTCGGGGCGGTCGCAGCTGCGCAGGCGCGCCTCGACGTACAGGCTCAGCCCGTCGCCGTCCCAGTCGAGGAGCTGGTCGGTGTCGGGATCGACCGTCGGCAGGTGGAGGACGTGGCCGACCGGGCCGGCGTGATCGGCCCGCGCCGGGCCGTACGCGATCACGACGCGCTCGCCCCGCGGCAGCGCCGCGCCGGCGCCGAGGCCGAGGTGGCCGTCGCCGACGTGGGCCGCGGCGACCGCGAGCCCGTCGGGTCGCAGGACCCACAGGGCGTGGCGCTCGGCCGGGCCGGGGCGGTGCCACGTCTGCGCCTCGGCGTCGTCGGTCGCCGACGTGTCGAGCGAGACCGTCGCGCCGCCGAACGTGACCTCGCCGTCGGTGATGGCCTCGTAGGGCCCCGGCCGCCACGGGTACGTGACGTCGCGCTTCCACACCGTCGTCTGGCCCGGCGTCCACGCGCGGGCCGCGCGCAGGTAGACGGTGTGGGCGGCGGCGGCGTCCCACGGCACGGTCACGGTCAGGCAGGACGGCTCCCACGCGAACGTCTTGCCGCTCGCGCAGCCGTCGGCGGCGCCGCGCGAGACGCCGTCGGCGCCGGCGACCGCGAGGACCGCGTCGGGCGATGGCGCGCCCGGCAACGCCGTCAGCACGTCGTTGGTGCGCAGCTCCCAGACCCGGCCGGGCGTGAGCTGGACCGGGATCGCGCGCAGCGGGTAGCCCGCCGGGTCGACGCTCGCCGCGTCCTCGACCACGAGCCCGAGCCCGAGCGGATCGGCGTCGTCGCCGGCCGGTGACTCGATCGGGGCGAGCCCGAGCGACACGCCGTCGCCGTCGAGGCTGCCGCGGCCCGTCGGCGCGGGGCCCAGGGCGTCGCCGGCGACGGCGACGGTGGCCGGGACGGTGGCGAGGAGGCTCGCCGCGACCAGCCGCTTCATCGCGTCACCTCGTCGAGCGCGCGGTCTCCGGCGGTCGGCGCGAACGCGCGCGCGCCGGCGACGAGCGCGGCGTACGCGGCCGCGTCTGGTGCCGACGCCGCGAGCTCCGCGTCGCGGGCCGCGCGGTGGCGCGCCTCGATCGCGGCGGTGGCCGCGGCGGGGATCACGCCGGCCAGCGTCCGCGCGTCGCGCGTGGCGGCGGCGGCGCTGTTGGTCGCGGGCGATCGTGGCGTGGAGGCGGCGCGCGGCGCGGGCGCTGCGCTGCCCCACAGTGCGGCGCCGAGCGCGGTGGCGCCGGCGAGGAGCAAGAGGGTCGTGCGGGTGTGCATGCGCCCGCCCGTTGCAGCGCTCGTGCCGCGCGGTGCGCGTTCGGCGACGCGGCGTTGCCGCACGCACCCTCCACCGCCGCCAGGCAACGGTGGTTGGCGAACGCCCACGCGCGTTGGCGGTGGGTCACTCGACCGGCGTGGCGACCGCTCCACCGGAGCCGACCGCCGCGGTGGTCATCGCTTCCAGCCAGGCCGCGAGGTCGGGCGTGGCGGTCGGCGGCGCCAGCGGGTCCTGCCACAGGCGGACCGCGCCGTCGGCGCCGGCCGACGCGAGGAGGGCGCCGTCCGCCGACAGCGCGAGCCGCGTGACGAAGCCGGCGTGGCCGACGAGCTCGCGCACCGGCGCGCCGTCCCACGTCCACACGCGCACGCCGCCGTCCTCGCCGGCGGAGACGACGCGCGCGCCGTCGGCGGAGAGCGCGACGGCGTTGACCTGGATCCCGGCGCCGTGCCCCGCGATCGCGTGCCCGCGCGCCGCGTCGACGTCCCACGCGCCGATCGTCCCGTCCCAGCTCGCGGTCGCGACGCGACGACCGTCGGCCGACACGGCGACGTCGGCGACGACGTCGGCGTGGGCCCCGAGCCGGACCGCGTCGCCGCCGGCCACGTCCCACAGCCACACCTCGCCGTCGACGCCCGCGGTCACGACGCGGCGGTCGTCGGGGAGCACGACCGCGCGCAGCACCGCGGCGCGGTGCCGCCCGAGCTCGCGGCCGGTCCCGGTCGCGAGGTCCCACCACCGCACGACGCCGTCGGCGTCGCCGGTCACGACGTGCGCGGCGCGCGCGTCGAACGCGACGTGCAGCACCGGCGCCCCCGCCTCGGCGAGCGCGACGGGCGCGCCGGCGTCGGCGCTCCACACCAGCGTGCGCCCGTCGACCCCGCCGCTCGCGACGCGGGACGCGTCCGGGGCCACGGCGAGCCACCCGACGTCGCCGGCGTGGCGCCCGAGTTCGCGGCGCGCGCCGGTCGCGAGGTCCCAGCGCTCGACCACGCCGGCGCTGTCCCCGACGACGACGACCGTCCCGTCGCGGTCGACCGCGAGCCCGGTGATCTCCGCGCCGCCGGGCGCGCGCAGCGTGCGCGCCGCGCCGGCGCGCCCGTCCCACGCCACGACGCCGCCGTCGCGCGCGCCGGCCACGACGACCGGCGCGCCGGCCGCGTGCACCAGGCGCCGCACGTCCGTCGCGAGGGTGGTCGCGAGCGCGTGATCGCGCGGCGCCACCGGCCAGATCCGGATCGAGCCGTCCTCGGCGCCGGTCGCGAGCTCGGCGCCGTCCGGCGCGAGCGCGAGCGCGATGACCGGCACCTGATGTCCGGCGAGCACCTGCGCGGCGCCGTCGGACGGGCTCCACAGCCGCGCCGCGCCATCCTTGTGCGCGGTGGCGATCGTCCGGCCGTCGGACGTCACCTCGAGCGCGAAGATCGAGGCGCCGTGGACGGCGAGGCGCGCCGCGCCGGTCGCGACGTCCCACCGGGCGAGCAGGCCGAGGTGGTCGCCTCCGGCCAGCCACGCGCCGTCGGGCGCGAACCGCAGGTGCGTCGGCGCCCCGCCGGTGGCGGCGAGCAGGCGCGGCGCGCCGCCCGCCGCGGGCCACACCCGGACGCGGCCGTCGTCGCACGCCGTCGCCACCCACGCGCCGTCGGGCGAGAACGCGAGCGCGGTGAGCGCGGCGGGGTGGGGCAAGCGGGCGCGGACCGCGCCCGACGGCGCCAGCACGACGGCGTCCCCGCCGCCGGCGCCGAGCGCCAGGGTCGCGCCGTCGCGCGTCGCCGCGAGCGCCGTGATCCCGTCGGGGACGGCCGCGACGACCGCCGTCGCGCCGCCGCTCCACCGGACCAGCTCGCCGCGCGTCGTCGCCGCGACGATCGCGCCGTCGGGCGTGACCAGCACGAGCCCGCCGACGCCGAGCCCGCGCAGCACCTCGCGCCCCGCGCCCGTGCGCACGTCCCAGCGGTGGACCGCGCCGGCGACGTCGGCGGTGACGAGCCAGGTCCCGTCGGGCGCGAGCTCGAGCGCGGCCGCCGGCGCGGTGCCGACGAGCGTCGCGGCGCGGACGAACCGGTCGCCGTCGCGGCGCCACACCACGATCGCGCCGTCCCGGCCGGCCGAGGCCAGCCACCGCCCGTCGCGCGCGTAGGCGAGCCGCGTGACGCCGCGGTCGTGGCCGCGCAGGACGTGGCGCGCGACGCCCCGTCCGGCCGCCGCGGTCGCGATCAGCCGCGCGGCGCGGTCGTGGCGCGGCAGCGCCCCGCGCAGATCGCGCAGCCACGCCGCCGCCGCGGTCGGGTCCGCGGCGAGCGAGGCGCGCGCCTGCAGCAGGCGCAGCTCCTCGCCGCGCGTGGTCGCGACGTCGCGCTCGCGCGCGGCGCGGTCGCGCTCGTGCAGGATCCGGCGCACGCTGACGGTGGCGGTGATCGCCAGCGTGGCGAGCAGCACCGCCGCGACCGCGACGACGGCGCGGTGACGGCGCAGCCACCGCGCGAGCAGCGCGGCGCGCGAGTAGCGGTAGCTCGCGACGAGCTGACCGGTGAGGAACCGCCGCAGGTCCTCCGCCAGCGCGCCGGCGTCGGGGTAGCGCGCCGCGACGTCGCGCGCCATCGCGCGCTCGACGATCGCCACCAGATCGGGCGACGCGCCGGGGACGCGCTCGCGCAGCGCCGGCGGCGGCCCGGCGCGCAGCCCTCGCACGACGACCTCGGCGGACGCGCCGCGGTACGGCGCCTCCCCGGCGAGCAGGTGGTAGAGCAGCGCGCCGAGCGCGTAGACGTCGGCGCGCGCGTCGACGGGCTCGCCGGCGGCCTGCTCGGGCGGCATGTACGCGGGCGTGCCCATCACCGCGCCGGCCACGGTGCGCCCGTCGGCCGTGGCGCTCGCCGCGCCGTCCCCGGCGCGCTCGGCCGGCGCCGGCGCGTCCCGCAGATCCTTGGCGAGCCCCCAGTCGATCACCTGGGTCTCGCCGAAGTCGCCGACCAGCACGTTCGACGGCTTGAGGTCGCGGTGGATCACGTGCTCGCTGTGCGCGTAGGCGAGCGCCTCGGCGACGGCGAGGGCGCGCGGCAACAGGGCGAGGCGGGCCTGCAGCGTCGGCGCGTCGCGGATCAGCTCGGCCAGGGTCCGGCCGGCGACGAGCTTCATCGCGTAGAACGGCTCGCCGCCGCGCTCGCCGACGTCGTAGACCGGGACGATGCCGGGGTGCTGCAGCCGCGCCGTCAGTCGCGCCTCGCGCTCGAACCGGGCCGCGGCGCCGTGGCCGCCGCCGAGCAGCTCCTTGATCGCGACCGGGCGGTCGAGGCGACGATCGGTCGCGCGCAGCACGCGCCCGATGCCGCCGCGCGCGACCTCGCCGGCGACGAGGTAGCGCTCGCCGGCCGCGAGCGGCGCGGTCGTCGGCGCCGCGGCCGGCGGCGCCGGCTCGGTCGGCAGCACGGGGGTCGCGTCGTCGTCTCGCGTCGGCCTGGTCACGATCGGCGCGAATAATAGGTGAGATCGCCGACCGTTCTTGCGGTCAGTCGCGGCTGCCACGTCTTGCCACGCCCCGGGCGCGCCGGATCGTGTTACGAGCGCCGTCACAACGGGGCCGGCCGGTGTCTCGACCGGCACACACAGGCACGGAGGCGATGATGAAGAACTTCGGCAAGCTGACGTTGAAGCGGGAGCGCGTGCGGGAGCTGAGCCAGGGCGCGATGGGCGCGGTGGCGGGTGGGTCCAAGCTGCTGTGCTGGTCCGAGGTCTGTCTCGACCCCGTGGCTCGCACCAAGATCGCCACGTTCTGTCAGGAGAGCGGCTGCCAGACCTTCGGCGACGACCCTGCGCTGCCGCCGATCGGCAAGTGACCGTGCGGGCGGCGCCGGCCGTCGCCGCGCCCGGCCCCGTGCTCCGCGTCGAGCTGTCCGACGGCGGCGCGCTGGCGTTCGAGGTGCCGGCAGGTCGCACCTTGATCGGCCGGGGCGCGAGCTGCGGGCTGATCCTCCGCGACGAGGGCATCTCCCGCGAGCACGCGGCGCTCGTCCGCGACGGCGCCGCGCTGCGGCTCGAGGACCTCGGCTCGACCAACGGCACGCGCGTCAACGGCGAGCGCCTCGACGGCCCGCGCGAGCTGCGCGCCGGCGACCTGCTCGCCGTCGGGCGCGCGCGGCTGACCGTCCAGGATCCCGCGGCGGCGGCGGCCGCGACGTTCCTGCGCGACGCGCCGCTGATCGAACACGTCGTGCGCGACGGCGTCGACCCGGCGTCGCTGACCCTGGCGGCGCCGGCCGCGGAGGCCGAGCGGTGGGCGGGCGAGGGGCGCACGCTGCAGCTCCTCTACCAGCTCGGCCGCGTCCTCGACCCGGACGTCGAGGTCGGCGAGCTGGCGCGGCGCGTCCTCGAGCTCGCCGATCACGCGCTCGCGCCCGAGCGCTGCGTGCTCCGGCTCGGCGACGGCGGCCCGGACGCGCGCGAGCTCGTGGCCGATCACGGCGCGGCGCGGGCAGATCGCCCCGCGGCGCCGCGCGCCCTCGCCGCCGCCGCGGTCGCGCGCGCCCGCGCCGGCCAGGCCGTCCTCGCCGTGGACGGCGCCGGCGCCGCCGCGCGCGCGGTGGTGTGCGTCCCGATCCGCGGTCGCGACGCCGCGGCCGCGCCGCGCGTCCTCGGCTGGATCTACGCCGACGCGCCGGGCGAGCGGCCGCGGTGGAGCCCGCGCGATCTCGACCTGCTCCAGATCCTCGCCAACCACGCCGGCGCGGTCGTGACGACGGCGCGCGCGGTCGCCGCGCTGCGCCGCGACGGCGCCCGGCTCGTCGCCGAGAACACCGAGCTGCGCGACGAGCTGCGCGAGCGCGCGCGGATCGAGGGGCTGCTCGGCGACAGCGACCGCATGCGCGAGGTCGTCGCGACGATCCACAAGGTCGCGCCGACCGACGCGACGGTGCTGATCACCGGCGAGAGCGGCACCGGCAAGGAGGTCGTGGCGCGCGCGATCCACGCGCTGTCGCCGCGCGCCGCGGCGCCGTTCGTCGCGATCAACTGCGCCGCGATCCCGGCCGAGCTGCTCGAGGCCGAGCTGTTCGGGATCGAGAAGGGCGTGGCCACCGGCGTCGACCGCCGCGCCGGCCGGTTCGAGCAGGCGGGCGACGGCACGCTGCTGCTCGACGAGCTGGGCGAGCTGCCGCTGGTCGTGCAGGCGAAGCTGCTGCGCGTGCTCGAGGCGCGCGAGGTCGAGCGCGTCGGCGGCCGCGCGCCGATCAAGGTCCGCGCGCGGATCCTCGCGGCGACCAACCGCGGCCTCGCCGCCGAGGTCGCGGCGGGCCGGTTCCGGGAGGACCTGTACTACCGGCTGCACGTCGTGCCGCTGCGGCTGCCGCCGTTGCGCGAGCGCCCGACCGACGTGCCGGTGCTCGCCGCGGCGTTCGTGCGTCGCGTCGCGGCGGCGCAGGGGCGCCGGATCGCGGGCTTCACGCCCGAGGCGCTCGACGCGCTGTGCGCCTACCGCTGGCCGGGCAACGTGCGCGAGCTGCTGCACGAGGTCGAGCGGGTGGTCACCGTCGGGGATCCGGGGCCCGACGGGCGGATCGGCCGCGACCAGCTCGGCGACGCGATCCAGCACGGGCCCGCCGAGTCGCCGCGGTTCGTCGAGGAGCTCGAGGTCGGCGACATCAAGGACGCGATCGCGGCGATCGTCGAGCGCGCCGAGACCCACATGATCCGCCGCGCGCTCGCCGCCAGCGGCGGCAACCGCGCCGAGGCCGCGCGCGCGCTCGGCCTCACCCGCGAGGGCCTGCGCAAGAAGATGCTGCGCCACGGGCTCGGCGACGCCTGATGCGGCCCCGCGCGCCGCGCCCCGCGCTATAAGGCCGTCATGAAGCTGGACGGAGCTGTTGCACTCGTCACCGGCGGCGCCTCGGGGCTCGGCGCCGCCACCCTGCGCCGGCTCGTCGCCGGCGGCGCCAAGGCCGTGATCGTCGACCGCGACGAGGCCAAGGGCGAGGCGCTCGCCGCCGAGCTCGCCGGCCGCGCGGTCTACGTCAAGGCCGACGTCACCGACGCCGCGCAGGTCGAGGCCGCGGTCGCGCGCGCCGGCGAGCTGGGGCCGTTGCGGGTCGCGGTGAGCTGCGCGGGCGTCGGCTGGGCGTCGCGCACGCTCGACAAGACGGGCAAGCCGCACGACCTGGGCCTGTTCCAGACCGTCGTCGGGATCAACCTCGTCGGCACGTTCAACGTCCTGCGGCTCGCCGCGGCGGCGATCGCGCGGACCGAGCCGACCGACGGCGGCGAGCGCGGCGTGATCGTGAACACCGCGTCGGTCGCCGCCTACGACGGCCAGATCGGCCAGATCGCCTACGCCGCGTCGAAGGCCGGCGTCGTCGGCATGACGCTGCCCGCGGCGCGCGACCTCGCGCCCGCCGGCATCCGCGTCGTGACGATCGCGCCGGGCATCTTCGACACGCCGATGCTCGCCGGGCTGCCCGAGGACAAGCGCGCGGCGCTCGCCGCCGACGTCGTCGGGCCCAAGCGCCTCGGCGATCCGGCCGAGTATGGCGAGCTGGTCGCCGCGATCGTCGCCAACGGCTACCTCAACGGCGAGACGATCCGGCTCGACGGCGCGCTGCGGATGCCGCCGAAGTAGCGGCGGCCCGGCTCACGGCGCCGCGGCGGTCGCCGCGGGCGCGTAGGCGTACGCGCCGGGCAGGGTGATCTCGCCGCCCGGCTCGAACACGATCTTGACGTCGACCGCCGTCGCCGCCGGACCGTCCGGCGCATGCACGGTGAACGTCGCGTCGTCGACGACGGCCACGTCGGTGGCCTCGTGGTCGCCGAAGTAGACGTGGACGGCGCGCGGCGCGCCCTCGACCAGGAAGCTCGCGCCGGTGAACGTCACGGTGTCGCCGCCGCCGGCGGCCCCGCCGCGCGGCTGCATGTCCGTCACCTGCAGCGGCACCGCCGGCGGCGCCTCGGCCGCGGGCAGCGGCTCCTCGGTGATCTCCCACTCCGCGCTCGTCTCGGGCGAGGCGGGCGCCGGCTTGCCGCCGCCCGCGCACGCGGCCACCGAAAGGGCGGCCACCGCCGCCACGAACCAGGTCCGGGTCTTCATCCGGGCAGCGTAATCGACTGACCGCCGGTCCGTGGTGGCAGCCGCTGGCAACCGCGATGCCCGAGGTTGCGGGCGATCAGAGCCTGGGAGGCTTTCAGCCTCGCAGGCTCTGTCGATCGGCTGGCTCGCCCGCAGACGGGCTCGCAGCGCCTGTACGGAGTCGGCTCGGGCGGACCCTCGCCTCAGGGCGGGCACGGCGCCGTCGCGCCGCAGCACAGCCCGCCGCACGAACCCGGCTCCATCCGCACGCCGGTGGTGCACACGTCGCCCGGCGCGCACGCCGCCCCGCCGCCGCACGAGCACGCCCCGTCGACGCACTGCTCGCCCTGGTCGCAGCACACGCCGCCGCAGCTCGGGCCGTCGACGCAGCTCCCGCTCGGCGCGCACGACACGGGGCCGGCGTCGACCGCGGGGCCGGCGGCGTCGGGCGGCACGCACGCGATCGCCGAGCACGCGACCTCGCCGTCCAGGCACTCGCAGGTGTTGCACCCGTCGCCGGCGTCGAAGTAAGCGCCGGAGCTGTACGTGCGGCCGCGCCACTCGCAGGGGGCGCCTCGATCATCGCGGCGATCGCAGGCGGGGATCAGGCTGAGCGCGGCGACGACCGCGGCCAGGGTCGCGAGGGAGGGCTGCATCGACACGATCCTGCCACGCCGGCGGTGCCGGTCGCGTCGACCGCCGGCACGCTTGCCGTCGTGGGCCGGTCTGGGCCGCTCGCCGCCGGCGTCGACCGGTCAGTCGTCGATCCGCGGCAGCATCGCCGGCGTGCCGCGGTTGGCCAGCCACCGCGGATCGTCGTCGGCGATCTCGCCGGCGAGGCACTGGCGGCGCAGCTCGCGCTCGCGCTCGCCGAGCTCGCCGATGCGCTTGCGGATCAGGTCGGCGGTCTTCTTGTAGAGCGTCGGCCGCGGCTTCTGCGCCGTGAACTCGCTGTAGTCGACGGGGGCGCCGAGCACCACGATCAGCGGGCGGACGCGGCGGACGCCCGGCGTGAAGTTGTCGCGGACGTCGCCGACGATGTCGTTGGACAGGCCGTTGACCCAGGCCGGCACGACGATCGCGTGGCTCTGCAGCGCGAGCTGGCCGATGCCCGGCTGGGCCGGCAGCATCTCGTACGGATCGGGCCCCTTGCCGCGGGTCCCCTCGGGGTGGATCCCGATCACCGTGCCCGGCTCGCCCAGGAAGCGCACCATGCGGTCGACCGAGTCCCTGGTCAGCGCCGCGCGCTCGGCCTGGCGGAACACCGGCGGGTACATGACGTTGCCGCCGATCATCAGGTTCAGCAGCGCCCCGGCCGGGTGCTCGTAGAAGAAGTTGGCGCGGACCGGGAAGTACAGCCGCTTGGCCCAGCGCGCCCCGCCGCCGTACATCGACAGCAGCAGGATGTACTGATCGAAGAAGCTGCGGTGGTTCGAGGCCATGATGACCCCGCGGTCGGGGCGCAGGGCGGCCACCTCGTCGAGGCCCTCGACCAGGGTCCGGCGGAGCACGGTCTGCCGGATCCACGAGTACGAGATCCCGCGCAGGAAGACCCCCTGGAGCCGCTTGAGCCCGGGGACCTCGTTGGTGGCGCGCGCGACGCGGAGGGCGAGTTGCTCGAACCGGGTCAGCTCGGCGCTGACAGGGGACTCGGACATCGCCCGCCTTCCTACCACGGCGCCGGAGCCCCAAACCGCGCCGAGATCCCCGAATTCGCGCCCGTTTCGGCGGGCCCCTTCCATTGACTTGAGCGGTGGATCTTGGTTAGGGTGCGCGCGCTCGGCCAACCTACGGGGCGAGTCAAGCTGCCGATGTCACTCGAATTCTCCGCCGACAGCCAACGGAAGATCGCGGACCTGTGCGAGCGCTACCCGAGCAAGAAGCCGGTGGTGCTCGCCGCGCTGCACCTCGCGCAGAAGGAGTTCGGGCATCTCAGCGACGACGCGCTGCGCCTCGTGGCCAGCACGCTGGAGCTGCCGTACCCGCACGTCTACGGGGTCGCGACCTTCTACACCATGTTCCGCCGCGAACCGGGGGGACGCCAGACGCTGCGCGTGTGCACGAACGTGTCGTGCATGCTGCGCGGCGCTTACCCCGTGCTCGAGTCGTTCGAGCGCGAGCTCGGGCTCGAGCGCGGCGAGTCGAACGCCGAGTTCTCGCTCGTCGAGGAGGAGTGCATCGCCGCCTGCGCCAACGCGCCGGCGGTGCTGTGCGGCACGCGGTACTTCCTCGACGTCACGCCCGAGGGCGTGCGCGAGATCGTGCAGTACCTCAAGAAGCACCCGCACCCCGAAGGCGAGGTGGCGTGATGCCGACCGAACGTGGCACCAAGGTGGTCACCGCGCGCTTCGGCAACGAGGACGCGCGGACCATCGCCGGGTACGAGAAGAGCGGCGGCTACCAGGCGCTGCGCAAGGCGCTCGGGATGCGGCCCGAGGACATCGTCAACGAGGTCAAGGCGTCGAACCTGCGCGGCCGCGGCGGCGCCGGCTTCCACACCGGCGTCAAGTGGACGTTCGTCCCCAAGGACGCCACGGACGTCCACCTCGTCTGCAACTGCGACGAGTCCGAGCCGGGCACGTGCAAGGACCGCGAGCTGGTCTACTGGGACCCGCACCTGCTCATCGAGGGCATGATCATCGCGGCGTTCGCGCTCAAGGCTCGCGTCAACTACATCTACATCCGCGGCGAGATGATGCGCGAGGTCGAGGTGCTGCGCCGCGCGGTCGAGGAGGCCTACCAGCGCGGCTACCTCGGCGACAGCGTGCTCGGCACCGGCTTCGCCTGTCACCTCACGGTCCACCGCGGCGCCGGCGCGTACATCTGCGGCGAGGAGACGGCGCTGCTCAACTCGCTCGAGGGCGAGCGCGGTCAGCCGCGGCTCAAGCCGCCGTTCCCGGCGGTCAAGGGCCTGTTCGGCAACCCGACGATCGTCAACAACGTCGAGACGCTGATGAACGTGCCGTTCATCGTGCAGAACGGCGGCAAGTGGTTCTCGGACCTCGGCGTCGGCCGCTCCGGCGGTACGCGCGTCGTGTGCGTGTCCGGCCACGTCCAGCGCCCCGGCGTCTACGAGCTGCCGATGGGCATCACGTTCCGCGAGATCATCGACGAGGTCTGCGGCGGGGCGCTGCCCGGCCGCACGGTCAAGGCGGTGATCCCCGGCGGCTCGTCGATGCCGCCGCTCGACGCCGACGAGCTCGACGTGCCGTGCGAGTTCGACGCGCTGCAGACCGACGAGCGGATCAAGGTCGTGCAGGTCCGCCCCGGCCAGGACTTCGACATGGGCGGCGGCCGCAAGCTGCGCACGATGGCGGGCTCCGGCGGCATCGTCGTCGCCGACGACTCGACCGACATCCCGATGTTCGTCTGGCGGATCATGAAGTTCTACGCCCACGAGTCGTGCGGCCAGTGCACGCCGTGCCGCGAGGGCGTGGCGTGGATGGAGAAGGTCGCCAAGCGCGTGGCCTACAAGAAGGGCCACCCGGGCGACCTCGATCTGCTCGGGTCGATCGCTCACGGCATCGCGGGCAACACGATCTGCGCCCTCGGCGAGGCCGCGGCCTGGCCGATGATGGGCTTCCTGACCAAGTTCCGCGCCGACTTCGAGGCGCGCATGGCGCAGTCGACCGTCGTGGCCGGCGCGGGGGGAGGTCGCGCGGCATGAGGACCTCGCTCGTTCGCCTCGTCACCGGGCTCGCGGTCGTCGCGATCGCGCTGGTCGCGGCGCTCTCGCTGACCGGCGGCGTCGCCGCCGCGCAGCCGGCGGAGCGCGCCCCGGGCGCGGCGCCGGCGCCGACCGCGCAGCCCGGCACCGCGCCGCGCGGCACCGCGCCGCGCATCCAGATCGTCGACGGCGCCGCGAAGCCAGCCGCCGCGCCCGCGGCCGGCACTCCCGCGCCGCGGATCGAGGATCCCAGGGCCCGCGACGTCATCAACAGCAACGGCCCGGCGATGGCCGTGCTGTTCTGGATCTTCGCCCTGGGGATGATCGGCGGGGCGATCTTCGTGATCACGCGGCGGAACATGATCGCCGCGGTGATGGGCATGGTCGGGACGTTCTTCGCCGTCGCCGGCCTGTACATGATGCTCTACGCGAGCTTCCTCGCGGTCATCCAGATGCTCGTCTACGCCGGCGCCATCATGGTGCTGTTCGTCTTCGTCATCATGATCCTCAACCGGCCCGAGGACGAGCCGTGGGGCCTGGTCGGGCTGCCGGGCAAGATCCTCGCCGGCATCGCGCTGGCCTACCTCACGTTCCGCCTCGGCTCGCTGCTGGCGTCGGTCAAGGCGCCGGCGGACGCGCTGCTCGCGCCACCGCCGGTCGTCGTGCCGCCGGGCGCGCCGACCGACGCCCCGACGCTCTACGACTGGGGCTCGACGGCGGGCGTCGGGTGGAACCTGTTCAACGAGTACCTGTTCCCGTTCGAGGCCGTCTCCATCCTGCTGCTGGTGGCCGTGGTCGGCGCGATCGCGATCGCCCGCCCGCTGAAGGCGGACGATGACGACGCGGCCGAGGGCGACGCGGCCGCCGGGGAGGCGTCATGAACAGCGTGGTCACCCACATCGGCTACGGGCACTTCCTCGTGCTCTCGGCGATCCTGTTCGCGATCGGCGTGGTCGGCGTGCTCATCCGCCGCAACGCGCTGATCGTGATGATGAGCATCGAGCTGATGCTCAACGCCGCCAACATCGCGATCATCACCTTCGCCCGCATGCACGGCGACGTCGGCGGACACTCGTTCGCGCTCGTCGTCATCGCCGTCGCGGCCGCCGAGGTGGCGGTCGGGCTCGCCATCCTGGTCGCGGTCTTCCGCGGGCGGCGTCACATCGACGTCGACCGCATGACCACGCTGAAGTACTGAGGCACGGAAGCGGACCATGGCCTCCAAACTGTTCCTGATCCCGCTGCTGCCGCTGCTCGGCGCGCTGATCAACCTCACCGTCGGCCGCAAGCTGTCGCGCGGGTTCGTCCACGCGGTCGCGGTCGCGTCGGTCTCCGCCTCGCTCGGCGTCGTCCTGTGGACGCTGTGGGAGCTGTGGGGCGTCTACAAGGCCACCGGCTACGTCGGCGGCGAGCTGCGTCAGGTCGTCTACACGTGGATCGAGGTCGGCAACTTCAAGGTCGAGCTCGCGTTCCGCATGGACACGCTGTCCGCGGTGATGTGCTTCGTCGTGACGTTCATCGGCACGCTGATCCACATCTACTCGACCGGCTACATGGCCGACGAGAAGCGCTACGCCGCGTACTTCGGCTACCTGAACCTGTTCATGGGTTCGATGCTGATCCTGGTGCTCGGCTCGAACCTGCCGGTGATGTTCATCGGCTGGGAGGGCGTCGGCGTCTGCAGCTTCCTGCTGATCGGCTTCTACTTCGAGCGCGAGGACTACGCCAACGCCGGCCGCAAGGCGTTCGTCGTCAACCGCATCGGTGACTTCGCGTTCCTGCTCGGGATGTTCCTGCTGTACTGGGCGACGAAGGACCTCGGCGCGGGCAACAGCCTGGACTTCGCGACGCTGTCGAGCGACGCGGCGAAGGCGGCCTACGGCAAGTCGTTCTGGGGCGGCGAGCGCCTCGCCGCCGCCGCCGGCATCCTGCTGTTCATCGGCGCGTGCGGCAAGTCCGCGCAGATTCCCCTGTACGTGTGGCTGCCGGACGCGATGGCCGGCCCCACGCCGGTCTCCGCCCTGATCCACGCGGCGACGATGGTCACCGCCGGCGTCTACATGGTCGCCCGGATGTCGGTGCTGTTCTCGATGTCGACGACCGCGCTGATCGTCGTCTCGACGATCGGCCTGCTCACGGCGCTGACGGCGGCGTTCTACGCGTTCGCCCAGACCGACCTCAAGAAGGTCCTGGCGTACTCGACCGTGAGCCAGCTCGGCTTCATGTTCGTCGCGGTCGGCACCGGCAACTACGCGTTCGGCATCTTCCACGTCGTCACCCACGCGTTCTTCAAGGCCGGCCTGTTCCTCGGCGCCGGCTCGGTCATGCACGCGATGAGCGGCTCGGGCGACATCATGAAGATGGGCGGGCTGCGCAAGCGCCTGCCGATCACCCACGCCACGTTCCTCATCTACTGCCTGGCGATCGCCGGGTTCCCGGGCCTGGCCGGGTTCTTCTCCAAGGACGAGATCCTCGCCGGCGCGTACGCGGCGCACCTCGACGGCTGGCCGGCCTGGTACGGCAAGTTCCTGTGGGCCGGCCTGACCGTCGCCGCGCTCGGCACCGCGTTCTACATGTGGCGGCTGTACTTCCTCGTGTTCGCGGGCGAGTGCCGCGCCGACGAGGAGACGCAGCACCACATCCACGAGTCGCCGTTCGCGATGACGTTCCCGCTGGTGGTCCTGGCGATCGGCACCGTGCTGGTCGGCTGGCTCGGCATGCCGCACCTGTGGCACGCGCACGGCTGGCAGAAGGTGTTCCACGGGGTGAGCTACTGGCTCGACCCGTCGGTCGCCGACGCGCCGACCGTCGCCGGCGCCGAGCACCTGACCAAGACCAAGATCATCTGGCTGATGATCACGGCCACGGTCGTCGGGCTCGCCGGCATCTTCATGGCGTGGCGGATCTACGGCAAGGGCCCGTCCGCCGGCATCGCCAACCTCGTCGAGCACGACCCGAACGCCCGCGCGCTCTACCAGGCGTCGAAGAACAAGCTGTGGGTCGACGAGCTCTACGAGAAGATCATCCTCGGCCCGTTCCGCTGGCTCGCCCGCGGGCTGTTCCAGCTCGTCGATCGGTTCCTGATCGACACCGTGCTGGTCAACGGCTCCGCGATGGCGGTGTCGGTGTTCGGCCGGGTCACCCGGTGGATCCAGAACGGCCAGGTCCAGCGCTACATGGTCGGGATCATCCTCGGCGCGGCGCTGATCTTCTTGCTGACCGGACGCGCCGCGCACCCGGGCATCTCGTACCGGTTCGTGCCCGAGGGCGTCGAGCTCCAGGCCTACCCGGGCTCGGGGCTGGCGGGTGAGGGCGCGACGCTGCGGTGGGACCTGCGCGGCGACGGCGCCTGGGACCTCACGCCCGAGGCGGAGGCGCGGCTCGCGGCCGAGCGCGCCAAGGGCAACCAGGCCCCCAAGATCGATCCCAGGACCGACTACCTCGACGATCCGCTGCTCGTCCGTCCCACCGGTGAGGTCGGCCCGTTCGTCCGGCTCGAGATCACCGACAAGGTGTCCGGCAAGGCGAAGGTCGTCACCACGCACGTCGTGTTCCCGGCGGCGAAGCCCGGGGCCGCCGCGCCCTCGGCGGCGAAGGCGGGAGGCAAGTGAACATGATGCCCGGCGCCTTCATCCTGCCGCTGCTCCTCGGCCTGCCGCTGCTCGGCGCGATCTTCGTGATGTGCACGCCCAAGGGCGAGCACGCGCTCCACCGCGGCCTCGCGCTGGTGTTCACGACGCTCACGTTCCTGATCTCGCTGCTCTTGCTCCGTTACTTCGACAACCGCGTCGGCACCTACCAGGCGGTGCTCGACGTCGAGTGGATCCCGGTGCTCGGCGCGCGGTTCAAGCTGGGCGTCGACGGGATCTCGCTGTGGCTGGTGCTGCTGACGACGTTCCTCACCCCGCTGACGCTGCTCGCGGCGCACGGCGCGGTGCAGAAGCACGTCCGCGAGTTCACCGCGGTCATGCTGATCCTCGAGACCGGCATGCTCGGCGCGTTCGTCGCGCTCGACCTGTTCCTGTTCTACGTGTTCTGGGAGGTGATGCTGATCCCGATGTACCTGCTCATCGGGATCTGGGGCGGCCAGCGCCGGCTGTACGCCTCGATCAAGTTCGTCATCTACACGATGATCGGCTCGCTGCTGATGCTGGTGGCGATCTTCTACGTGTACGTCCAGTACGCGAGCGTCACCGGCGTCTACACCACGGATCTCGAGGCGCTGTCGCGGCTGGTCCTGCCGCACGACGCGCAGCTGTGGTGCTTCTGCGCGTTCGCCCTGGCGTTCGCGATCAAGATCCCGCTGTTCCCGCTGCACACGTGGTTGCCCGACGCGCACGTCGAGGCGCCGACGGCGGGCTCGGTGATCCTGGCCGGCGTCCTGCTCAAGTTCGGGATCTACGGGTTCCTGCGGTTCGCGATGCCGATGTTCCCGCACGGCGCGGCGGTCATGGCGCCGTACATCGCGATCCTCGCGGTCGTCGGCATCATCTACGGCGCGTTCGTCGCGTTCGCCCAGGACGACGTCAAGAAGCTGGTCGCGTACTCGTCGGTGTCCCACCTCGGGTTCTGCGCGCTCGGCATCTTCTCGCTGACCGCGATGGGCGTGTCCGGATCGATCTACGCGATGCTGTCGCACGGCCTGACCACGGGCGGGCTGTTCCTCGGCATCGGCGTGCTCTACGAGCGCCGTCACACCCGCCGCATGGCCGAGTACGGCGGCATCTGGAAGCAGATGCCGGTGTTCTCGGGGCTGTTCCTGATCATCACGCTCGGCTCGGCGGGCCTGCCCGGCCTGTCGGGCTTCATCGGCGAGTTCCTGACGATCTTCGGCACGTTCATCGCCGGCGACACGTTCCCGAAGGGCTGGCCGGACTACCTGCCGGCGCCGCGCCTGCTCGGCGCGCTCGCCGCGACCGGCGTGATCTTCGGCGCCGTCTACCTGCTGTTCATGTTCCAGAAGGTGTTCTTCGGCCCGCTCGACAAGAAGAAGAACGGGTCGCTGCCCGACCTGTCGGGTCGCGAGCTGACGGTGTTCCTGCCGCTGGTCGTCGCGATCTTCCTGATGGGCTTCTTCCCGCGGCCGTTCCTGCGGTCGATGGAGCAGTCGGTGCAGGCGATGCTGCAGACGTACAAGGTCCGCCTCGCCGAGCCCGACGGCCCGGCGCGGCTGCAGGGCGATCCGGTCCCGGACGCCGCGCCCGCCGCGGCCGGGACGCCGACCGCGATGAACACGGCCGCGCCTGGTCCCGGCGACGGCGCGGCGCTCGACGCGCAGCTGCGCGACCTCGCGGGTCGCGCCCAGGGCGCCGCGGCCAGGATCGAAGGCGCCGCCGGCGCGAGTGCCGCCGTCGACGTCCGCGCCAACGGAGGTACGCCGTGAGCTTCAAGGCTGCGGATCTGATCTACCTGCTGCCGCTGCTGGTGCTGGCGGTCAGCGGCATGCTGCTCGTCCTCGCCGAGGCGTTCTACCGCGGCAAGGACCGCGCGGCGCTGATGGGCCTGGCCGTCGCCGGCGCCGTCGCCGCCGCGGTCTCGTCGATCGTCGTCTACCGCCAGCTCGCCCCTGGCGAGGTCAAGCCGCTGCTGTCCAACATGCTGCTGGCGGACCGGTTCGGCTACGCGCTCACCGCGCTGTTCTCGGTCGTCACCGCGCTCGCGGCGATGGTCGCGCCGGCGCACCAGCGCGCGCACGGGTGGGTCCACGGCGAGTACTACGGGGTCCTGCTGCTGTCGGCGGCGGGCATGGCGATGCTGGCGCTCGCCGGCAACCTCGTCACCGTGTTCCTCGGCATCGAGACGATGTCGATCGGCGTCTACGTGCTGTGCGGCCTGCGCCGTCGGTCGCGCCGCGGCAACGAGGCCGCGATGAAGTACTTCCTGATGGGCGCGTTCGCCACGGGCTTCCTGCTCTACGGCATCGCGCTGATCTACGGCGCGGCGGGCACGATGGCGTTCGCTGGCATCGAGGACGGCAAGGCGTTCACGCTGGCCGAGCGGCTGGTCGACAGCCCCAACCGCGGGCTCGTCGTCGCGGGCATCCTGCTGCTCGTCGTCGCGTTCGGGTTCAAGCTCGCGGCCGTGCCGTTCCACATGTGGGCGCCCGACGCCTACGAGGGCGCGCCGACGCCCGTCACCGCGTTCATGGCGGCGGCGGTCAAGGCGGCGGCGACCGCCGCGGCGATCCGCGTGTTCGCGTACGGCATGGGTGGCGACATCCTCGCCTACGGCAACTTCGGCTGGGCGAGCCCGATGGTCGTCATCGCGGCCGTCACGATCACCCTCGGGAACATCGCGGCGATCCGCCAGGACAACATCAAGCGCGTCCTGGCGTACTCGTCGATCTCGCACGGCGGCGTGATCCTCGTCGGCCTCGCGGCGCTCGGCCTCGGCTCGGGCACCGCGCAGACGTCGCTGATGTACTACCTGATCGCGTACAGCCTCACGACGATGGGCGCGTTCGCGGTCGTGGCGTACGTCGGGTCGAGGGACAACGAGCGGCTGCACATCGACGACTGGGCCGGCCTGGCAGCACGTCACCCGGCCGCGGCGCTGGCGATGACGGTGTGCCTCTTGTCGCTCGGCGGCATGCCGCCGACCGGCGGCTTCTTCGCCAAGTTCTACGTGTTCAAGTCGGCGATGGAGGCCCACGACCAGCAGCTGCTGTGGCTGGTGATCATCGGCGTCGTGAACTCGGCGATCAGCATCTACTACTACCTGCGCATCGTCACCGCGATGTACTTCCGCGACAGCAAGGGCGCGTTCGAGCCGAGCCGCTCGGCGCCGCTGGCGTTCGTCATGGCGGTGTGCCCGCTGATCATCCTCGAGATGGGCGTCATGCCCGGGTTCTGGTTGAAGCTGGGGCTGTGAGCGCGCCTTGACCCAGCCGCTGCACGCCCTGGCGGCCGCTGCGGGAGTCGACGTTCGCTACGTCGGCTGGCGCGGCGAGCCGGTGGAGGCGAGCCAGGAGGCGCTCCTCGCCATCCTCGCTGCGCTGGGTCACCCGGTGAGCTCGCCCGATGACGCGCCCGCTGCGCTCGCGGCAGCGGGGCGCGCGTGGTGGGACGAGGGCGCGCCCCCGGTGATCGTGTCGTGGGGCGGGGCCGGGGCAGATCTGCCGCTACGCGTCCGCGCCGACGTCGACGGCGACTGGGAGGTCGAGGTCGCGCACGAAGACGGCAGTGCCGGCGCCTGGCGCGGCCGGCTGTTCGAGCTCGACGCCTCGGGCCACGCCGACCGCGACGGCGCGGTGTGGTGCCAGCGGCACGTCGCGCTGCCCGCCGCGCCGGCCCACGGCTACCACCGGGTGCGGTGGCGGTGCGGTGGCGCGGCCGGCCAGGCGCTGTGGATCGCGGCGCCCGAGCGCGCGTTCGGCGCGCCGCCGCTGGAGGGCGTCGGGCCGCGCACCTGGGGCGCGTTTGCGCCGCTGTACGCGCTGCGCTCGGCGCGGTCCGGCGGCGCCGGTGATCTCGCCGAGCTGTCGCGGCTCGCTCGTCACCTCGCCGCGCGCGGCGGGCGGTGGGTCGCGACGCTGCCGATGCTCGCCGCGTTCCTCGACGAGCCGTGCGAGCCGAGCCCGTACGCGCCGGCGAGCCGGCTGGCGTGGAACGAGCTCTACCTCGACCTCGCGCGCGTCGTCGCCGGCGGGGCCGCCGAGTACGACGCGCCGGCGCTGGCCGCCGAGCGCGCCCGCCTGCTCGCCGAGCCGCAGGTCGACTACCGCGGCCAGTACCGGTGGCGCCGCGCGCTGATCGATCGCGCGGCCGAGACGGCGTGGCAGGGGCCCGCGCGCGCCGCGCTCGAGGCGTTCGCGCGCGATCCGGCGCGCGCCGTCGGCGACTACGCCGCGTTTCGCGCGATCGGCGAGGTCACGCGCGCGCCGTGGTCGCGCTGGCCCGAGGCGCTGCGCGCCGCGCCGGCGTTCGACGTCGACGCGCTGCTCGCCGGCGACGTCGCGGGCCAGGGCCCGGCCGCGGCCGCGAGCTGGCGCGCTCACGTCTGGTCGCAGTGGGCGATGGACGGCCAGCTCGGCGCGCTCAAGGCGGCCGCCGACGCGGGCGAGGCCGCGGCGCTCTACCTCGACCTGCCGGTCGGCGTGAACCGCGACGCGTGGGAGGTGTGGCGCCAGCGCGAGCTGTTCCTGCTCGACGCCTCCGCCGGCGCGCCGCCCGACGCGCTGTTCCTCGGCGGCCAGGACTGGGGCCTGCCGCCGCTGCACCCCGGCCGCATCCGCGCCGCGGGCTGGGACTACGTGATCCGCTGCGTGCGTCACCACGTCCGCCACGCCGGGATGCTGCGGGTCGACCACGTGATGGGCCTGCACCGGCTGTACTGCGTGCCCGCCGGGCTGCGCCCGACCGACGGCGTCTACGTCCGCTACGCCGCCGACGAGCTCTACGCGATCCTGTGCGTCGAGTCGCACCGCGCCGGCTGCGCGATCGTCGGCGAGGACCTCGGCACGGTCCCGGACTACGTCCCGCCGGCGATGCGGCGCCACGGGCTGGCCGGGCTGTTCGTCGCGCAGTTCGCGATGGCGTGGCGCGCCGGCGACGCGCTGGGGCGCGCCGCGCCGACGCAGGTCGCGTGCGTCAACACCCACGACACGCCGACGTTCGCCGGGTGGTGGCGCGGCACCGACCTCGACGACCAGCGCGCGCTCGGCCTGATCGACGACGCCGCGCACGCGCAGGGGCGGGTCGCGCGCGCCGAGGCGCGCCGCGCGACCTGCGCCGCGGCCGGCGTGTCCGCCGCGGCGGTCGCCGAGCCCGACGGCGACGCGGCGTGCGCCGAGGCGCTGCTCGGCGTCGTGCGCGGCCTCGCCGCCGGCGACGCCGCGGTCGCGCTGGTCACGCTCGAGGACGCGTGGCTCGAGCCCGCGCCGCAGAACGTGCCCGGCACCTCGCTCGAGCGCCCGAACTGGCGGCGCCCGTTCGCGCTCGACGCCGACGCGGCGCTCGCCGATCCGCGGACCGAGGCGCTGCTCGCCGCCGCCGCTCGCGCCGGCGGCTGACGCTGTTGCTCGGCAGGTCGAGCTCTCGAACGCCTGGGGCGGCCCCCTCGCAGCGTCTCCGTCTCCGTCTCCGTCTCCGTCTCCGTCGACGGGCTACGGAGTTGCCGCTTCGCGGCCCGAGCGCGAGCGGTCGGGCGAGCGCGAGCGCGCGCGGCTGCCACGCGCTCGGGTGGGGCCCGCGGGTTCGGCGCGGTCGAGTCTGCCTTGGGTCGGGGACCTGGTGCCTGCACCGGCGTTCTGCTCCGGTGTGGCTGCCTGCCGCGCGAAGCCCGCGCCTTTCCACCCGCGGACCCCACCCTGCGCGCGGGCGCGCCGCGCGCTGACGATCCACGATCCGTCGTCTCCGCCTCCGTCTCCGTCGACGGGCTACGGAGTTGCGGCTACGCGGCCCGAGCGCGAGCGGTCGGGAGAGCGCGAGCGCGCGCGGCTGCCGCGCGCGCGGGGGGGGGGCGCGGGGGGGGGGGGGGGGGGGCGGGCCGGGGGGGGGGTGGCCGCGGGCCTGCCCCGGGGGGGCCGGGGGGTGGTTCCGCCCCGCGCCTCCCCCCCCCCCCCCCCCCCCCCCCCCCCCCCCCCCCCCC
>WYBA01000526.1 GCA_011526095.1 Myxococcales bacterium | reverse complement strand
GCCTTGCGGTCGACGGCCTCGGAGACCTGCAGGCCGATGCCGTTGGCGGCGCGGCGAAGCTGGTCGGCGAGGTCGCGGTCATGCCGCTCCAGCCGCGCGACCAGCGGCGCGATCTGGGTGACGAAGGTGATGGAGAGCTCGAGCACGTCGAAGGCCATGGGGTCCGCTCCGGTGGTGGTTTCCCCCCGAACCGCGCGGGTTCTGTGACAACCCCCGTGGCTGCCGTGTCGGCCGTGCATGGGTTGGCGCAGAACCCGCGCGCCACGGGGGTGAACCACCACCGGAGCGACCACATGGCCGAGGCGCGCGGGTGAGCCATCACCCGTGGCAGCCACGCGCACGGTCGGAGGCGCAGCGGACTGTCAGCGTCCTTCGACACGGGCCTCGCTGGCGCTCGGCCCTGCTCAGGACGAGCGGGGGCTTGCCGACGGAGGCGGAGACGGAGACGGAGGCGGAGACGGAGGCGGAGACGGAGGCGGAGACGGAGGCGGAGGCGGAGACGGAGGCGGAGACGGAGACGGAGGCGGAGACGGAGGCGGAGACGGAGGCGGCTACCGCGGCACGACCTGCTCCTTGATCAGCCCCCAGAACACGTCGCCCGCGCACCGGTAGATCCAGCCCAGGTGGGCCTGGCAGCGGGCGCAGTGGACGAGCTGCCACGAGTAGCCGGGAAACCAGGTGAAGTACGTCTCGGGGACGCCGCGCTCGGACAGGCCGTCCGCGAACCCGAAGCAGCGGACGCGGTGGTCGTACCCGCCTGGGTTGACGAACACGTGCTCGTGGGCGCCGCCCTGCTCGATCGCGTGGCGCTCGTCGGTGATGACCGCGCGGCAGGCGCGGCACACCAGCGGGCGGTCGCCGCCGCGGCCGGCCGTCTCGTCGTCGGTGACGAGGCGAGGCGTCGCACCCTGTTCCATGGCCGTGGGGGCAGGTTGCTCCCCGGCGGGGCCGCGTGCAAGACTGCGCGGCCATGCGCATGATCCTCGTCGGTCCGCCGGGCGCCGGTAAGGGCACCCAGGCCGCTCGCCTCGTCGAGCGGCTCCACATCACGCACATCTCCAGCGGCGACATGCTGCGCGCCGCCGTCAAGGAGGGCACGGCGATGGGCCAGGCCGCCGACGGCTACATGAAGGCCGGCCAGCTCGTCCCCGACGACGTCGTCATCGGCATGATCCTCGAGCGGATCGCCAAGCCGGACTGCGCCAACGGGTTCATGCTCGACGGCTTCCCGCGGACGATCCCACAGGCCGAGGCGCTCGACGCCGCGCTCGCGAAGGCAGGCGTGACGCTCGACCGCGTCCTGATGATCGAGGTCCCGGACGCGCTGCTGGTCGAGCGCGGCGTCGGCCGCCGCAACGACCCCGAGACCGGCAAGATCTACCACCTCAAGTTCGACCCGCCGCCGGCGGAGGTCGTGCCGCGGCTCGTCCACCGCAAGGACGACACCGAGGAGGCGATCACCAAGCGGCTGACCTACTACCACGAGTGGACCGCCCCGATCCTGCCGCTGTACCAGGCCAAGGGCATCCTCCGCACCGTCGACGGCGTCGGCACGCCCGACGAGGTCACCGCCCGCGTCACCGCGGCGCTCGCGCAGTAAGCAGTCAGCAGCACGCAGAAGGCAGGCTCTCGCCATGGCCGGGTACGACCACAAGACGATCG
Organism: Myxococcales bacterium; assembly: GCA_011526095.1. Classification (GTDB taxonomy): domain Bacteria; phylum Myxococcota_A; class Polyangia; order Haliangiales; family Haliangiaceae; genus WYBA01. Next base: position 29,757 of record WYBA01000526.1, on the reverse strand, counting down.
ACAAGCGCTGGCAGGCGAAGTGGGAGGCGGACAACACGTTCGCGACCCCCACCGACCGCACCCGGCCCAAGTACTACGTGCTCGACATGTTCCCGTACCCCAGCGGGGCGGGCCTGCACGTCGGCCACCCCAAGGGCTACACCGCGACGGACGTCGTCGCCCGCGCCAAGCGGATGATGGGCTTCAACGTGCTGCGCGTGATGGGCTGGGACAGCTTCGGGCTGCCGGCCGAGCGCCAGGCCGAGAAGGAGAACATCCACCCGCGGCTGATCACCGAGCGCAACATCGCGACGTTCAAGTCGCAGCTGTCGCGCCTGGGCCTGTCGTACGACTGGTCGCGCGAGCTCGCGACCAGCGACCCGCGCTACTACAAGTGGACGCAGTGGATCTTCCTGCAGCTGTCGAAGCAGGGCCTCGCGTACCAGGCCGAGGTGCCGGTCAACTTCTGCCCGGCGCTCGGCACCGTGCTGGCCAACGAGGAGGTCAAGGACGGCGTCTACATCGAGACGGGTGATCCGGTCGAGAAGCGGCTGATGAAGCAGTGGATGCTGCGCATCACCGCGTTCGCCGACCGCCTGATCGACGATCTCGAGACGCTCGACTGGCCCGCCGGCACGCTCGCGATGCAGCGCGACTGGATCGGCCGGTCGATCGGCGCCAACGTCAAGTTCGGGGTCGCGGGCAGCGACGCATCGATCACGGTCTTCACCACCCGCCCCGACACGCTGTTCGGCGGCACGTACGTCGTGCTCGCGCCCGAGCACGAGCTGGTCGACGCGATCACCACGCCGGCGCAGCGCGCCGCGGTCGAGGCCTACCGGGTCGAGACCGGCAAGCGCAGCGAGCGCGACCGCACGACCGAGGCCGCCGACGCGCCGAAGACCGGCGCGTTCACCGGCGCGTTCGCGATCAACCCCGTCAACGGCAAGCAGATCCCGATCTGGATCGCCGACTACGTGCTGGCCAGCTACGGCACCGGCGCGGTGTTCGCGTGCCCGGCGCACGACGAGCGCGACTGGGCGTTCGCGAAGACGTTCGGCCTGCCGATCATCGAGGTCGTCCAGGGCGGCGACGTCGACGCCGCCGCGTACGTCGGCGACGGACCGCACGTCAACAGCGAGCTCCTCGACGGGCTCGACATCGAGGCCGCCAAGGCCAAGGTGATCGACTGGCTCGCCGCGCGCGGCGCCGGCGAGCAGAGCGTCCGCTACCGCCTGCGCGACTGGCTGTTCTCGCGCCAGCGCTACTGGGGCGAGCCGTTCCCGACGATCGAGCTCGACGACGGCACGGTCAAGGTGCTGCCGGAGCGCGCGCTGCCGGTCGTGCTCCCCGAGCTCGACGCCTACAAGCCGACGCCCGACGGCCGCCCGCCGCTGGCGCGCGCCGAGCAGTGGATCCGCACGACCGATCCCGAGACCGGCGCGCCGGCGACGCGCGAGACCAACACGATGCCGCAGTGGGCGGGGTCGTGCTGGTACTACCTGCGGTTCCTGTCACCGACGCGCGACGACGTCGCGTGGGATCCCGAGGAGGAGAAGTACTGGATGCCGGTCGACCTCTACGTCGGCGGCTCGGAGCACGCGACGCTCCACCTCCTCTACGCCCGGTTCTGGCACAAGGTCCTGTACGACGCGGGCCTGGTCCACACCAAGGAGCCGTTCCAGCGCCTGTTCCACCAGGGGATGATCCACAAGACCTCGTTCAAGGACGCGCGCGGCAAGTACTTCTACGACCACGAGGTCGAGAAGGCCGGCGACGGCTGGGTGGTGAAGGGCACCTCGGACCGGCTCGAGACGCGGTTCGAGAAGATGTCCAAGTCCAAGTCGAACGTCGTCAACCCCGACGACATGTGCGACGAGTACGGCGCCGACGCGCTGCGCCTGTACGAGCTGTTCATGGGCCCGCTCGAGGACGGCACCGAGTGGGCGACCGACGGCGTCATGGGCTGCCGGCGGTTCCTCGACCGGACGTGGCGGCTCGCGGTCAACGAGGACGGCGGGCGCGCGGCCAAGCTGGTCGACGAGATCCCCGCTTCCGAGAATGGCGGCGGCGACCGCGAGTGCGAGCGCGCGCTGCACGCGGCGATCAAGAAGGTCACCGAGGCGGTCGACAACCTGCGGCTCAACACCGCGATCGCCGAGATGATGGTGTTCGTCAACGAGGCGACCCGCGTCGCGGCGCTGCCGGTGGCGTGGCTCGAGACGTTCCTGAAGGTCCTGTCGCCGTTCGCCCCGCACCTGTGCGAGGAGCTGTGGGCGCGCCTCGGCCACGCCGAGACGATCGCCTACGCGCCGTGGCCGGCCTGGGACGAGGCCAAGCTCGTCCGCGACACGATCACGATCGCCGTGCAGGTCTCGGGCAAGATGCGCGGCGCGATCGAGGTGCCGGCCGGGGCGTCGGAGGCGGAGATCCTGGCGGCGGCGAAGGCCGACGACAAGGTCCAGCAGTTCCTCGCCGGCAAGCCGATCAAGCGCGAGATCTACGTCAAGGGACGCCTCGTCAACCTCGTCGTGTGAAGGAGCGCGCCATGGCCGCCGGCGATCAGGTCTTCGTCAACATCGGGATCCTCACCGTGTCCGACACCCGGACGCTGGCCGACGACCGCTCGGGCGACACGGCGGTCGAGCTGCTCGGCGGCGCCGGCCACACGATCGCCGCCCGCGCGATCGTCACCGACGACGTCGACAAGATCCGCGCCCAGCTCGCGGCGTGGATCGCCGACCCGGGCGTCGACGTCGTGATCGTCACCGGCGGCACCGGCGTGACGCCGCGCGACGTCACCCCCGAGGCGCTCGCGCCGCTGGTGACCAAGTCGCTCCCCGGGTTCGGCGAGCTGTTCCGCTGGCTCAGCTTCGAGGAGATCGGGACCTCGACGATCCAGAGCCGGGCCGAGGCGGCGCTGTGCGACCAGACCTACGTGTTCCTGCTGCCGGGCTCGCCCGGCGGCGTGCGCACCGCGGTCACCAAGATCCTGCTCCCGCAGCTCGACAGCCGGACGAAGCCCTGCAACTTCGTCAGCCTGCTCCCGCGGATCAAGACCGAGCGGCGGTAAGCTCGGGGCTGGTCATGTCCAGCCCGCTCGACAACGCGCTCAACCGAGCCCTGTCCGTCAGGCTCAGCCTGCAGGTGTCGCTGTCGCAGATCCCGATGGTCGAGGAGTGGATGGACATCCACCTCGACCGCTGGATCGAGCACATGCCGATGCCGCCCGAGATGCCGGACGGTCACGCGGTGTCGTGCGTCGCGATGATCGGCAGCGACCTGCGGCGGATCCTGTGGGGCGCGTGGGGCGACCCGCGCGGGTTCGTCCCGAAGATGTCCAACTACTTCCGGCTGTGCAACATCGCCAAGAGCGACGAGCAGATCCTCGACCAGATCGGCGAGACGTTCGAGCCGCAGCTCGTCGGGAGCTGGGTCGGGGTGTGGGGCGGCAAGGTGATCACCGGCTGGCACTTCTGGGATCCGCACGAGTTCGCCAAGCTCGAGCCGCTGTTCGGCACGCACGAGGCGAAGTTCCAGCTCAAGAAGTGGGTCACCGACCACGGCGTGCAGACGTTCCAGCGGTTCACCCAGTCGATCGGCGAGGACACGTTCAGCGAGGTCGAGCTGCCGCTGCCGGGCGACACCGTCGAGGCCCAGCTCGACGCGGCGTCCGCGGCGTTCACGCACTTCACCGGCGCGCCGCTGTCGGCGGCGGCGCTCGACGTGCTGCGCGAGGGCGCGGCGCCGGGGCTGGCGATCGCGGCGCGGATCCGCGGCGGCAAGATCGTCAAGTTCAGCGCGCTCGTGCCGGGCGTGACGCTCGACGGCGCGCGCGCGCTGGCGGCCGCCACCAAGGTCAAGTTCGACGACGCGCTCGAGCGCATCGTCAACTCGATGAGCGCCGAGGGGCTGGTCCGCGTCGAGTACGGCCGCGCCGGCGAGCACCAGGGCATCGACGTCCACGTCGAGCCGACCGAGCCCGCGCGCAAGCCGGCGCCCGGCGACCGCCCGGCGCCGGCGGCGAACTGATTCACCTGGCCGCGGCCGCGGCGGCATCGGCGACCGCGCCCGCCTTCGTCACCCGGGCGATCGTCGCGAGCAGCCGCGGCAGGTCGAACGGCTTGTCGAGCCGACGGTCGGGGAACCGCTCGAGGAACTGGCGCGCCCGCGGCGTGAACGCGCCGCCGCTGACGAACACGACGTGGTCGGCGACGGCGGGGTGGGTCGCGGCGAGGGCCGCGTGCAGGTCCATCCCGGTCAGCTCCGGCATCATCAGGTCGCACAGGATCACGTCGAACGCCTCGCCGCCCTGCAGCCGCCGCAGCGCCCCACGCGCGTCCGAGGTGAGCTCGACGTCGTGGCTGCCGACGAGCAGCCGGCGCACCGCGGCCCCGACCGACGGCTCGTCCTCGATCACCAGCACGCGGCGTCTCGACGCCGCCGACGCGTCGCGGGTGGGCGAGGCGCGCGCGGGAACCTCGGCGACGTCGCCGCCGAGCGGCAGCCACACGGCGAACGTCGCGCCGGCGCCGGGCGCCGACCGCACCTCGATCCGGCCGCCGTGCTCGGCGACGATGCGCTGGCAGATCGACAGGCCGAGGCCGGTGCCGACGCCGGGAGGCTTGGTCGTGAAGAACGGCGTGAACAGTCGGCGCTGGACCTCCGGCGTCATGCCCTCGCCGGTGTCGCGGACCTCGATCACCACGTGTTCGTCGACGCGACGGCACGCGACGCGGATCTCGTGCGCGTCGGCGTGTCCCTCGGGGATCGCCTGCGCCGCGTTGACCAGCAGGTTGAGCACGACCTGAGCGAGGCGCGACTCGTCGCCGCGTACCGGCGGCACCGCGTCGAACGCGCGGACGAGGCGCGCGCGGTGGCGCAGCTCGTTCCACGCCATGCGGATCGACGCGTCGAGCACGGCATGGAGGTCGAGCGGGCGGCGGGCGCCGTGGCTGTCGCGGGACAGGGTGCCGAGGTCGCGCACGATCTGGCGCATCTGATCCGCCGCCGCGATCGCGTCGCGGATCAGCACGATCGGGCGCTCGTCGTCGGCGCGGGCCGTGGGCGACGCGCCCGCCAGGCGCTGCTCGGCCAGCGCGAGGTTGCCCAGCACCGCCGCCAGCGGGTTGTTGATCTCGTGGACGATGCCGGCGGCGAGCAGGCCGATCGAGGCCATGCGGTCGGCGGCCAGCAGGCGCGCCTCGGCCTCCATGCGCTGCTCGATGTCGACCATCACGCCGCGGATCGCGATGACCTCGCCGTCCGGCCCGCGCACCGGGACGGTGCGCCCCTCGAACCACATCGTCGAGCCGTCGACGCGGACGAGCCGGAACTGCGCGTCGGCGGCGGGCTCGCCGGTCGTCGCCCGGTGCAGCATGTCGTGGACGATCGGGCGATCCTCGCGCAGCACGACCGCGAGCCCGGCCTCGAGCGACTCGATCCGGTGGTCCGGCGGTAGCCCGAGCAGCTCGCCGAGCTCGCCGGCGACGCGCGCGGTGCGGGTGCGGAGGTCGACCTCCCACGCGAGCAGTCGCCCGACGCGCAGCGCGAGCTCGAACCAAGCGGGGCCTTGCGTCGTGCCCCCCGATGCCTCGTCCACCATGACGGCGCGCTCCCTGGACGTTCCCGGCGTCCGCAGCCCCTCACTCTACCCAAGAACCTCGACGGGCGGCTACGCTGTCGGCGATGCCGACGCGGGATTCGTTGATCGCGCTGCCCGACGGTGCGCTCGAGGCGCAGTGCGAGATCGACCGATACCGGGCGTCGGGGCCGGGCGGGCAGCACCGCAACAAGACCGAGAGCGCGATCCGGCTGCGTCATCGCACGACGGGAGTGACGGTCCACGCGGACGAGAGCCGGTCGCAGTCGGAGAACCGCGGCGTCGCGGTGCGCCGGCTGCGCGAGGCGCTCGCGCTCGAGGTGCGCGAGCCGGTGGCGCTGGAGGGGTGGGCCCCGTCAGCGGGCCTGCGCGCGCTGGTCGACGGCGGCGTCGCGCGGCTCGGCCAGAAGACCCGGCAGAAGCCGGAGTTCCTGATTCCGTTCGCGGAGCTGCTCGACGTGTTCGTCGCGTGCGGCGCCGAGGTCGCGGCGACCGCTGCGCAGCTCGGCGTGTCGACCGGCGCGTGCTCCCGCCTGCTGCTCGTCGACGATCACGCGGCGCGCACCGTCAACCACCTGCGCGCGGCGCGCGGGCTGCGCCCGCTGCGCTAGCCGGCGTCAGCGAGGCGGCGCGTCAGCGCGCGTACGGGTTTTCCCGGACCCGCCCGGCACGGGCACGGGCGCGGGCACGCGAAGTCCGGGCGAGCGCTGACTCAGCGAACGCGCCGCAGCACGCGCGGCGGCAGGATCGCGCGCAGCCGCATCCCGCCGGGCGCGAGCGTGCCGTCGAGCCACGCCACGCCGCCCTTCTTGAACGGCAGCGCCTCGCCGAGCGCGGGCGCGCCCGTGGTGAGCAGCGCGACCAGCTCGCCCAGCCACGGCTCGTGGCCGACGACCGCGACGCGAGCGGCGCCGGTCGAGGCGATCGTGCCGAGCAGGTCGGCGCGCGGCGGCGTCGTGAGCAGCGGCGTCGCGACGCGCGCGTCGGCCGGGTCGCCGTCGACGAGGTCGTCGAGCAACGCCGCGGTCTCGGCGGCGCGCACCCACGGGCTGTGGACGACGCGGTCGAGCTTCACCCCGAGGCGCGCGAGCCCGCGCACGCTGCGGCGGAACCGGCGCGCGCCGCGCGCGGTGAGCGGCCGGGCCGCGTCCTCGGCGTCGGTCGCGTCGTCCTGGCGATCGACGGCGATCGCGTGGCGGATGACCCACAGATCCATGGGGGGCACTGTCGCAGGCGCCTGCGACATCGGCGCCGGCGGGGCGCGTTGACACCGCCCGGGGCCCGTGGGAAACGGCCGGGCATGAAGCTCGTCGCCGCGTGCCTGTTCGCCGTCGTCGTCGCCGCCTGTGGCGGCAAGTCCGCGCCCGCCCCGGCCAGCCCCGGCGGCGAGGGAGGCGAGGGCGGCGGCCACGCGCACCACCACATGGGCAGCGGCCACGAGGCCGAGCACCCACCGATGACGCCGGAGCTGACCGCGTTCCACGACGTGCTGTCGCCGCTGTGGCACGCCGAGCCGGGCGAGCAGCGGACGAACGACACCTGCGAGTCGACCGGCCGGATGCGAGAGCTGGTGCCGGCGATCACCGCCGCGCCGCCGGCCGGCGCGGACGTCGCCGCGTGGGGCGCGGCCGTCGACGAGCTGGAGGGCCGGATCAGCGACCTCGAGGGGCCGTGCTCGGGCGGCACGGTGGAGCTGGGCGCGATGACCTTCGACGACGCATTCCGCGCGTTGCACGAGCAGTTCCACGCGCTGCTCGGGCTGCTGCCGCCCGCGTAGCCGACGGGGTAGGGTGACGCCATGACCAAGGAGCGCCTCTGGCACCACGGCGAGGACTACGTCGGCGAGCGGCTCGACGTCGCCACGGTCTCGCCCGATCCGTTCGAGCAGTTCCGCGCGTGGTTCGAGGACGCCGAGCAGGCGGGCCTGGCCAAGGTCAACGCGATGACGCTCGCCACCGCCGACGCAGCGGGGCGGCCGTCGGCGCGGCTGGTGCTGCTCAAGGAGCTCGACGCGCGCGGCTTCGTGTTCTTCACCAACTACGGCAGCCGCAAGGGCGAACAGCTCGGCGCGAACCCGTGGGCGGCGCTGGTGTTCTACTGGGACCGGTTCGATCGCCAGGTGCGGGTCGAGGGCCAGGTCGAGCGCGTGGCGGACGAGGACTCCGACGCGTACTTCGCTGCGCGCCCGCGCGGCGCGCGGATCGGCGCGATCGCGTCGCCGCAGTCGCGGCCGCTCGCCGATCGCGCCGAGCTCGAGGCCCGGATCGCCGAGGTCGAGCGCGAGGTGGGTGACGACGAGCCGGCGCGGCCGGCGTGGTGGGGCGGGTTCCGCGTCGTGCCCGAGCGGATCGAGTTCTGGCAGGGCCAGCCGAGCCGCCTGCACGATCGGGTCGAGTACGTGCGCGAGCGCGGCGAGTGGACGCCGCGCCGGCTCGCGCCGTAGCGCCATCGCGCCGAGCGCGCCGAGGGCCGAGGGCGCCGAGCGCGCCGCCAGTGCGGCGATTCCCGCGTGATCCCCACGGGATCGCGAGGGCCGCGATCTGTGCCCTTGACTTAGTGTTCACGCGACACTATTAAAAGTGTGTGACGTACACGAACATCGAGCTGGCCGGCGCCGCCGTCATCGGGTCGGCGCACCGTCGCGTCGACCGGCCGTGCCAGGACGCGGTCGCGACGGCGCGCGGCGCGGCGTGCGCGGTGGCCGTCGTCGCCGACGGCTGCGGCAGCGGCGCGCACAGCGAGCTCGGGGCGCGGCTCGGGGCGCGGCTGCTCGCGGCCTCGCTGGTCGCGCGGCTCGACGCCGGCGCCGACGTCGAGGCGGCCGCGACGTGGGAGGCCGCCGCGGACGACGTCCTCGGCCACGTCCGCGCGCTGGTCGACGCGTTCGGTGGTGACCCGGCGCGCGCGATCGTCGACCACTTCCTGTTCACCCTCGTCGCCGCGGCGGTGACGCCCGCCGGCGCCGCGGCGTGGCTGCTCGGCGACGGCGTCGTCGCGATCGACGGCGCGGTGCGGGTGTTCGACGCCGGCGACGACAACGCGCCGCCGTACCTCGCCTACCGGCTCACCGCCGCCGCGCCCGCGCGGCCGGGCGAGCTGCTCGTCGCGCCGCGCGGCGCGCGCGCGATCACCGTCGCCACCGACGGCGCCGCGGCGCTGCTCCGCCACGCCGGCGACGACCTCCCCGGCGGGCGCGGCCGCGTCCTCGACCTCGCCGCGCTCGCCGCCGAGGATCGCCTGTTCACCCACCCGGACGCGCTCCGCCGGCGGCTCGCCGTCGCCGGCGCCGACGTCGTCGAGCTCGACGACGCCGGCGCGCCCGTCCGCCGCCCTGGCCTGCTGTCCGACGACGCCGCGATCGCGGCGCTGCGGTGGGAGGTGGCGTCGTGCTGACTCGCGTGTGGCTCGGCCCGGTGTCGATCCCGCTCGCGAAGCTGCCGGCGCTGGGCCAGGGCGGCGAGGCGGACGTGTTCGAGCTCGACGACGGCCGCGCGCTCAAGGTGTTCAAGACGCCGGACCACCCCGACGTCGCGGGCGTGCCCGCGCTCGAGGCCGCCGCGCTCCACCGGCTGCGCGAGCACGAGGACAAGCTCGCCGCGTTCCCGCGGGCGCTGCCGCCGCACGTCGTGCGCCCGCAGGAGCTCGCGACGCGGACCAAGCGCGGCCGCGACGTCGTCGGCTACGCGATGGCCAAGGTCGACGGCGTCGCGCTGGCGTCGTACGCCGAGCCGCGGTGGCGCCGCGATCACCCGACCGACGCCAACGACGTCGTCGCGGCGCTGCGCCACCTCCACCTCACGGTCGACGCCGTCCACCGGGCCGGCGTGGTGATCGGTGACTTCAACGACCACAACGTGCTCGTCGCGGGCGGGCGGTGCTGGCTGATCGACGCCGACTCCTGGCAGTACGACCGCTACGCCTGCGCGATGTTCAGCGAGCGGTTCGTCGACCCGCGGCTGTGCGCGCCCGGCGCCGCGGCGCCGCAGCTGGCGCGGCCGCACGACGTCGACAGCGACTGGTTCGCGTTCGCGGTGATGGTGTTCCGGTCGCTGCTCGGTGTGTCGCCGTACGGCGGCGTCCACGCGCCGGCGGATCCGGCGCGGCGGATCGCGGCGGCGGCGCGCGCGCTGCGCGGCGTCACGGTGTTCGACCCCGACGTCGTCTACCCCAAGGCCGCGACGCCGTGGCAGGTGCTGCCCGACCCGCTGCTGGTCCACCTGCGCGCGGTGTTCGAGGGCGGGCTGCGCGGCCCGTTCCCGGTCGAGCTGCTCGAGCGGCTGCGGTTCCGCCGCTGCGCCTGCGGCGTCGAGCACGCGCGCCCGAGCTGTCCGGTGTGCCGGACGGCCGTCGCGCGCCCGGCGGCCGCGGTGCGCGGCAGCGTCCGCGCCGAGGCGGTCGATCCCGCGACGCTGGTCGCGAGCTCGTGGGCGGTGCCGTCGCGCGCCGCCGCCGCGGGCGCCCCGGGGCACGTCTTCCTCGACGGCGGCACGCTGTGGCGGCGCGCCCGGCTCGGCGACGAGCGGATCGGCGAGGTGCTCGCCGGGCAGACCCGCGCGTGGTGCGGCGACGCGCTCGGCGTCGGGCTCTACCGCGCCGGCGGCTACACCGTCGCGTTCACGTTCCGCCCCGACCGCCGCGGCCTCACCGATCAGATCGCGATCCCGAAGGTGCGCGGCGCGCTGCTCGACGTCCACGCGGTGTGCGGCCCCGACCGCGTCTGGCTGTGGTGGCACGAGGCGCTCGCCGGCCGCCACACCGTGCGGTGCGTCGCGATCGCCCCCGACGGCCGCGTGCTCGGCGCCGCCGAGGCCGCCGCGGACGAGCCGGGCTGGCTCGCCAGCGTCCGCGGCGCTTGCGCCGCGGGGCCGTACCTGTTCGTCCCCACCGACGCCGGCGTGGTCCGCGTCGAGGTCGAGCGCGACGCGCTCGTCGCCACCCGCACGTTCCCCGACACCGCGGACTTCGTGTCCGCCGCCGATCGCCTGGTCGTCGTGACCGGCGGGCTCGGCGTGATCTCCGACGGCGCCGCCTGGCGCCTGACTCTGTCATGACGCGGCCGCGCGCCGCAGAAGGAGCTGCCATGTCCCCGACGACTCACACCCTGCCCCTGCCGCCCCACTTCGACCCGGCCCGCGCCGCGTCGTGGAGCTACCGCCCCGACGAGGCCGCGCTCGCGGCGAGCGCCGCGGCGTGGCGCGCCGCGCACGCGCTCAAGCCGGCCGCGGCCGACGAGCTCCGCGTCCACCTGCTGCTGATCGACGTGCAGAAGGACTTCTGCTTCCCCGAGGGCTCGCTCTACGTCGCCGGGCGCTCGGGCACCGGCGCGGTCGACGACTCGCGGCGGATCGCCGAGCTCGTCTACAAGAACCTCGGCGTCATCACCGACGTGACGGCGACGATGGACACCCACTTCGCCTACCAGATCTTCTCGCCGGCGTTCTGGGTCGACCGCGCGCAGGCGCCGCTGACCGCGCACCGCGTGATCACCGCCGACGAGATCGCCTCCGGCGAGGTGCGGCCGAACCCGGCGGTGGCGAAGTGGCTGTGCAACGGCAACTACGCGTGGCTGGTCAAGCAGGTCCAGTACTACTGCCGCGAGCTGGAGAAGGCCGGCAAGTACCAGCTCTACCTGTGGCCGCCGCACTGCCTGCTCGGCTCCGACGGTCACGCGCTCGCCGGCGTCGTCCACGAGGCGCGGCTGTTCCACAGCTACGCGCGCGGCGCGCAGTCGTGGGTCGAGGTCAAGGGTGGCAACCCGCTGACGGAGAACTACTCGGTGCTGCGCCCCGAGGTGCTGGGCCGGTTCGACGGCGCGCCGCTGGCGCAGCGCAACACGCAGTTCATCAAGACGCTGCTCGCCGCCGACGCGGTGATCATCGCCGGGCAGGCGGCGAGCCACTGCGTCAAGAGCTCGATCGACGACCTGCTCGACGAGATCGTCGCGAGCGACCCGGCGCTGGCGAAGAAGGTCTACGTCGTGACCGACTGCATGTCCTCGGTGACCGTGCCCGACGGCAAGGGCGGGTTCGTCGCCGACTTCACCGCCCAGGCCGAGGCGGCGCTCCAGCGGTTCGCGGACGCCGGCATGAACCTGGTGCGCTCCACCGACCCCATCGCGGCCTGGCCGGGCATCCGGCTGGCCTGAAAGGACCGACGACCATGAGCAACAACGGCAACGGCAACGGCAACGGCAAGAAGGCGCAGGCGCTGCTCGAGGAGGCCCGCAAGGCCGGCGCGCTCTCGACCACCACGATGAAGGCGCTCGACGTCGTCGACCTCGGCGCGCAGATCCAGGCCGGGCTCGGGGTCGACGTCGACGACGTCGCGTCGAGCGAGGTCGTCCTGGTCACAATGATGCCCGACGACTCGGGCTCGATCTCGAGCGCGGGCAACGAGGAGGCGGTGCGCGACGGCCACAACCAGGTGCTCGACGCGCTCGGCGCGTCGAAGCAGTCCGGCGACGTGTTCGTCCACACCCGCTACCTCAACGGCCACGTGCTCACCCCGTACGCGCCGCTCGACGGCGCGGTGCGGATGACGTCGGCGAACTACCACGCCGACAAGGGCACGCCGCTGTACGACCAGACGGTCGTGCTGCTCGGCACCGTGCTCGCCAAGGCCCAGGAGTTCGCCCAGGCCGGGGTCCCGGCGCGCACGGTCACGCTGATCATCACCGACGGCGGCGACTGGGGCTCGACCCGGTGCAAGGCCGCCGACGTCGCGGCGCTCGTCGGCGACATGCTGCGCCAGGAGAACCACGTCGTCGCGGCGATGGGCATCAACGACGGCACGACCGACTTCCGCAAGGTGTTCCGGTCGATGGGGATCCCGGACAGGTGGATCCTCACGCCGGGCAACACGGCGAGCGAGATCCGCCGCGCGTTCCGCGTGTTCTCGCAGTCCGCGATCTCCGCCACCCAGGGCGGCTTCGCGACGCTGGGCGGGTTCGCGAACTGAGGGCGCGGGGCGACCCGCAGAGGCCTGGGCGTCGAGTCGCCGCGAGCCCGCCAGCGGAACGACGCTGACAGCCCGGGCAAGAGAGCCACGCATCGTTGACTGTCAGCGTCCTTCGACACGCGCCTCGCTGGCGCTCGGCGCTGCTCAGGACGAGCGGGGGCTTCCCCGACGGAGCCGGAGCCGGAGCCGGAGCCGGAGCCGGAGCCGGAGCCAGCTCCGCTCATCCTGAGCAGGGCCGAGCGCCAGCGAGGCCCGTGTCGAAGGATGGTGACAGTCCTGGCTCGCGGCTGCCGCGCGCGGCCCGTCGCCGGAGGCTCGCCGCGCTACTCGTCGGTCGCTTCGCCGTCGCCGCCGCCCTCGTCGCCGCCGTCGCCGCCGGCGTCGGGCTCGGGCGCGCAGGTCAGCGCGGTCACGGTCGTCTCGAGCGCGCCCGAGGCGAGGTCGATCACGCCGACGTTGCCGGGCGCCGGGCTGCCGGTGACGACGACGAGCTTGCCCTCGGCGCCGCGGCCGAGCATCGACTCGCCCGGGTTGCCCATGGCGGGCGCGGGCGCGGCGTCGGCCGCCTCGCCACCGTCGCCCTCGGCGCCCGCGTCGGCGGTCGCGCCGCCGCCGCCCCACACGCCGCCGATGTCGATCGTCTGGGCGACCTTCCCGGTCGCCACGTCCTGCAGCGCGATCGTCGCGGCGTTCTCGTCGAGGAACGCCCACACGTCGTCGGCGACCTGGACCGGCACGGTGCCGTAGGTGCCGAACTCCTTGCCGCCGACGTCGGCCAGCTTCTTGCCCTTGAGGGTGTACAGGTAGCCGCGCGCCGCCGGGCCGGCGCACACGCTGGCGCTGACGTACAGCGTCGTGCCGAGCAGGCGCGCCTCGCCGCACTTGTAGTCGCCCTTGGCGTACTTGATGGTCACCAGCTTCTTGCCCTTGGCGACGTCCCACAGATCGACCGTGCCCTTGCCGGCCTCGGCGTTGCCCATCATCACGGCGACGTGGGTGCCGGCGGCGTTGACCACCGCGTCGATCGGGTTCTGGTTGCCCTTGGGCATCTTCGGCTTGAGCGTCCTGCACTCCTCGCCGACGCACACCTTGACCTCGGTCGCGGTCGTCTCGACGCGCGCCGGATCCGGATCGAGCGAGGGCGGCTGCGCCGCCGGCGGCACGTCGAGCACGCTGTACTTCTGCTTGGCGAGGTCGACCCCGTAGCACAGGTTCGACGCCTCCCCGTCGGAGACGCAGAACTTCACCGCCTCCGCGGTGGCGTCGAGCATGCCGACGAGCGACATCGCCGAGCCGGCGCGCACGCACACCGGCGGCGGCGGCGGCGGCTTCTTCGGCTTGGGCTTCTCGACCACCTCGGGCTCCGGCGGCGGCGGCGGCTTGGACTTGCCGCCGCACGCGGCGGCGGCGAGCGGGATCACGGCGATCGCGAACGCAAGGGCGCGCAGCTTCCTCATCGGCACGCATCGTAGCCGAGGCCCGCGCGGCCGCGACCGCCCCGCGGCGGTTTTCGCCGGGGTTCCGCCGCGGCCTACGGGACCGGCTCGAGCCGCGCCGGGATCGCGAGGTGGACGGTGGCGCTGGCGCCGTCGAGGCGCGCGCTCGTCACCGGTGCGCCGAGGACGAGCTCGGCCGGCGTGCCCGGGGCGGCGACCCGCTGGCCGGTGAACAGCCGCGTCAGGATGTTGCGCAGCACCGCCGACAGCTCGGCCCGCGCGTCGGCGGCGCGCGCCCGGGTCGCGCCGACGAGGTCGGCGTAGCACGGGCGCAGCACGCCCGGCGCCGGCTCGCACGCCAGCTCGAGCTCGGCGAGCGCGACGTCGTGGGCGCCGTCGGTCGGCGTCAGCGCGACGTCAAGCGCGGCCCACACCCGCGCGGGGGTGACGTGGGCGCCGTCGGCGAGCTGGACGCGCAGGTCGGCGGCCATGCGCAGCCCGTGCGGCCCCGGCGACACGACCGGCGGCAGCGCGAGCCGCAAGGGCGACATCCGCAGGGTCAGCAGCGACGCCACGGTCGGGTCGGCGTTGAACCGGCGGTCGAGCCCGGCGGCGTCGAGCTGCTCGTCGAGGAAGCCGGTGCGCCACAGCTCGAACAGCAGCGCGTTGAGCGCGTCGAGGTCGAGATCGAACGCCAGCGTCGTGTCGGGAGCGGGCCGCGCCGGCGCGACGCGCCCGAACGCGGGCGGCAGCGCGCCGTCGGCGCCGGCCGGTCCCGACAGCTTCAGCGCCAGCGGCAGCGCGGCGTGCCCGCGCGAAGTCACCTCGATCTGCGCGCCGGGGCAGTAGACGACCTCGAGCGCGCGCCCGCCGGGCAGCGGCAGCGGCGGCGGCGGGTCGAACGCCTGCAGGATCGCGGCGTCGAGCTGCTCGCGCGCGACCCGGGTGACGCGGGCGTCGGCGTCGACGACGTCGGCGGCGAAGTCGACGATGCGGTTGCCGAAGTCGAGGTGGACGACGGTGAACACCTCGAACGCCAGCCGCGTCGCGCCGGCCGCGGGCGTGTCGACCCGCGGCACCAGCGCGACGATCACCTCGGCGTCGACGCGGTCCATCGCCAGCACCAGCCGCACGCGCGCGTAGCCCTCGGTCCGCCACCGCGCGCCGAGCATCGCGCCGGGATCGGCGAGCAGCGCGCCGAACAGCTCGGGGTCCTCGGGCTCGCCGAACCGCGCCCACCGCGCCTCGACCGCGGTGACCTTGTCGAAGTCGCCGACGGGGAACTGCGAGAACCCCTTCATCCCGAGCGCCACCTGATCGCGCACCAGCGCCGCGACCGTGCCCGGCCCGGCGGCGCCGTCGTCGAGGAACCGCTGGCCGACGACGAGCCGGCCGCTGCACGGCGGCGCGGCGGCGTCCTGGAACGGCCCGACGAGCTGGGCGGCGCCGACCGCGCGCGCGTAGCCGCCGCGGTAGCCGACGTGCCAGCTCCGACGGTGCAGCCCGGGGCCGGGCCGCGCGCTCGCCGCGGGCGCGCCGTCGACGCGCGCCTCGACCCGGTCGCGCAGCCCGGCCGGCACGTCGCCGTCGAGGTCGAACGTCGCCGCGACCGCCCCGCCGCGCACGCGCACCGCCAGCTCGTCGCGCCGGCAGCCGTCGATCAGCAGCGGCATCGCGACCGCGTGCGCCGCGACGACGAGCGCGCCGGCGGTCGCCGCGACGGCGCGGCCGGTCACGCCAGCACCACGAGCACCGTCACCAGCTCCCACGCCACGACCCACAGCGTGCACGCGACGACGCTCGCGGTCATGCCGCGCGTCACCGCGTCGGCCTCGGGCTTGGCGGCGCAGCCCTTGGCGACGACGTCGGCGGCGATCCCCCACGCATACATCCACACCAGGAACGCGGCGCGCACGGTGTACTCGACGCGCTCGGGCCGCGGGTCGAGCAGGTCGGCGGTGAGCAGCGCCCACGCGCCGTCGACGCCGTGGGCGCGGCACACCAGCAGGCCGCCGGCGATCATGCCGAGCGCGAACACCGCGGCGACGAGCAGGTACGCCAGCCCGACGCACACCCACGCCGGCGCCCACAGGTAGCGCCGGCTGTCGACGCCGAGCGCCTCGAGCGCCAGGGTCTGGCGGGTCAGCCCCATCGAGCCGAGCCACGCGTTGGTCGCGCTGCCCGACGCCGCGACGAACAGGATCGCCGACAGCGGCGGCGCCAGCGCGACGACGTGGCTGCCGCCGATCTGGCGGATCAGCGCGTCCGGCCGCACGCCGGCGCCGCCGACCTTGCTGATCACGTAGAGCACCGTGTAGCCGATCAGCACCGAGACGATCGCGTAGAACGGCAGCGGGCGGAGCAGCGTCTGGCGCAGCACGCGCGCGCCGACCTGCGCGAAGTCGCGGGTGCGGCCGAACAGCTGCCCCGGCGCGAACGCCAGCGCGGTCGCGGCGACGCGCATCGGCGCGGCGAACGGCTCGACCGCGGCGGCCGCGCGGTCGAGCAGCCCGCGGCGGCGCGGCGCGACCCGGGGCGCCGGGCGATCGCCGTGGGCGTCGATGTGCTCGACCAGCGCGGCCTCGAGCGCGACCATCCACCGCCCGCGCTCGGCCTCGTCGGCGGGCGCCGCGGGATCGTCCTGCGGCCCGGGCCACCGCGGCGCGCCGCCGCCGCCCTCGCCGGTGAAGATCTGCTCGAGCCGCCGGTGCTCGAGCGACAGCAGGAACAGCCGGTCGGCGACGCCCGCGGCGAGCGCGACGTCGTGGGTGACGACGATCGCCGAGACGCCGAGCGCGCGGACCTGCTCGCGGATCAGCCGCGCCAGCGTGCGCACGCGCTGCGGGTCGAGCCCGACCGACGGCTCGTCGAGGAACAGCAGGCGCCGGCGGCTGGCGAGCACGCGCGCGACCGCGACGCGCTGGGCCTGGCCGCCCGACAGCCGCGTCACCGGCGTGCCCGGCGCGGCGAGCGCGGCGTCGAGCCCGACGCGCTCGAGCCACCGCGCCGGCGTGTCGGACGCGGCCGCGTCCCCGGCCGCCTCCGGCGGCGCGTAGCGCATCGCCAGCTCGAGGTTGCCGGCGACGTCGAGGTGGTCGAACAGCGCGCCGCGCTGCGGGACGAGGCCGAGCTGGCCGTGCTCGAGCACGACCTGTGCCGCGACGACGTCGTAGCCGGCGCGCGCCAGCTCGTCGCGCTCGAACAGCACGCGCGAGAACGTCGACTTGCCCGCGCCGCTGCCGCCGAGCATCACCACGACCTCGCCGGGCGCGACGTCGAGCGTCAGCTCGTCGATGATCACGCGCCCGTCGGGCAGCACGACGCGCAGCCCGCGCACGCTCAGCCGCGGCGCCGCGCCGGGCGCGGGCGCGCTCACGACGTCCCGTCGAGCGCCTCCGACGGCGCCGCCGGCAGGAACAGCCGGAACGTCGTCCCCCGTCCCAGCGTCGAGTCGATCAGCACGTTGCCGCCGTGGTTGCGCACGACGCCGTAGACCGTCGACAGCCCCAGCCCGGTGCCCTCGCCCGGGCGCTTGGTCGTGAAGAACGGCTCGAACGCGCGCGCCAGCGTCGCCTCGTCCATGCCGATCCCGGTGTCGATCACCGCGAGCTCGACGAACGCGCCCGGCGCCGGGAGGTGGAGCAGCATCGCCGCCGGGCGCGCGAGCTGCGCCCGCGCCGCGCGGAACGTCAGCGTGCCGCCGCCCGGCATCGCGTCGCGCGCGTTGAGCGTGAGGTTGATCAGCGCGTGCGCGAGCTCGCCGCGCGAGCCCAGGACGTCGAGCCCCGGGTCGACGTCGAGCACGACCTCGACCGACGCGGCGCCGCCGAGCTGGCGCCGCAGCATGCCGGTCGTCTCCTCGATCAGCGCGCGCAGCGGCACCGGCGCCATCGCCGGCGCGACCTCGCGCCGCGCGAAGTACAGCAGGCGCTGGGTCAGCTCCGACGCCGACGTCACCGCGGTGCGCAGGTCCTTCATGCTCTGCAGCACGTCGGGGTTCTCGACCGCCTGGTCCAGCAGCCACTGCTCGACGTACTCGACGTTGCCCAGCACGACCGACAGCACGTTCTTGAAGTCGTGGACCATCCCACCGGCGAGCTGCGCCAGCGCGTCGAGCTTCTGCAGGCGCAGCGCGCGGCGCTCGAGGTCGTCGTGCTGCGCGAACACCAGGACGGTCGAGTTGCCGATCTGGATCCGGTCGCCGACGCGCAGCGCGTGGCTGCGCATCGGCACGCCGTTGACCGCGGTGCCGTTGCGGCTGCCGAGGTCCTCGACGCGGAAGCGATCGCCGGTCCACACGATCCGCGCGTGGTTGCGCGAGATGTCGCTGCCCTCGAGCGGGATCTGGACCTCCGGCCCGCGGCCGATCAGCATCGGGCGGGCGCCGAGGGTGTAGACGCGACCGGGCTCGGGGCCGACCAGGCACACCAGGCGGCCGGTCGGCTTGGCGGCGGGCGACATCGTGTCGCCCACCCGGGCGTCGTCGACGTCGAACGTGCCGGTGGTGCCCGAGTCGTCGTCTTCTTCGTCGATTTGCATGGGATGCCGTACATCCAGGCGTGGCTCGGCACGCCCTCCCGGCTCGTGACGATACCACGGCGCGGCGCTACGCTCGGCGCGTGGACGGCGAACGGCGGCGCGCCGCGCTCGACCTCACCGCGGTGGTGGGATGCGGCGCGGTCGCGCTGTGGTCGCCGGTGGTCGCGCTGCTCGCGGCGCTCGCCGTCGGGAGCGTCGCGCGGCGGGCGCGGGGCGACGGGTGGACGACCGGCCGCCCGGTCGAGCCGTGGCATCTGGTCACCGGGATCGCGGTCGGGGGGGTCGCGCTCGGGCTCGGGCTGGTGGCCGCGGACCCGATGGTCACCGCGGGGACCGGGCGCAGCGTCGAGTGGTCGCAGGTGACGGCGGTGCGCGGTCAGCTCGGCTCGGCGATCGTGCTCGGCCTGCTCGTCACCGCCCAGGCCGTCGCGTTCGAGCTCGTGCTGCGGCGGTGGCTGCTCGACGCGACGCGCGCCGCGACCAAGCCGGCGGTCGCGATCGCGGTCACGGCGGTGGCCGAGGGCTGGCTCGTCGGCGGGTCCCTCGGCGCCCGCGCGGGCGCCATCGTGACGGGGATCGCGTGCGGCTGGCTGTACGTCGCGAGCGGCGGCCGGCTGGCGACGTCGATCGCCGCCCGCGTGACGTTCGAGCTCGGCGTGGTCGCGGTGGTGTGGCTGCGGCTGGTGTAGCGGCCACGAGGATCTGCCCCACGAGCTGACGACGGTCGCGTGACGCCGACGGTTTTCCGTCGGGGGCGAGCCTCACCTACACGTGTCGACTCGCGGGTTTGCCAGCCTCTGCCGCGGGCGCCGCCGCCAGAACGTGGTGGTCTCGTGGTTGCAGTCGTGTCGAACATGCACGTCGTCAACACCGCCGAGGTCACCGCGCTGGCGCCGCGCTGGGCCCGCGCGGTGTCGCCCGCGCCGATCGAGCACGACGCCCGCGCGATCGCGATCGGCCTGGCGCGCACGACGGTGATCCTGATCGAGGAGCGCGACGAGCCGGGCGCGGCGCGCAGCCGCCACGTCGGGCTGGTGCGCATGCTCAGCGCCGACGGCAAGGTGCTCGCTCGCCGCCGCCTCGTGTCGTCGTCGCAGGACCACGCCGACGCGATGGTCGGGCACCTGGTCGACGAGGTCCGCGCCGCGGTCGTCGCCGCGCCGCACCTCGTCGTCGGGGTCGTCCAGGACGCCGGCACCGGCACGTGGGACGCGCTGCGCGCCGGGCTCGCGCGCCTCGCGGCGGAGCGGGTGATCGCCGGCTGGCACGAGGCGATCGACCGCGGCGCGCTGCGCGCGCGCCTGGGCCGGACGCTGTGCGTGATCGAGGCCGACGCGATGGCGCGCGAGGACGTGCTCGATCGCTGGGATGCGTGCCTCGATGCGTGGGACGACGCGATCGACGGCGTCGCCGCGTTCCTGCGCGACCGCCGCGACGCCGCGGCCGCGCCCGCGGTCGTCGACGCGCAGCTGGCGTTCCTCGCCGAGCACCGCGAGCGCATGCGCTACGCCGCGCTCCGCCACGCCGGCCTCGCCGTGCCCCACGAGCGCCCGCGTCGCCTCGCCCGCGGCACCGGCGCCTAGCGTCGCCTGGCGTCGCCCATCGTCGGATCGGGATCTGGCGGGGTGGGTCCCGTCGGGCGCGCCCGACGGGCGGGCGGCGAGCCCCGTGTGGTCAGATCGTGTCGGTCATCACGCGCCGCAGCGTGCTCTCGTCGATGTTGCTGCCGCTGAGGATGAGCGCGACGGTCTTGCCCGCGAGGCGCTCGCGCAGCTCGAGCAGGCCGGCGAGCCCGGCGGCGCCGGCGCCCTCGGCGAGGTTGTGGGTCGTGCGGATCATCATCCGCACCGCGGCGGCGAGCTGGGCCTCGGTCGCGACGACGAAGTCGCGCAGGCCGGCGCGCAGCGCGTCGAACGTCAGCTCGTAGGTCTGGCGCGTGGCGAGGCCGTCGGCGAACGTCGGCGCGCGGTCGCGCGCCAGCGGCGTGCCGGCGTGCCACGAGTCGTGGATCGCCGCGGCGTCGGCGGCCTGGACGCCGTACACCTCGACCTCGGGGCGCAGCGCGCGCGTCGCCGTCATCGCGCCGACCGCCTGCGAGCCGCCGCCGACCGCGACGACCATCGCGTCGAGCGCTCCGCCGAGCGCCGGATCGTTCGCGACCTGGTCGAGGATCTCGGCGGTGATCGTCGCGGCGCCGGCGATCACGGCCGGATCGTTGGTCGAGTGCGCCATCGTCAGGCCGCGCTCCTCGACCAGCTTCTTCGCGACCTCGACCGCGCTGTCGTAGTCGTTGCCCGCCTCGATCAGCTCGGCGCCGAACCCGCGGATCGCCGCGTTCTTCTCGCGGTTGTTGCGCAGCGGCACGCAGATCGTGACCGGCACGCCGAGCAGCTGCCCGGCCCACGCCAGCCCGGCGCCGTGGTTGCCGCGGGTCGCCGCGACGACGCCGCGCCGGCGCGCCTCCTCGGGGAGCGCGGTGATCAGCGCCAGGCCGTTGCGCGCCTTGAACGCGTTGGTCGGCAGGTGGTTGTCGTGCTTGACCAGGACGCGGATGCCGTGGCCGACCTCGGCGTCGAGCGCGGGGTAGTGGCGCAGCGGCGTCGGCGACAGGTAGGGCGCGAGGCGCGCGCCGGCGGCCAGCACGTCGTCCCAGGTGATCGGCCAGGTCATCGCCTCCAGCCTATGACAACCGCGCGCCCCGAGTCAGGCTCAGAGCGGAGGTCGGCGCGGGCGGCCTCGCTCGTCACATGCCCGGCGGCGGCGGGGTGGGATCGCCGGGGTTGCGCCCGGTGATGCAGTCCGCGAACGTCCACGTCTCGCACGTGCAGTTGCCCGACGGGTCGCACGTGCAGTCGGTGCCCTCGTAGCGCGGCGCGCAGTCGGGGCGCGCCAGGCACTCTTCCTCGACGCCGATGTACTCGCACGCGGCGCCCTCGACCCGGCACTGGACGAACTCGCTGCCGCCGGTCGAGAAGTCGTGGAGCGCGACACAGTCGTCGCGGGTCGAGCACTGCCACGCGTCGGCGAGATCGAGGCAGTCCCCCTCGAGCGCGCCGCTCTGGTCGACCTGGTAGCAGCCGGTGTACGGGACCTCGGCGGTGCACGGGCCGTCGCCGGTGTAGCAGGCGTAGTCGTAGGTGGCGCGGCAGCCCTCCGTCGCCAGGCACTCGCCCTCGCCGAGCGCGGTGCACTGCGAGTCGCAGAAGCCCCAGGTCGGCAGCGGCGCCTCGGGCGGCGGATCGCACGCGCCGCACGGGCCGCAGCCACCGCCGCCGCCCCAGCCGCCGAAGTCGGTGCAGGTCAGCGAGTACGGGTCGACCAGGCGGATCGGGGCGATCGGGTCGGCCTCGGCGCCGTCGTCGTCGCCGTAGGCGCAGACGTCGTCGTCGCCGTCGTCGTCGCCGAAGTAGACGGGGCAGGCGGTGAGGGGGGCGAGGGCGAGGGTGAGGGCGGCGGCGAGGACGGCGCGCATGCCGGGCTGCCCAGCAAGACGCGGGCCGGCGCGCGCGCCCGCGCAACCGCGCGCAACCACGGGCTGCGCGCGCCGCGCCGGCTCAGAAATCCGAGGCCCGCGCGGGGGGCACCTCTGGAGTGGTAGAACGCGGGCGTGTCCCAGGCCCTCATCCCGCAGGCCCCGCAGGGCCTGACCCCCGACCCGTTCAGCTACCCCCGCTACACGGTCAAGCGCCGGTTCTGGTCGATCTTCGATCGCCGGTTCCGCGTGTTCGGGCCCGACGGGCGCCAGCTGATGTCGGTCAAGCGGCCGGTGTTCAAGCTGCGCGAGGAGTTCACGGTGTGGGCCGACGAGGCCGAGACCCAGCCGATCCTGTTCATCAAGTCGCGGCAGATCGTGGCGATCAACTTCGCCTACGACATCCACGACTCGCGCACCAACGAGTGGCTGGGCGCGGTCCAGAACCGCGGGCTCAAGGGCCTGTTCAAGGACCAGATGGACCTGCTCGACCAGGCGGGGCAGCCGATCGGCAACGTCCACGAGATCGGCCACACGATCCTGCGGCGGCTGATCCCGCTGATCACCAGCAAGCACGACATCGAGATCGGCGGGCAGGTGGTGACGCAGATCCGGCAGGTGTTCCGGTTCTTCACCAAGGAGTTCGCCGTCGACCTGTCGATGGGCGTCGGCAAGATCGACCCGCGGTTCGCGCTGGCGTGCGCGCTGCTCGCGCTGATGCGCGAGGCGCGGCGCGAGAGCGGCGGCGGCATCGGCGTCTCGTTCGACAGCTAGGCTGCGGGGCCGCGTGAGCCTGATCTTCTTCACCGCGATCTTCACGTTCATCCTGCTCGCGCTGGGCCGGCGCGGCGCGGCGGTGCGCGGCGGGGCGCGGCTGCGCGAGGAGATCGACGCGCTGTTCGGCGGCGAGCACGAGTACCGCACGGTCACGCCGGCTGACTTCCCCTACGCCGACGTCGCGTTCTACGACCGGATCCAGCGCGAGCTCGAGGCGCAGGGCTTCCGCAAGGTCAGCGACGTCGAGGACCTGACGCTGTCGCGGGTCTACCCCGAGCGCCGGACGTTCGTGCGGCTGCTCGTCGACGACGCCGCGCTGATCCGCGTCGGCGCGTTCCACCTGCGCGCGCGCGGCGGCATGGTCGGGCTGTTCGCGGCGATCGGCGTCGTGCCGCGCGACCTCTACGTCGTCGAGCTGGTGTCCGAGCTGCCGCGCGGGCGGTTCCTGATCACCGCGCCGACCAAGGGGCTCGACCGGCTCGATCCGCCGCCGGCGATGGCGGTCGATCGCCTGCCGCCGGGCACGCCGCTGGCGGAGCTCGTCGCCCACCACCGCCGCCGCATCGCCGAGCACCTGCGCCGCCACCCGGTGCACTCGCCGGTCGAGCTGCGCGACCACGACGGCGTGATGGCCTCGGTCCAGCGCGGCCACGTCGTGGCGTCGGTGCACCGCCAGAAGGTCGGCCGGCTGTCCAAGGACGAGCTCGAGCGCATGACCGGGGCGCCGCTGGGCGAGGAGGAGGAGGAGATGCTGCGCGTGGTGCGGCGCAAGGACGGTGACGGCGAGGGCGAGGAGGGCGAGGCCGGCAAGGGCGAGGCGCCCCCGAAGCCCGCGCCGGGCGCGAAGCCCGACAAGTCGTAGGGCGCGCCCGCGCCGCTGCTCACTCCGGCAGCGCGTCGACGCCCGGGCCGAGAGTCGCGTCGATCGTCGGCGAGCCGCCGGTGACCGACAGCGTGCCGTCGACGCCGCCGGTCCCGAACCGCACGACCGCGGTGCGGCCGTCGGCCATCGCGATCGACACGCCGACGCGGCCGCCGGCGTCGTCCGCCGTGACGCTGCTCGCCGCGCCGTCGAGCGACAGCACGTGCAGGTACTGGCGCGCGCCGCCGGTCTGGACGACGTCCATCCGGTAGCCGGCGGTGATGTCGCCGTCGAGGCTCGGCCACGACCGCACGTCGAAGCTCGACGCCGCCGGGATCACGCGGTCGACCCGCAGCGTGTGCGAGGCGCCGGCGAACGTGGCGCGGGTGTCGGCGATCGTCGGCTGGATCGGCGACGACAGCTGCCAGGTCTGCGACGTCCCGGCCGCGGTGGTGACGCGGTCCATCACGACGATCACGTCGGGGTGGATGAACACGACCTCGCGCTGGACCGAGTCGACCGCCTCGTGGCCGGCGTAGGCCGCCGTGGTGTCGGCCGCGGCGTGGAGCCAGCCGTCGCCGCGGTGGACCGCGAGCATCGTCGACTCGGTGCCCTCGCGCATCCGCACGTTCTCGCCGCCCTCGGTGATCCGCACCAGGTTGTGGAGATCCTCCTCGCCGCGGATCCCGCTGGTCGACTCGACCTGCGGGTCGTAGGCGAGCCACTCGCCCTTGTAGACCATGATCGCGCCCTGGTCGCGGTGGGCGTGCGACTCGGTGTACGGGCCGGCGATCAGGTTCATCCACGTCGCGTCGGTGTCCCAGCTCGAGCGCGCGTAGAGCTGTCCGGTGCCCGGACCGTAGAACGCGGTGCCGAGGCCGTCGAGCGGCTGGGCCGCGACGTCCGGCGTCTCGTAGAGGAAGTCCCACACCGCCATGTACGTCTGGTCCATCTCCGGCACGCTCGACGCGGCGAGGAACCCCTTGGCGCGCGCGGCGAGCGGGTCGTCCTGGAACAGGTACGCCAGGGTCTGGACGTAGTGGCGGTGGTAGTCGAACAGCGCGGCGGTCGAGTCGCGGGCGTGGTCGCCGGTCGGCGCGATCCGGTCGAGCGTCGGCACCGTCGAGTGCATGAAGTGGAGCAGCGACGCCCGCGCGTGCTCCGTCTCGTCGGCGATCACCTCGCCGGTCGAGCCGTGCCACAGGTCGTAGAGCTCCCACAGCCGCATCATCGCGACGCCGTAGCCGGTGCCCTCGCGCGAGCCGCCGCCGACGAGCTGCTCCGCGAACGTCGGGACCAGCTCGCCGCCGATCTTGGTGTCGCGGAAGTGGGTGAGCCAGCCGTCGCCGCGCTCGATCTCGCCGTGGGCGGCGAGGCCGAGCAGCATCGTCGCGCGCAGGAACGAGTAGTAGTAGTTGTTCGACGGGTTCTCGACCGACCACCCGCTCCACGGCATCACCTGGCCGCCCCACTGGGCCTCCTCGTGGTGCCACACGTTCCACACCGCCTGGTCGGCGTAGGCCAGCCACCGCGTCGCCTGGCTCGACGACACGTGCTCGAAGCACCAGTCGTAGGTGAGGGCGACGTCGCCGATCAGCGGCCCGACCTCGAGGTAGCTGTCGTAGGCCGCGCGCGGCGCGCCGCCGCCGGCGATCGTCGCCTCCTCCTCGGCGACGCGCTCGTCGACGAGCCCAACGGCGTACTCGCAGTAGCGCGCGTCGCCGGTGAGCTGGCCGATCAGCGCGGCGTTCCACGCCTGGAAGTCGTAGAGGTCCGCGCCGCCGAGCTGGAGGTCGACGAGCTCCTTGAACCGCACCGCGGCCGGGTGGCCGTCCTCCAGCGCCTGCGCGAGGCGATCGCGGTTGTCCGCGATGTAGATGCGCGGGTGGTCGTCGGCGAAGTTCGGCCCGCCGCCGCCGCCGCACGCCGAAACGGCGACCGCGCCGCAGGTCATGAAGACCGCGGCGCGGACCGTGTCACCAGAGGTAGGGAGCTTGCGCATGACTCCATCGCTTACCACGATGGCGCGCGGGCGACAGCGGACGGATGTCGCGCCCGGTGGCAAGCCCCGTGAGGCGGTCAGGCCCGTTCGGGCTTCACGATGCCGGCGAGCGCGGCGCCGAGGCCGCCGGCGAGGGCGACGACCATGAGCTTGGCGCCCAGGCCCGAGTGGTCGCCGAACTTGGTCTGGGTCTTGGTGAACACGGCGAACGCGATGAACAGGGCGATCGCGAAGCACAGCACCGAGACGATCGACTGCCAGCGCGGGAGCGCCTGCTTCTTCAAGGCCATGGCGCCGAACGCGATCGGCGCGACCATGGCGCCGAGGATGATGTACGGGTGGACCAGGCTCTCCGCCGGGTTGATGTTGCGCAGCTTCCACAGCGAGAACTCGAGCCCCTGGCCGAGGCTGATGAACGGCAGCGCGAACACGAGCAGGGCGGCGAGGGCGGAGCAGGCGAGCAGGACGAACTTGACGGGCTTCATGGCGATCGGTTCCTTTGGTTGCGTCGTTGGCGGTTGGTGACCAGCCCCTAGAGCAGCCGACGTGCCACGAGCTAAGTGCTCGTATGTACGTGTGAAATGCCGCGATCCTGGGTCCGCGGTCACCCACGATCCCTGCGCCCCTGGGTCCGTGGCGACCCATCGCCGTCCGGCGGGGTAATGTCCCGCCGCGATGCCCGAGCCGACCGCCTGGACCGTGCCCGACGCCGCCGCCGGCGAGACGGTGACCGCGTTCGTCCGCGCCCGGACCGGCGAGCCGTGGTCGCAGGTCAAGCGGTGGGTCGAGCGCGGCAAGGTGCGGGTCGACGGCGCCGCGATCACGGCGATCGACCACCGGCTGCGCGCGGGGGCCGCGGTCGAGCTGGCGCTCGCGGCGCCGCGGCCGCGCGATCCGCTGCGCGAGGCGGTGATCGTCCACGACGATCCCCACGTCGTCGTGATCGACAAGCCGTCCGGCGTGTCGAGCGTGCCGTACGACGATCGCGAGACGGGGACCGCGATGGACCTGATCCGCGCGGCGTGGAAGCGGATGGGGCGGGCCGCGACGGTGACGCCGCTGCACGTCGTCCACCGCATCGACCGCGCGACGTCAGGTCTGTTGATGTTCGCCAAGTCCAAGCGCGCCGAGCTCGGCCTCGCGGCGCAGCTGCGCGCGCACACGTGCGAGCGCAGCTACCTGTGCGTCGCGCACGGCGAGGTCCGCGCGCAGCGGATCGAGTCGATGCTCGTGGTCGATCGCGGCGACGGGCTGCGCGGCTCGGCGCGCCACGCGGGGCAGGGCAAGCGCGCGGTGACCCACGTCGCCGTGAAGGAGGCGCTGCGCGGCGCCACGCTGTGCGAGGTCCGGCTCGAGACGGGCAAGACCCACCAGATCCGCATCCACCTGTCCGAGCGCGGCCACCCGCTGGTCGGCGAGGAGGTCTACATCCGGGACTTCCTCGCCCGCGGCGGTGTGCCGCTGGCGTCGCCGCGGTTGATGCTGCATGCGGCCACGCTCGGGTTCACACACCCCGTGACCGGCGCTTCACTCCGGTTCGAGGCGCCGCCGCCGCCGGACTTCGAGGCGGTGGTCGCGCGGCTGCGCGTCGGCGCGTAGCCTGCCGCCCCCGGTTCGTGGCCCGCTGGGGTCAACAGGCCTGGCCGCGGCAGCGGCCGGTCACGCCGGCCCCGGTCAGCCGCCGCGGCGCAGGTGCTCGGGGCGGGTGATGCGGCGCTCGCGGCTCGGCGACGTCGCGCGCCCCGTGATCTCGGTGACGTAGATGGTGTCGACGATGCGGCCGTCCTCGTCGAACACCTCGATCGACAGCTCGGTCGGGCCGTCTGGTCGGTGAGTCGTCGCGGGCATACCCTGTAGACGAAGCAACCGGCGGACCAGTTGCGGGACGCTACCCCACCGGATGCCGATTGCCGGCGCGCGCGAGGAGGCGCACGGCGCGCGGCTCGGCGGTCACCCCGGCGCGGCGAGCGCGATCGGGAACGTCCTGACCGAGAGCAGGCGCGCCGCCAGCGCCACCGGCGACGCCGGCAGCTTGCCGCAGTAGGTCAGGAAGCCCGGCAGCGTCGCGAACGTCCGCTCGGCGGCGGCGAACGTCGGGTCGGCGCGGAGCGACTGCTCGGCGCGCACCGGCGGGGCGGCGCGCGGGTCGGCGAGGTAGGCGCGGACGTAGTCGAGCAGGCGCGCGTGGTAGCCCGGGTCCTCGATGATCGCCGCGATCGTGCGCTGGCGCGGGTGGGTGCCGGCGACCATCTGCGCGACCTGGCGTTCGAGCTCCGCGACGCCGTCGTCGAACACCTCGAGCAGCTGCAGGTCGTAGATCGGGTTGAGGTGCACGACCTGCATGACGTGGCCGATGATCGTGTCGCGCGCGGACAGGAAGCCGGTGGGGTCGATCATCGAGACGGGGTCGTCGAGCACGCGCAGCAGCTGGTGCAGGCCGAACGAGATGCCCTTGTGGGCGTAGTAGTCGCGCGCGGCGGGCTCGATCACCCAGCGCACCATGTCGAGGCCGCCGAAGATCAGCTGGGCGCGCGTCGGCGCGACGTCGATGACGCCGCGGGCGCGCAGGCGCGCGAGCCGCGCCGGGATCTCTCGCGGGTTGGCGTAGAGCGCGGCGGTCGCGCCGAGGCGGCGCAGCTTGCCGGCGAGCTCGCGCGGGCCGCCGAGCGCGGTGAGGATCAGCCTCGGCGCGCTCGCGCGCAGCCGCAGCGGGACGTCGTCGTCAAGTGCGTCGGGTGCGAACGGGGCGGCCGCCATCGCCATGGCGCGATGTTACGGCGCGCCCGGCGTGGCCGGGGGGATCGCGTAGGTCGCGACCGCGTGGGCGACGGGCTCGGGGTCGCCGTCGCTGTACAGCAGCACGTCGCCGACCGCGAGGCGCTTGCCGAGCTTGAGCCGGCGGCACTCGGCGACGAGGTCGCGCGGGGCGGGCCGGCGCAGGAACGTCATGTTGAGGCTGGTCGTCACGGCGAGCGCGACCGGGCCGACGTTGGCGAGGACGAGGAAGTACATCGCGGTGTCGGCCAGCGTCATGAGCGTCGGGCCGGAGATCGTGCCGCCGGGGCGGAGCTGGCGCGGGTCGAACGGCAGCCGCATGCGGACGCGGTCGACCTCGAGCGCCTCGACCACGCCGAAGCCGTGGGCCTGCGGGAAGTGCTCGGCGAGGAAGCGGTCGAGCTCGGCGATCGTGAGGCGCGACATCGGGGCGACTATCACACGAGGAGACGGAGACGGAGACGGGGACGGAGACGGAGACGGAGACGGAGACGGGGACGGGGACGGAGACGGAGACGGAGACGGAGACGGGGACGGAGACGGAGACGGAGACGGAGACGGAGACGGAGACGGAGACGGAGACGGAGACGGAGACGGAGACGGAGACGGAGACGGAGACGGAGACGGAGACGGAGAGGGCTAGCTCGCGGCGCGGACCGCGACGACCGAGCGGCCGCCGCCGACCGGGCGGACGACGACCTGCGCGGGGACGCGCTCGGCGAGCCCGGGGACGTGGGAGATGATCCCGACCTGGCGGCCGGCGGACTGCAGCGTGTCGAGGACGTCGAGCGCGACGTCGAGCGTCGCCGGATCGAGCGTGCCGAACCCCTCGTCGATCAGCAGCGTGCGGACGCGGACGTTCTTCGCCGACAGCGACGACAGGCCGAGCGCGAGCGCGAGCGAGACGAGGAACCCCTCGCCGCCGGACAGCGAGTTGACCGAGCGGACCTCGTCGCCGAGGTCGCGGTCGACGACCTGCAGCTCGAGGTCATGGCCGCGGACGCGCTCGAGCCGGTAGCGCGGCGCGAGCTCGCCGAGGTGGTGGTTGGCGGCGGCGAGCAGGCCGTCGAGCGACAGGCTCTGCGCGAACGTGCGCAGCTTCTTGCCGTCGTGCGAGCCGATCAGCTCGGCGAGCTGCTGGTGGACGAGCGCGTCGCCGGCGCGGCGCGCGAGGTCGGCCTCGGCCTCGGCGCGGCGGGCGCGGGCGTCGTCGTCGAGTTCGAGCGCGAGCGCGGCGCGGCGGTGGTCGTCGTCGGCGGCGGCGAGCGCGGCGCGGGCGGCGTCCAGCGCCGCGACGAGGTCCGGCAGCGCGCGGGCCTGGTCGGGCGCCGCGGCGGCGCGGTGGCTGGTCAGCCG
>WYBA01000078.1 GCA_011526095.1 Myxococcales bacterium | reverse complement strand
TACGTCCGCGGGCCGAAGTCGTGGACGCGCAGCGCGTCGAGGCAGCGCGCGAGGTCGGGCGCGAGCGGCGCGGTGACGTCGAGCGTGCCGCCGTCGGGGTGCGGCGCGATCACGCGCGCGGCGTGGAGCGCGAGGCGGTGCAGGTCGAAGCGCTCGCGGAACAGCCGGTTGTGCTCGCCCTTGCCGTAGCGGACGTCGCCGATCAGCGGGCAGGAGATGTGCTTGAGGTGGCGGCGGATCTGGTGGAGCCGGCCGGTGCGCGGCTGCGCCTCGACCCAGGCGTAGCGGCCGAACGTCTCGAGCCGGCGGATCTCGGTCACCGCGTCGACGCGCTCGGCGCCCTCGCGCCTGGGGACCGGGTGATCGATCACGAGGTGCTCGGGTGGGTGGCCGCGGGTGAGCGCGAGGTAGGTCTTGGTCACGGCGCCGGTGGTGAACGCGTCGCCGAGCGCGGCGGCGGCCGCGGCGTCGAGCGCGAACACGACCGCGCCCGAGGTGCCGCGGTCGAGCCGGTTGACCAGCCACACCCACGCGCCGATGGTGTCGCGCGTGCGCTGGAGAAGGGCGTCGTCGTCGTCGGCCCAGCCGCGGTGGCTGGCGACGCCGGACGGCTTGTCGACGACGACGACGCGCGCGTCGCGGTAGAGCACGGGGACGGTGCGGTCGGCGGTCACGGCGTCACTCCCAGCTTCTTCATGCGCCGCCACAGCGTCACGCGGCTGACGCCGAGCGCGGCGGCGGCGCGGTCGCGGCTGCCGCCGTGCGCCTCGAGCGCCGCGCGCAGCGCCGCGGCCTCGTCGGCGCGCGCGGCGTCCGGCGCGTCGCCGCTGCCGTCGGGGCGCGCGATCTCGGGCGGCAGGTCGTCGAGCTGCAGCACCGGCCCGTCGCCGATCGCGTACGCGTAGGCGAGCGCGTTCTTGAGCTCGCGGACGTTGCCGGGCCAGTCGTGCGCCTCGAGCGCGGCGAGCGCCGCCGGCGCGACGTCGTCGATGCGGCGGCGGCTGCGCGGGTTGGCCTCGGCGATGAAGCGGCGCACGAGCACCGCGACGTCGCCGGGGCGCTCGCGCAGCGCCGGCAGGAACACCGGGATCACGCGCAGCCGGTACATCAGGTCGGCGCGGAACCGCCCGGCCTCGACCTCCTGGCGCAGCGCGCGGTGGGTCGCCGACACGATCCGCACGTCGACGGGGATCGGGTCGCGGCCGCCGACGGGCAGCACCGTGCGCGTCTCGACCACGCGCAGCAGCTTGGCCTGGACCTCGAGCGGCAGCTCGGCGACCTCGTCGAGCAGCAGCGTGCCGCCGTGCGCGGCCTGGAAGTGGCCGGGCGTGTCCTTGACGGCGCCGGTGAACGCGCCGCGCGCGTGGCCGAACAGCTCGCTCTCGAGCAGCGTCGCGGGGAGCGCGGCGCAGTTGATCGCGCGGAACGGGCCGGCGGCGCGCGGCGACAGCGCGTGGATCGCGTGGGCGACGAGCTCCTTGCCGGCGCCGGTCTCGCCGCGCACCAGCACCGGGACGTCCTCGCGCGCGACCTTCTCGACGATGCGGAACAGCGCGCGCATCGCCGGATCCTGCGTCGTGAGGCCGTGGAACGTGATCACGCCGCCCGTGGTCACGGCGCGCTCCGCATCAGATCGGGAGCTGGCGGGCGAGGACGAACACCGCCATCGCGACGAGGAACCAGCCGAAGCCCCGGCGCAGCCGGTGCTGGGGCACGCGCCCCGAGAGGATCGCGCCGACGACGAGCGTCGCGACGGCGATCGCGGTCATCGCGCACGCCGCCGGCCAGTCGATCGTGACGTGGCCGAGGTGGCTGGCGAGGCCCGCGTAGCACTGCATCGCGATCACGAGCAGCGACGTGCCGACCGCCGCGTGCATCGGCAGGCCGCCGAGCACCAGCACCGGGACGATCAGGAAGCCGCCGCCGGCGCCCACCATCGCCGACAGGAAGCCGACCGCGGCGCCCTTGAGCAGCAGCGGGCCGAGCGGCATCACGGGGATCGGCTCGCCGGACGTCGCGACCCGCCGGCCGCGCAGCATCGTGATCGCGCCGGCGCCCATCATCAGAGCGAACACCGCCAGCAGCACGCCGCCCGGGATCCACCGCGCGACGTTGCCACCGAGGAACGCGCCGAACATCCCGGCCGCGCCGAACAGGTAGCCCGTCCGCCACTGCACCCGGCCGGCGCGTGCGTGCGTCACCACGCCCGCGATCGCCGCCGTCCCCACGATGAACAGCGACGTCGCGATCGCCGCCTTGGCCGAGTACCCCGCGACGTAGGTCAGGATCGGCACCGTGAGCACGCCGCCGCCCCCGCCGAGCAGGCCCATCGTCAGGCCGACGACGGCGAACAGCGCGAGGCACAGGACGGTCACGTCTCGCCATCTATCAAGCCCGGTGCCATCCGCGAGGGGCTCGCAACCTCATGGAATCCCGCGCCCAGTAGCCGATGGTTTCGCCACGTAACGTGCAACGTAACGCAACGCGGAAACGCGATCCATCGCCCTACGCATGTCCGTGTGGGTGTCAGCCCGTCAGCCACCCGGCCGGGTGTCAGCCACCCGGCCGTACTGTGAGCCGCACTGCAGTTGGACCGGGTGGCTGACACCTGGACCGGCAGGACCGACCGGATGGTGTCAGCCACCCGGACGGATTGTGAGGGGCACGACAGTTGGACCGGGTGGGTGACACCCGCGCGGGCGGGTATCCCGGGCGGGCGGGTATCCCGGGCGGGTATCCCGCCGTACGGGTGTCAGCCACCCGGACGGATTGTGAGGGGCACGACAGTTGGACCGGGTGGGTGACACGCGCGCGGGCGGGTATGCTGCGCGGCCCATGCCGTCGTCGTACTGGTTCGCGCTCGGTGGAGGGGCCCTGATCGGGCTCGCCTCGTCCGTCCTGCTGCTCGCGCACGGCCGGGTGGCCGGCATCAGCGGCATCGTCGGGATGCTGCTCGAGCGCGGCACTCCGGACCGCGGCTGGCGCGCGGCGTTCCTGGCCGGCCTGCTCACCGCCGGCGTGGTCGCGATGGTCGCGATGCCCGGCCGGCTCGGCGCGCACGTCGTGGCCCTGCCGGCCATCGGCGTCGCCGGCTTCCTGGTCGGCATCGGCACGCGCATCGGCGGCGGCTGCACCAGCGGCCACGGCGTGTGCGGCCTGTCGCGCGGCTCGCCGCGCTCGCTCGTCGCGACGATGACGTTCATGGCGGTCGCGGCGATCACCGTCGCGATCGCCGGCCGGCTGGGAGCGGCGTCGTGACGATCGTCGTCGCGTACCTCGCCGGCGCCGTTTTCGGCCTCGGCCTCGTGCTGTCCGGCATGACCGACCCCGCGAAGGTCATCGGCTTCCTCGACGTCACCGGCGCCTACGGCGCGTGGGACGGCTCGCTGATGTTCGTCATGGGCGGCGCGATCGCCGTCCACGCCACCACCGGCCGGCTGATCCGCCGCCGCCCGCAGCCGCTGCTCGACGTCTCGTGGCACCTGCCGACGCGCCGCGACCTCGACGCGCGCCTGCTCGGCGGTGCGGCGATCTTCGGCGCCGGCTGGGGCCTCGCCGGCTACTGCCCCGGGCCGGGCCTCGTCGGCGCCGCCGGCGGCCTCACCGGCGCCGCGGTGTTCGTCGCCGCGATGCTCGCCGGCATGCTGGTCGAGCACGCCGTGCTCCGCGCGCCGCACGCCTCGCCCACGTCCGCGCCCGCCGTCCGCGACGAGCGCCTCGCCGGCGCCTGAGGCGCCCGGCCTACTCGCTGTCCGGCTCGCGGACGGTCAGCACCGGCACCGTCGCCTGGCGCACGACCTTCTCCGCCATGCTGCCCAGCAGCATGTGCCGCAGCCCGGTGCGGCCGTGCGTGCCCATCACGATCAGGTCCGCGCCGACCTCGGCCACCAGCTCGAGGATCTCGTCGGCGACATCACCGACGACCGCGCGCACCGAGATCTCCAGCCCCGCGGCGCGGTACGGCCCCGCGACCTCCTCGAGCCGCGCCGTGGCGGTGGCGCGGGCGTAGGCGTCGACCCGGACGAGCTGCCCGGTCTCGCGATCCGACATCATCGCGTCGGCCATCAGCCCCGGCGGCAGGTGGGTGATGTGGACGAGCACCACCGACGCGCCGTGCTGGCGGGCGAGGTCGCCGGCCAGCGCCAGCGCGCGGTCGGCGCACGGCGAGAAGTCGTGGGGTACCAGCAGCGTCTTCCACATGGGCGCAGCATAGTCGGTTTCTTGCCCACACCGGCGCCGCGCGGGACGATCCCACCATGAGCCCCGAACGCCGCAAGCGCCGCAGCACCAACCCGCACATCGCCCTGACCCTGCAGCTCGACGCGTGCTGCGCCGACGGCATCGCGGCGATGGTCCTCGCCGACGGCGACGGCCTGCCGCTGGCGACCTCGGGCGACGACTTCGCGTGCGAGGAGGTCGCCGGCCGCATGGTGATCATCGCGCGCAAGATCCGCGAGTTCGCCGGCACGCTGATCGGCCCCGGCCAGCGCTGGGACGTGCAGATGACCAAGTTCGAGCACGACGGCGCCGAGCTGGTGCTGTGCGCCGTCGGCGGCACGGCCGAGGCCCGGCAGCGTCAGCTCGGCCGCTCGATGCGCGGCGTCGAGCGGATCCTCGCCGCGGCGTAGCTACTCGGCCGCGGCGGCCAGCCGCGCGTCGAGGAACGCCGCGTCGCCGGTCTCGGCCGCGATCCCGTACAGCACGCGCGGGCCGCGCGGGCTGCGGTCGAGCGTCAGCCGCAGGTCGAACGGGTGGGGCCCGTCGACGCGCTCGATCTTGTAGCCGGTGCGCAGGCGCTCGCCGCGGTGCGGGAAGTGGAAGTCGATCGTCGCGCCGCTGGCGTCGAACGTGAACAGCTCGAACTGCCCCTGGAACACGGTGCGGTCGTGGTAGACGCCGCCGCCCATCGACGGGACGAACCGGAAGACGTGCAGCCGCGAGTCCTTGTCCGCCGGCCACACGTCGAGCCAGTTGCGATCGGTGAGCAGCGCCGCGGCCTCCGCCGGCGCGACCGCGCGCGCCTGGCCGGGCGGCGCGGGATCCGAGCCGCAGGCGGACAGGGCCAGGCCGAGGCACACGGAGGCGAGCAGGGCGGCGGTGCGCATGGCGCCAGCGTACCCGCTCACCGCGCCTGGCGCAGCGGCCGCCGCGTGATCTGCACCAGCTCGTCGGGCGCGCGCGCCGCGGTCGGGTCGGCGGCGTCGAGCGGCTCGACCACGAGGTCGAACGTGCCGTTGTCGAACGGCGTGCCGGGCGCCGCCGCGGCCGGCACGAGGCGCTCGCGCAGCCCCTGCTTGGCCAGCGTCCGCGCGCGGTAGTGGCAGTACGGGTTGTTGCCCGGGCGCCCGAGGATCGCGTGCGCCGTGAAGCTGCACCCGCCGAGGCACGGATCGGCGAAGTCGCAGGTGCGGCAGAACCCCCACAGGTCCTGCACGGTGCGCGCGCGGTTGAACCCCAGCGGCGACTCGGCGCGCCACAGCTCGGCGAGCGGGCGCTGGCGCACGTTGCCGCCGACGTAGTGCGACGTCTGCAGCGACGGGCAGCCCTTGACCGCGCCGTCGCTCTCGATCCCCATCACGAACTTGCCGGCCTGGCAGCCGCGCCAGTGATCGCGGTCGCCCGCGCGCAGCGATCGCAGCGTCGCCTCCTCGGGCCCGAAGTATCCGAGGTTGTTCCCGGGCATGAGCAGGACGCCGTCGGCGCGCGCGCGCGCCTTGAGCGCGGCGATCCGCGGCACGACGTCGAGCAGGTCCCACGGCTGGAAGATCAGCTCGACGCGATCGGCAGCGCGCCCGAGCGGCGAGGTGAGCTGGACCTGCCACGACGTCACGCCGCGGGCGCGCAGCACCTCGTACAGCGGCTCGAGGTCGCGGTGGTTGAGCCGGTTGAGGTTGATGTTCGACGCGATCTTGATCCCGGCCGCGCGCAGGTGCTCGAGCGCGGCCATCCCGGCGGCGAAGCTGCCGCGCAGGTTGCGCATCCGGTCGTGCGTCGGCTCCAGCCCGTCGATCGACACCGAGACGTGCGACACGCCGGCCTCGGCCATCGCGCGCGCCAGCTCGGCGGTGATCCCGCGCCCGCCGGTGGTCATCGCCGGCGTGACGCCGCGCGCGCGCAGTGCCCGCACGACGTCGAGGAAGCCGTCGTGCAGGTAGGCCTCGCCGCCGATCAGCACGACCTCGCGCGCGCCGAGGTCGGCGAGCTCGCCGGCGACGCGCACCGCCTCCTCGGTCGTCAGCTCGTCGTCGCGCGCGACGCCAGCGCGCGAGCCGCAGTGGGTGCACGCGTGGTCGCAGCGCAGGGTCAGCTCCCACACGACGTACGCGGGGAAGAAGTCCTGGCCGGCGACGTCGAGGCGCCGGCGGTGCCCGCCCTCGCGCGCCGCGCTCATGGCGGCGTCGGCGCGGGCGCCGGATCGGTCGCGATCGGCGCGGGCGCCGGATCGGTCGCGTCGGTCGCCGCGCCGTCCGGCGGCGGCACCGCGACCTCGTTCGGGTCGCGCCACCCGTCGACGCCGTCGCAGTTCTGGTCGATCCCGTCGAGGTCCGGATCCTCGCCGCCCGGCACGATCGTTCGGTCGGCGTCGTTGCAGTCCTGCGGCGCGCACACGCCGTCGGCGTCCTGGTCGACGCAGTGGTCCCCGGCGTACGCCGGATCGCCGTAGCGCGGCGCGACGCCGTAGCACGCCATCAGCGTCACCGCCGAGGCGCCGAGCGCGAGCCGGGCCAGCATCCGCGCCAGGCGCGCGCGCGGCCGCGGCGCCAGGGCGTGATCACAGTGGGGGCACGAGGCGCGCGCGGCGGGCACGAGCCCGTCGCACGCGGGGCAGGACAGCAGGGGACTCGACATTCGCTCCTTGCAACGCGGCGCCGCCGCGCAGCTTACGAGCGTACCCCGAGTCCCCGCGCGCCCGCCTGGTTTTCACGCCTTGCGGCGGCGGCGGCCCAGCACGACGCCGAGCGTCAGCAGGCCGAGCGCCACTGGGCCGGTCGGGTCGCCGCCGCCGGTCGAGCAGCAGCCGCCGTCCTGGCCGGGCGCCGGCTCGCAGTCCTCGACCGCCGGATCGCACTCGGCCGGCGTCTCGGGCTCGCACGCCGCCGAGCAGCCGTCGCCATCGGTCGTGTTGCCGTCGTCGCACTGCTCCGGCGCGGTGACGAAGCCGTCGCCGCACACCGCCGCGCCGCGCGCGACGATGCAGACGTCGTCGACGCTCCACCCGCCGAACTCCAGGCCCTGGTCGGACGTCAGCCCGAACGTGAGCTGGACCGTGCCGTCGGCGGCCTGCGCCGACAGGTCGACGTCGTGGAACCGCCACTCGCGATCGCGGTGGTGGGTGTCCTCGGACGGCGTCTCGAGGTTGCCCCACACCTGTGTGCCGTCGGCCGCGATCGTCGCGTCGTCGTAGAACGCGTCCTCGACGGTGAGCCACCGCCGGTACTGCAGCCGGACCTCCTCGAACCCGCCGACGTCGATCTGCGGCGACACCGCCGTGGCGTTGGTGCCGGGCTGGTAGTCGTCGCCGACCGCGGTGCCGATCAGCCGCGTCCCGCTGTACGCCGCGGACGGGTCGTCGGAGCCCGCGACCGCCGGGGCCCACTGGAACCCGCCGCCGAGCGTCCACCCGGCCGCGGTCGGATCGGCCTCGAAGTCGAAGCACGCGATCTCGGTCACCGGCCCCGCGTACAGCTCGTACCAGGGATCCGCGGGGTTCTCGGGGAACGTCTTGACCTGGCCGTCGGACAGCGTCGCCGTGACCTGGTACTGGATCACGACGCCGTCGTCCTGCGTCGGGATCGTCGCCGCGGCGTCGCCGGTGCCGTCGACCGCGAGCGCGACCTCGCCGCCGGTCGCGGTGTCCTCGCGCAGCCGCCACCGCACCGTGCCGCTCTCGATCGACGCGGCCGGGCAGGTCTCGCTGCCGCCGCCGGGCGCGGCGAGCGAGATCTCGTAGCCGAGCTGGGTCGGCGGCGCGAGCCCGCCGATCGTCCCCGACTCGCCGATCGCCAGGCCGTGCGCGCCGAACGCGGTGTCGATCGCGCACTTGTGCGGCGTGCCATTGTCGAGGTTGCCGTCGTCGTCGTCCTCGGCGAGCGCCTCGGCGTAGCTCGACGGGATGTCGGGCGAGCGCGAGATCACCGCGTAGAAGATGTCGTCGGCCAGCGCGACGCCCGGGCCCTCGCCGAGGTCGGCCACCAGCGCCTTGCGCAGGTCCCACAGCGCGCCGGCGATGATCAGGCCGGTGACGTGGGTGTCGAAGTCCTGGTCGTCGGGCCACACCGCCTCGTCGCCGACCGGATCGATGTGGCGCAGCGGCTCGGTCGGCGAGAAGAACCCGACGCCCATCGCCGGATCGCCGGTGATCGTCGCGGCGTAGTAGTCGCCGGCGCCCTCGGACAGCGCGCCGTCGAACTCGCCGCTGTGCACGACCGACTGGCCGTGCAGCGAGTGGCCGAACTCGTGGTAGACGACGTCCGCGAGGCGGCCGGTGTTCTCGCAGTCGAACCCGCCGCTCGAGCCGGCGCGGAAGAAGTGGATGTCGTCGAGGTTCGAGTACGCGTTGCAGATGTCGTTCTCGTTGACCGCGACGATCATCTGCTGGCCGAGCCAGGCCAGGGCCGGATCGAGCGTGTCGATCGCGTAGCGCTTGGCGATCGTGGCGTGGACGTACGAGGTGAGCTGGGCGTCGCCGAACTCGTCGCCCGACAGGTCCCACACCGCGCTGCCGTCGGGCGCGAGGTTCAGCGTCGTCGTCGCCTCGGCGCCGGCCTCGTTGGTGACGCGCGCGTAGGTCCCGGCGACGCTGGTCGTCACGGTGGCGGCCGCGGTCCCGGCCCAGGTCACGACGCCGGCGCCGCTGGCGGTCACGGCCTGCGCGGCGATCGTGTGCGTCGCGTAGGCCGCGGGATAGTCCTGGCGGTCGCCGGCGGGCTGGCGGTCGCTCACGCGGTAGCGCACCGTGCCCTCGGCGAACATCAGCCGCTGCGTCCGCGCCACCGGCGCGCCGGTCGCGGCGTCGACGTAGACCGTCCACAGCGCGCGCGGCGACGCGAGGTCGGCCGTGACCGGCACGACGACGCGGTGCTGCGGCGCGCCGCGGTCGAGGACGATCGGCAGCACCACCGGCTTGCCGATCTCGGTGATCGTCGGCGTCGCGCCGTACGCGGCCTCGATCCACGCGGTCGCGGCGCGCGCGGCGTCGCGGTCGGCGATGAGCGTCGCCGGCATCACCGCGTCGACGTGCGCCGCCGCGGTCGAGCCGAACACGAACAGCCGGTCGTTCTTGAAGTGGAACGTCACGCCGCCGCCGACCACGCGCAGGCCGTTCCAGTGCTGCGCCATCGACACGGTCCGCATCGCGCGCCGGCCGTCGCCGCGCACGACGTCGTGCGACACGACGAAGTCGTCGACGGCCGCGCCCGGGGCGAGCAGCGCGAGCTGCTCGCCGAGCAGCCGCCGCGCCGAGGCGGTCGCGACCGCGCCGTCGGCGAGCGCGCCCGGTGCCTCGATCCCCTTGCCGAACACGCGGCGCGGCACCGCGGTGTCCGCGTCCCAGATCGCCCGCCACGCGCCGGTGCCGTGCGTGGCGACGAACTGGCGCCACGCCAGCGCCGCCGGCTGCGGCGTCGTCGCGGTCGCGCGCACGAGCAGCCGCGCCGGCGAGCCGGCCGCGGTCTCGAGCGGGCGCTCGGCGAGGTAGTCGGGCTGGCGGACCGCGTGGGCGGTCGACGCGAACAGCACGGCGGGGACGGCGGCGAACAGCAGGGACCTCAGCGTGGGCAGCTTCATGGGAGGGCTCCAGGACGGTGGCACGGTCGCGGGCGCCTCCGTTGTCGCGCACCTCACGCGGGTCACCAATCGCTGGCCCCTGACACCCACCAAGTTCCGCGCTGATACCTGTCGCTTGCGGCCGGCCAGTCCAGGCGAGCGCACGTTTGCCTACATCCGAAAACGCCGCACGCCGGATGGTTCCCCACCCGGCGTGCGCGGTCGCGAGTCGCCGTGATTCAGGCCGTCGCCTGGGCCGACTTCTTCGACTTCTTCGCGGCCGTGCCGTTGGACGCCTTCGACACGCCGTTGCCGGCGTGGGCCGCCTCGCGGAGCTTCTCGATGTGCGGCGTCGTCTCCCACAGGAACTCCGGCAGCTCGCGGCCGAAGTGGCCGTACGCCGCGGTCTTGCGGAAGATCGGGCGGCGGAGCTGGAGCTCCTCGATCAGCAGGCCCGGGCGCGCGTCGAACGTCTTGAGCACCGCGGCGGTGAGCTTCTCGTCGGACACGACGCCCGTGCCGAACGTCGACACCAGCATCGAGACCGGCTCCGCGACGCCGATGGCGTAGGCGAACTGGACCTCGCAGCGCTTGGCGAGGCCGGCGGCGACGACGTGCTTGGCGATGTAGCGCGCGTAGTACGCGGCCGAGCGGTCCACCTTCGACGGGTCCTTGCCCGAGAACGCGCCGCCGCCGTGGCGCGCCATGCCGCCGTAGGTGTCGACGATGATCTTGCGGCCGGTGAGGCCCGAGTCGCCCTGCGGGCCACCGACGACGAACCGGCCGGTCGGGTTGATGTGGAACTTGGTCTTCGGGCCGATCAGGTGCTTGGGCACGATCGGCTTGATGACGAGCTCGCGCATCGCCTCGATGATCTGCTTCTGCTTGGCCTCGGGGCCGTGCTGCGTCGACACGACGATCGCGTCGATGCCGACCGGCTGGTCGTCCTCGTAGCGGACCGACACCTGGGTCTTGCCGTCGGGGCGGAGCCAGTCGATGCCGTTGGTCTTCTTCTTGCGGACCTCGGCGAGCCGGTACGCCAGCTTGTGCGCGATCTGGATCGGCAGCGGCATCAGCTCCTTGGTCTCGTCGCACGCGTAGCCGAACATCAGGCCCTGGTCGCCGGCGCCCTGCTTCGACGCGTCGCCGCGGTCGACGCCCTGGGCGATGTCGGGCGACTGCTGCTCGAGCGCGACGATCACGCCGCACGTCTCGTAGTCGAAGCCCTTGGCCGAGGAGTCGTAGCCGATCTCCTTGACCGTCTTGCGGACGATCGTCGGGATGTCGACGTACGTCGACGTCGTGATCTCGCCGCCGACGAGCACGAAGCCGGTCTTCGTGAACGTCTCGCACGCGACCCGGCACTTCGGGTCGTTGGCGATGATGGCGTCGAGGACGGCGTCGGAGACGGCGTCGCACACCTTGTCGGGATGGCCCTCGGTGACGGATTCGGACGAGAAGAGGTAGCTCGGCATGTGAAGGGCCGGACTATCCTTGCGGCGCGGGCGGGTGTCAACGATCGAGTATCATCAGAGCGCACCCCATGGACTCCCGGCGAACTCGGCCCGCGGCGCTCCCGTTCCTCGTCGGCATCGTCGTCGCCGCGGCCCTGGCCGCCGCGTGCGGCGGCCGGCCGCCGCCCCCGCCGCGCGGGGTCATCGAGGGCGACGTCGGCGACTGGAAGTTCCGGCGCTACCAGGAGGTGCTCGACGTCGAGGTCTGGGTCGACGGCAACCGCGCCCAGGCCTACACGGCCACCTACGCGCGCGGCGCGGCCGAGAAGATCAACAAGCTCACCGACCAGGACATCGCGACCGCGTTCGTGACCCGCTACGAGCGCCCCGACGGCGTGCTGCGTGAGACCGTCAAGTTCGTCCGCCGGCTCGCCCAGGAGTCCGGCTACACCGTCGAGGAGGCCAAGCTCGGCGGCGTCCGCGTCGTGACGATCACCGGCCACGGCGAGGCGTGGGCGCTGTGGGCCGCCGCCGGCCACGTCATCAAGATCGGCGGCCACGGCCGCACCGACGTCCCCGAGGGCCTCGTCGACAGCTACGGCGCGCGCTACCCCTCGCAGCTCTCCGGCGACGTCCTCGAGGGCCCGCTCCCCGAGGGCCCCGCCGGCCCCGACGAGAAGCCCGCGGAGAAGGCGCCGTACGATCCGGACAACCCGACGCCGGACCTCGACCAGTACGACCCGGACAAGACCGACATGCCGGACCGGGACGACGGCGACGACGACGACGGCGACGACGAGTAGCCGCCACCGTTCAGGATCCAACACATCTC
Organism: Myxococcales bacterium; assembly: GCA_011526095.1. GTDB lineage: Bacteria > Myxococcota_A > Polyangia > Haliangiales > Haliangiaceae > WYBA01. Next base: position 4,960 of record WYBA01000078.1, on the reverse strand, counting down.
GGATTCCTCGTCGGGATCCAAGATCCGTGCGTCCTGAGCGGCCCGAGCGACAGCGAGGGCCAGTCGAAGGACCAGCCTGCCGTGTCCACGAACCGGAAGGCTGGTCGTCGCCACCTGAATCGGGTGATGAGGCGTGGTGACGCGGCGTCGTGAATCCCTCGTTGCTGGGCTTGCCCCCCCCCCCAGCGCTCGTGCGACACCACGGGCAACCGAGAGGGAGGTGTCGAATGCGACTGGTGCGTGATCACGTGTCGACGTTGCTCGTGACGCTGGTGACAGCAACGGCGTGCTCGCTCGCAGTAGCGGCGTGCGCGGCCGAGGACGACACAGCCGTAGCGTCGAGCGAGCAGGCGCTCGCGGCGGACGATAGCCCCGGCCAGCAGGATGTCCCCATGCCGGGCAGCGAGCCGCTCGGGCCCGAGACCGAGGGTGCGCGCGGCCCAGGCAAGCCGACCGACGTCGAGCACGGCCGGAAGCTCGCCGCGTTCGGTCGGGCGCTCGAGAAGGCGACCGAAGAGTGGCGCGAGGCGGGCAAGTCCGATGACGAGATCGAAGAGCTCGGCGGTCAGCTTCGCCTCCAGATGATGGGGAGCCGGCCATGACGCGCGGCAACCCGCTCCACCGGCTCGTCCTCGCCGGCCTCGCCGCAGGGCTCGCCGTCACGACCGCGCAGGTCGCGCGCGCCGAGAGCTACTACTGGCACGAGGGCTCGGCCAACCCGCCGAAGGCTTCCTACGTCTACCGGTACACGTACAACCAGCCCTGCCAGCAGCTCCACCAGTACCAGACGAGCGCGCTCTCCGCGAGCGCCGACACGGTCATGCACCTCACCGTCGGCAGCTCCGAGGTCGCCTGGAACAACGATGGCGGTCCTGGGCTCGGCTCCCAGATCACGTACTTCACGACCTGCACCAGCGGCTCGCAGCAGGTGACGATCTGGGTCCGCGCGGCCGACAACAACTCGGGCGGGAACCCCGACGACAACTTCACGTACACGTTCAAGCACACCAGGCTCACCAGCCCGTCGGCGACGATCCTGACGGACACGCTCGTGCCGCTCGGCGGCTGGCTCCTTGGCGGTGCGGCGGACGTGGTCGACGCGTCGCCGTCGGACACGATGGAGACCGTCCTCACGAACAACGGCGCGGCCGCGACGTTCCTGATGCGCCTGCGGCTCGACTCGGCGACGCCGGTCCACTATCGCCTCGAGGCGTGGAACCAGTCCTCGGGAATCGGCGTCGGATCGAAGCTCGGTGGCAGCGACTCCAACGATGAGCTGTGGGTCATCGCGACGCCCACCGAGGCGACGCGCGAGGGCCCGGTGCGCGTGGTGCGGAATGACCGGGCGTCCGGGGACACCGACCAGGATTTGCTCGGGAACAACCTGGAGTCCGAGGTCTGCACCTGTCGAGCGGTCGGCACCTTCTACTGCGCCGCCAGCGGCACGTACTACACGTGCAACGACACGGGCACGACGACGACCAAGGACACCGACCAGGACGGGCTACGGGACAACCTCGAGCTGCTCGGCAAGGAGAGCGGCGGCTCCCCGCCGCAGTACCTGCCGTGGTGGGGCGCGAACCCGCGGCGCCGCGACATCTTCATCGAGATGGACCGCACGAACGTGCCGGACGAGACGCAGGGAGACATGACATCCGAGAGCACGGTCGTCGCGGCCGCCAAGCCTTTCGCGGACCTCGCGATCGTGAACCCCGATGGGACGAGTGGTGTGTCGACGCACTTCGACATCGGCGTCGGCTTCGGCGGCATGGCATGCCGGGACGAGAACGGCGATGGGATGATCGGCGTCGGCGAGGGTGGTGTCGACGGCATCACCAAGTTCTGCGGCAACATGGGCGGCGCGAACGTGCTGACCGTGACGCCGACGGAGAACTGCGCGCTGGACATCTTCGCGATGGACACCACGCGCCACGGGATCTTTCGCTGGATGGTCAGACAGGGTCCTCGGAACGGCAGCACGCCGACCCCCTCGGTGTGCAGCTACCTGGGCAATGGGACCGATGGGGTCGCGCTGGTGGCGCACGAGCTAGGTCATCAGCTCGGGATCCAGCACAACGGCTCCAACGATCGCATGAACAAGACGCCCACCTACCAGAGCCTCATGAACTACGCGTACGATGACGCGTTCTGGGTGGACATCGATTCCGGTCCTGGCGTGGACCTCCGCAATCGAACTCAGTTCTCGCGCGGCACGCTCGCCGCCTGGCCCTTGAACCCGCGCAACCTCTCCGAGACCGCGGACTATGGTGGCACCGAGCCCCTCGACTTCATGACCGCAGCCGCCTCAGGCTACGACTTCGATACGCATCCCAGCTTTCCTCGTCGCATCGACTGGAACCGCGACGGTGCCTGGGACTCCTCCGTCCGTGCGCATGTCGTCGGGTTCCCGAACGCGCGCGACTTCGGGGGCTCGTCGATGCCGCAGGCGGTCGGCCAGGAGAACATCTCCGGCCTGCTCACCGACGCAGCCCCCGGGGCGGCGTACTCGCCGGCCGCTGGATACTCGTACGTGGTCATCAACCGCACGACCGATCACAAGCTCGCGTACACGCGGCGCTCGTCCAGCGGCGGGTGGAGCAACTGGGTGCAGCTCTTCGACAGCCCCACGTTCCGCGCCGACTCGAGCCCGATGGTGGTCACGCACGACGTCGCGGGCGGCGAGAAGCTGTTCGTGATCGGCGTCGACACGGCTAACGTCGTGCAGTATGCCCGGTACAACCCCCACAGCGTCGCGGTCGACCAGGCGTGGACGCCGATCCCGAGGCCGGCCAACGTCCGCTTTCGAGAGGTCAACGCGACGTCGTATGGCTCGCGGCTGTACGTCGTTGGTACCGACGAGGATGCTGCGGGCGGCAACGATCACGGCACGGTGTGGCTCGGGTGGTTCGAGGCCGGCGTCTGGCAGGGATGGACCAATACCGGGATCCTCTCCGCGGGCGTCGCACAGAGCCCCATCGTGACGCCGGGGATCGCGGTGGGCGCGGATGCCAAGCTGTACATGTACGTGCGGACCGCGACCATGGAGCCACGGGAAGGCGCCAACTGGATGGAGATGCACGTCTACAACTCGGCGACGGGCGCCTGGACGCGAACCGACCAAGCGCCGCTGGGTGGGTCCGACGACAAGTGCGGTGGTGCGCAGGGGCGCATCACGATGATCTTTCGGCCCCACCGCACGGCGGCAGGCGCGGCGTTGGCGAGCGGCAACGGGGCGCTGTGGACCTGGTACAGCACCGACTGCGACAGCACGAAGCGAGAGACCCACTACCGGTGGACCTGGAACACGTTCAACGCATCCGTGCAGTCGTTCAACCTCGGCAAGTGGCACCGCGCCGACACCGGCCACGGGGATTGCTCGTACGTATGGCGCAACAGCAACGGCGCGGGTGTGGCGATCATCGACCACCCCGATGGCATCGGCGAGTTCTTCGCCCACACACCTGACGACAACCCAGCCTTCCCGTGCCCGGGTGGCGTGTGGTCGGTCCCGTACGCGGACGGTGAGGCGACCCCGCCCGACCCGGCCGTCGACTACGACGACACGACGCACATCAGGACCTCCCTGTGCGCGACGCTGCACGCCTACGACGGCGGTGCATGCTGGTGCGGCGAGGGTGTGGCGTGCGGTCCGCCACTGCCCTCGGAGATGGAGCTCTGCTACGACGATCCGCGGTACTTCGGAGTCCCGTGAATGCCGATCCCGACGAGGCACAACGCGCAACCGGGCGCCCCCTTCCTGCGCCGACGGACACGGAGTTGGCACGCATCGTTTGGGACGATCGTCGCGGTGCTCGCGTCCTGCCGCGGAGATGCGGCCCCCGATGCACCCGTGGCACCTCCTCGCGATGCGGAGCGGGAGCCGGATGCCCTCGGTTGGACCTGCGAACCGGCCAGGCCGGACCTGCCACCCGCGACGGCTGGAGCTCCAGTCGTTGTGTTCGACACCGGACTGCCCGTGCTCGAGGAAGCCGATGGGATGAAGGCGACGTTCGTCGAGGACGACGGCATCGTCGTGGCGACCTCGAGGCAGCTCCACTTCCTCACGCTGGACGGCGAGCTCGAGCGCAGTGTGCCGTTCGTGTTGGAGGGCGCGACTCACGTCGAGGTGCATCACATCGTGGTCGGTGACAAGGGGTTCGGGGCCGTCGTCTTCGCGGTCGTCGATGGTGAGGTGAAAGACCGCTTCTGCCTGGTGGATCCGACGGCCGGACTGGTCACCGCAAGCTGTACCGACCTGGACGGCGGCCCGGTCTCACCGAGGTTCGCGCTGACGTTCGACGGCGCTCGGTTCGCGGTGTTCTCGCCGCAGGATGGCGCGATGCACACCTGGCTGTTCGACACCAATGGCACCCTCGTGGAGGAACGAGACCTCTGGACGGGGGGCCAGATCACCGCCGGCCTCTACCACGGGGTGAGTCGAGCCGGTGTCGACGTGCTGCTGATGGACGCGGCCTGTGATCTCGTGCTGCACAGGGTCGGGACGGCCGGTCACACAGCCACGAGCATCGTGCCGCCGACCTTGACGGTGTCAGGTGCCACCAACTTCTTGAACTGGGCTGCGGCGGATGGGCAGGCGTCGATACTTGCGCTTTTCAACTGCCGCGCCGTCCTCGGCGAGTGCGCGGAGGTCGGCTACGCGCCAGGGGCGTTGCTGTCGCGCGTGGACCTCTCGACCGGCGAGATCTCCGCCACGATGGTGCCCATGCCGCTGGTGGGGCACGTGCCGCTGTTCATCGACGGCGAGAAGACGGGGGCCGTGTACACGCCTGGCCTGTACGACATGCGATTCTCGAGGTTCACCGCCGAGGGCGCGGCGGAGATCAGCGAGATGCGCCTGCCGCTGTCCTACCTGCAGACCGGGATCGAGCTGCAGAATCTCGGCGCGACCGCCACCCTCGCCCCCGGCGACTACGTGTTCGTCTACGAGGGCACCGGCGTC
>WYBA01000525.1 GCA_011526095.1 Myxococcales bacterium | reverse complement strand
GGGGCTCGCCGCCCCGCCCGTCGGGCAGAGCCCGCCGGGGCCCACCCCGCCCAGAGTTGGCCGTCCTCGCCGTCCTCATCTCGGACCTCCCGAGGTCAGGTACTCGAACACCGCGCCCAGGTTGTTGTCCGGAGACGTCATCGACCGCAGGCCGACGTCGGCGTCGGCGAGCGCGGCGCCGAGCTCGTCGTAGCAGCGGTCGGGGTCGCGGGTCTCGATCACGACCGCGCCGCGCTCGAACACGACGCGCGCGACGTGGTCGGCGCCGGCGAGGCGCTGGCCGACCTCGTGCGGGCGGTCGCACTCGACGCGGATGCGGTGCGGGTGGCTGTCGATCAGCCGCCGGATCTCGTAGATGTCGCCCTCGGCCAGCACCTGGCCGCGGTAGATGACGACGATGTCCGAGGTCAGCGCCTCGATCTCGTAGAGCACGTGGCTCGACACGACGATCGTCTTGCCGGCGGCGGCGAGCGCCTTGATCCGCTCGATGATGTCGACGCGCGCCACCGGGTCGACGCCGGTCAGCGGCTCGTCGAGCAGGAGGAAGTCCGGGTCGTGCGCGATCGCGGTGGCGAGCTTGGTCCGCTGGCGCATGCCCTTGGAGTAGCCCTTGACCCGGCGGTTCATCGCCTTGGTCATGCCCATCGCCTCGATCGCGTCGCGGGCCGCCTTCGGCGCCTGCGCCGCCGGCACGCCGGCCAGCCGCGCCATCGCCGTCACCAGCTCGAGCGCGGTCAGCTCGTCCCACGTCTGCTCGTGCTCCGGCGCGTAGCCGATGCGGCGGCGGACCTCGGTCGAGTCGAACGGCAGCGCGCCGAACACCTCGACCGTGCCGCGCGACGGCCGCAGCAGGCCCGCCATCATCTTGATCAGCGTCGACTTGCCGGCGCCGTTGGGGCCGAGCAGCCCGACGATGCCGCCGTGGAGCTGCCACGTCACGTCGGAGCAGCCCAGGACGTGGCCGTAATACTTCGAGCACCGCTCGATGTGCACGATCGGCTTGCTCGCGGCGGTCACGAGCCACCTCCGATCCCGGCGGCCCCGGTGGCGCGGACGCGCCAGTACGCGATGGAGACGCCGACGACGCACCAGGTGAGCAGCGAGATCAGGCACACGCCCATGCCAGGGAACACCTTGTCCGTGTCGAACGGGTGGAAGTCGTAGAGCGCGTACGAGAACGACTCGAGCGCGAACGCGATGTCGATCGCGGCGATGCCCGGCATCTCGGCGGCGATGCCGATGCCGATCAGGATGAAGCCGCCGATCACGTAGAGCGCGGCCCACAGCGCCGTGGTCTGGCGCGGGTTGTCGATCAGCGCCGAGACGCCGAGCGAGGCCGAGGCGTAGGCGAGGGCGCCGACCGCGCCGATCAGCAGGGCCTTCGGCACGTACTCGAGGTTGGCGACGAGCTCGTCCGTCTTCTCCGACAGGCCGAGCCGGACCAGCGTGATCACGACCAGCGGGACCAGCACGATGAACGCCTGGAGCACGAACAGCCCGGCGAGCTTGCCGAGCACGTAGTCGAACGGCCGGACCGGGCGCGCGAAGTAGAACGTGAACGCCCCGGTGCGCAGGTCGGACGCCACGATCCCCGCGCCGACGGTGAGCGTCGTGAGGAAGGCGATCTTGCAGAACCAGGCGATCGAGCCGAACACGAACGTGTCGACGACGCGGATCATCTGGGCCTCGGCGCCGGCGCGCAGCGCCTCGAGGGCCTCGGGCATGTCGCCGGCCTCGCGGGCCATCCCGACCGCGGTCATGTCGCTGCGCAGCGCGACCATGATCGCGCCGACGATGATCGTCGCGATCACCGCGAACCCGACCCACATCTTGTACCGCCACCAGGTCTTCCACCCGTGGGCGATCTGGTGGCGCATCACGACGCGCCACCGCGTCGACTGCGGGCGCCGCGACCCGACGTAGCGCTTGTAGCCGAGGTCGTGGATCGCGCCCTTGCGCCGCGCGGGCGCCGCGGTCCCGGCCTCGGCCGTGGTCGAGGTCGTCGTCGTCACCGGGCACCTCCCGCGGGGGCCGCGGGCGCCGGCGGCGTCACGCCGATCACCCGCAGGAACGCCTGCTCCATCGACTCCTGCTCGACCTCGATCCCGCGGACCTGCAGCCCGGCCGTGCGCGCCACGCCGAGCACGTCCCTGGGCGTCATGCCCTCGGCCAGCTCGACCATCAGCGACACCGGCGTCTTGACCTTGGCCGCCGCGCCGCGCCGCGCGAGCGCGTCGGCCATCCGGTCGGCGTGCTCCTTGACCTCGACGACGTAGCCGCGGCCGGTCGCGCCGGTCGCGCGCAGCGCCTCGATCGGCCCGGAGAACTTGATCGCCCCCTGGTGCATGATCACGACCGCGTCGCACAGCCGGTCGACGTCGGGCAAGAGGTGCGTCGACACGACGATCGAGCAGCCGCGGCGCTCGGGCATCTCGTCGATCAGCTGCAGCATCTCCTCGCGCGACCGCGGGTCGAGCCCGTTGGTCGGCTCGTCGAGGAACAGGATCTCCGGGTCGTGGACGAGGGCCTGGGCCAGCTTGACCTTCTGCTTCATACCGGTCGAGTAGCCCTCGATGTTCTGGTAGCGCTTGTCCTCGAGCCCGGCGTAGTAGAGCGCCGCGTGGGCGCGCTGCATCGCCTCCGACCGCGGCAGCCCCGACAGCTCGGCCGCGTAGGTGCACAGCTCGACCGCGCTCATCCCGCCGAGGAACGCGTCGCTCTCGGGCATGTAGCCGACGCGGTCGCGGATCAGCGGGCCGTCGGTCAGCGCCGACAGCCCGAGCACCCGCGCGTTGCCCTCGTGGCCGATCAGCCCGAGCAGGCACTTGAGCAGGGTCGACTTGCCGGCGCCGTTGGGCCCGAGCAAGCCGATGATGCGCCCGGTGATCGAGGCGTCGACCCCCTGCAGCGCGATGACGTTGCCGTAGCGCTTGGCGACGCGCTCGAGCGTGATCAGCTCGGCCATCCGGTCCTTCCCCTCACTTCTTCGACTTCTTCTTCGATTTCGACTTCGACTTCTTGGGCTTCTTGGCCGGGCGCGACAGCACCTCGACCGTCACCGGCGTCCACCCGGCGTCGACGAACCCGAGCTGCTTCGCCGCCGCGAGGCTGACGTCGATGATCCGCCGGCGGTCCTTGCCGTAGGGGCCGCGGTCGTTGATGCGGACCACGACGCTCTTGCCGTTCTTGAGGTTGGTGACCTTCACCGTGGAGCCCAGCGGCAGGTCGCGATGCGCCGCGGTCATCGCGTGCATGTCGAAGCGCTCGCCGCTGGCGGTCGCCTTGCCGTGCCAGTCCTCGCCGTACCACACCGCGCGGCCCTCGAGGATCTCGTTGCCGCGCGCTGCCGGCCTCGTCTTCGCCTTTGCCTTCGGGCCGGGCTCGGGCCGCGTCGCCTCGGCCGGCGGCCTGGCCGCCGCCGTCGACGCCGTCGTCTTGCCGCTCGCCAGGCACGCCGTGCTCGTCACCGCCACCATCACGACCGCGAGCAGCACCCGCCTCACTTGACGCACCCCGCGCCGATCAGCTTGCCCGCCTTCTCCAGGCCCGCGGCGCGCAGCTCGCGCCCGGTCGGCCCGTCGCCGAGCTCCTTGCGGCGCTTGCCGCCGTGCCCGGGCCCGACGATGTCGCGCAGGTAGGCCTCGTACTGGAAGGTGTCCGAGTGCTCGGGCGTGTGGCACTGCTGCGCGCACAGCTCCGGCGGCGGCGCCCGCCGGATCGTCGCCCGCGCGGTCGCGTCGTCCTCGGCCTCGGCGTGGATCGACCCCGGCCCGTGGCACACCTCGCACTGCACGTCGCGCAGCGGCTCGTTCTCGGCCATCGACGCGCCGCCCGGCTGGTCCCAGCCGGTGACGTGGCAGCTCGTGCAGTCGTAGTCGTGGTGCTTGCCCGCGGCCTCGAGCGTGTCCCACGCCCGCGTGTGGCGCGTCGTCTTCCAGAACGCGACCTCGTCGGCGTGGCACAGGTCGCACTCCTCGACCCCGACGTAGCCGGCCTCGCCGTCGCGCGGCGCCGGCACCGGCACGCCGGCCGCCGCGGCGACGTTGGCGTCGCCGGCGGCCTTGCTGTAGGCGAGCTTGGCGGCCATCACGCCGGCGTCGCACGCCAGCGCCTTCTTGATCCGCACCTGCTCGAGCGTGAAGTAGCCGCCGCGGTCGGGGACACGCAGCGGCTGCGCCGCGAGCTCGGCGCGCTCGGCGCGCAGCGCCTCCAGCTCCTGCTTCTTCTGCGCGACGAACGCCGCGTCGGCGGTCGGGTCGGCCTCGAACCCGGCGACCTCGGCCGCCATGGCGGCGATCCGCCCGTCGAGCTCGGCGCCGATCGCCGCCGCCGCCGGCTCGCCCACCGCGTCGACCAGCGCGCCGCCGCCGTCGCGCAAGGTGATCGTCAGCCGCGGCACGACCTGGCCGCGGTTGGCCGGCACCACCAGCCAGGCGTCACCGAACCGCTCGGCGCGGGCGTTGACCGCGTCGGGCTCGGGGCTCTCGCGGCCGATGCCGAGCACCGCGACGTGGATCCCCGGCACCGCCTCGAGCAGCCGGACCGCGTCCTTGCGCGACATCGTCAGCAGCGCGACGACCAGCCCCGGCCGCTCGCCCGCCAGGCTCGTCACCGCGCCGCGCGCCGCCTCGACCGGATCGGTCACCTCGATCCCGGGCGCGAAGTCGGCCGAGACCACGCCGAACACGCCGACCCGGGCGCCGCCCACCTCGAGCACGCGCGGCGGCTCCACCGGCACGCCGGCGCCCGCCGGGACGTTGGCGGCCTGGCGGGGCAGGCGGACCTTCTCGACCCCGCGCGACAGGTCCATCGGGCCCAGTCCGACCGCCGCGACCTTCAGCGTCTCGGTCCACGCCTTCGCCAGCAGGTCCGCCTTCAGCTCCTCCTGGGGGATCAGATGATCCGGAACCGGCCGCTTGGAATAGAGGAGGGAGCCGGCGTCGACCACGACCACGGGGCCAGCCGCGCGGGCGTCCTCGATCAGATGAGCGGTCCGCGCGAGGTCCCCCAGCGGGTCGGTGGTGCAGCCGCACGGCTCGATCTGCCCGCGGACCTCGGCCAGGGCGAACAGGGTCAGGGTGACCGGCTGCACGGGATCGCCCGTCTTGCCGTTGCCCTTCTGCGAGCCGGGGCACCCCGCCAGGGCCCCCCCGAGGGCCGCCAGGGCCGCCACCACCGCTAACGCGGCGATCCGGGCCGGGTTCGGTGACATGGCCGCGGATATAGCACGGTTGACAACGGCGGAAGGCGGAGCGTAGATTGCCGCGCTCTCGCACTCAGAGGAACCGCAATGGTCGTCGTCCGCATGTCTCGTCAGGGCTCGAAGAAGCGCCCGTTCTACCGCATCGTCGCCGCCGACAAGCGCCGGGCCCGTGATGGCCGGTTCATCGAGCTGCTCGGCACGTACGATCCGCGGACCAAGTCTTTCAAGCTCGACGCCGAGCGCTACGGCCACTGGCTGAAGCACGGCGCGCAGGCCTCGGAGACCGTCGCCAGCCTCATCCGTCGCCAGGCGCGCGCCGCCGCGGCGACGGCCAAGGCGTGATCGCTTGACCGCGCCTGCCCCGGCCCCATCCGGATCTATGTCGAACCCCGACATCGGTGAGCTGGTCCGCTACCTCGCGCACAACCTCGTCGACGCCAAGGACGAGGTGAAGGTCGCGCTGGTCGAAGAGCGCACCGCGAGCGTGTACGAGCTCGAGGTGGCCGAGGACGATCTCGGCAAGGTGATCGGCCGCGCCGGCAAGACGGCGCGGGCGATCCGCACCGTCGTCAACGCGGTCGCGCCGCGCGGCCGCAAGCGCACGCTGGTCGAGATCCTCGAATAAGAGGCTCCCGGCGTGTCGAGCCCGACGTCGCCGGACGCTGGCGCGGCGTCCGCGGACGCGCGCGGCGGTGACGCGCGCGTGGAGATCGGCTACGTCGCGCGTGCCCACGGCATCCGCGGCGAGATCGCCGCGATGCCGCACGATCCCGCGTCGACGTCGCTCGCCGACGTCCCGGCGGTGTGGATCCGCGGCCGGCGCCACGAGGTGCTCGCCGCCCGCGACACCCCCAAGGGGTTCCTGCTCGCGCTCGACGGCGTGCCCGACCGCAACGCCGCCGAGGCGCTCCGCGGCGAGGTGATCGAGGCGACCCGGGCCGATCTCGGCCTCGACGACGACGACGTCCTGGTCGAGGACCTCGTCGGCTGCCGCGCCGTGCTGCGGGACGGCACCCCGTGGGGCGAGGTCGTCGGGCTGGAGCTGGGCCCGCAGGTCCGCCTCGTCATCCACCACGCCGGCGTCGAGCGCCTGCTGCCGCTGGTCGACGCGCTGGTCCCGACGATCGACCTGCCGAGCAAGACGATCACGGTCGATCCGCCCGACGGGCTGCCCGAGGAGCCGATCGCCCCATGACGCGAGCGGCCCCGTGACCCGGTTCTCCGTCGTCACGATCCACCCCGAGCTGATCGACGGCGGGCTGTCCGCCGGCGTCGTCGGGCGCGCGCGCACCCAGGGCACGCTCGTCGTCGACACGATCAACCCGCGCGACTTCACCAAGGATCGCCACCGCTCGGTCGACGACACCCCGTACGGCGGCGGCCCCGGCATGGTGATGCGGTGCGAGCCGCTCGCCGCCGCGATCGAGCACGCCGCCGCCGCCGTCCCCGACGCGCCGGCGCACCGGATCCTGCTGTCCCCGGCGGGCGCGCCGCTGACCCAGGCGCGCGTGCGCGCGCTGGCCGCGCACCCCCACGTCGTGCTGGTGTGCGGTCGCTACGAGGGCGTCGACCAGCGCGTCGTCGACGCGCTGATCGACGAGGAGCTGTCGCTCGGGGACTTCGTCCTGTCCGGCGGCGAGCTCGGCGCGCTCGTCGTGATCGACGCGGTCGCGCGGCTGCTGCCCGGCGTCCTCGGCGAGGCCGCGAGCGCCGATGACGAGTCGTTCTCGGGCGCGCTGCTCGAGTACCCGCAGTACACGCGCCCCGCCGAGTTCCGCGGCGTGCCCGTGCCGGAGATCCTCGCCGGCGGCAACCACGAGGCAATCCGCAAGTGGCGCCGCCGCGAGGCGCTGCGGCGCACCGCGGTGCGTCGCCCGGATCTGCTCGCGCGCCACCGCTTCACCGCCGAAGACGACAAGCTCGCGCGCGGGATCGACGAGCTCGCCGTCGCCGGGCGCACTCACGTCGCGCTCGTCCACCACCCGGTGTTCGATCGCCAGGGCGCGATCGTCACCTCCGCGGTCACCAACTTCGACGTCCACGACATCGCGCGGTCGTGCGCGACCTACGGGCTCGGCAGCTACTTCGTCGTCACGCCCGTGGCGTCGCAGCGCGACAAGGTCGACCACATCACCGAGGTGTGGAAGGACGACGTGAAGGATCACCGGCTCGCGGCGCTCGCGCGCGTCCGGCCGGTCGCGGCGATCGCCGAGGCGGTGGCCGCGCTGCGCGAGGCGACCGGCGCCGAGCCCCTGGTCGTGGCGACCACGGCGACCGAGGCGCGGTTCCCCGCCGCGGTCCGGCGGTCGCCCGCCCAGCTCGTGCGCGACGCGATCGCCGCTCCCGGCCGCCCCGTGCTGCTGCTGTTCGGCACCGGCTGGGGCCTGGTAGACGACCAGATCCCCGAGGTTTCTCACGTGCTTTCGCCCATTTCGGGGCGGCCGGCGTGGAACCACCTGTCGGTCCGGAGCGCCGTGGCGATCCTGCTCGACCGGATGTTCGGGCTGCGCGACGGAGTCGACTCACCGGCTTGACGACGGGCCGGTGGATCTGGCAGAACCCAGCGTCCGGTTTCGCATTTTCGCACGCCGGAACACGCAAGCAGGCTACCTATGAGCGCCCAACGGATCCTCGACGCTATCGACAAGGCCAACCGCCGCCAGGGCACCGCGCTGCCCGAGTTTCGCCCCGGCGACTCGGTGAAGGTGTGGGCGAAGATCCGCGAGGGTGACAAGACCCGTCTGCAGGCGTTCGAGGGCGTCGTCATCCGGCGCACGCGCCGCGGGGCCGCCTCGATGTTCACCGTCCGCAAGATCTCGTACGGCGTCGGCGTCGAGCGCATCTTCCCGGACAACTCGCCGAACATCGACCGCGTCGAGGTGATGCAGCGCGGCCGCGTCCGCCAGTCGCGCCTGTTCTACCTGCGCGACCTGTCGGGCAAGGCGGCGCGCATCAAGGAGCGCACCGACCACCTCGTCACCTCCGGTGCCGCTGCGGCGGACGCCGCGGCGGGTGAGGGCGGCGAGGCCTCCGAGGCCGGCAGCGGCGAGCCCAAGGAGCGGATCAAGGGCCGCGGCAAGCGCAAGAAGAAGCGGGACGCGGCTGCGGCCGCCACCGCGGAGTGAGCCGCACGCCCGTCCGTCCGCCGCGCGCCCCGGCTGCTCGGGGCCCGGCAGGGCCAGCGACGACCGAGCGCGGTCGTCAAGGTGAGGACGCCGCGGTCGCGTACCTGCGCGCCGCCGGCTACGCGATCGTCGAGCGCAACTATCGTTGCAAGCTCGGCGAGCTCGACGTGATCGCGCGGGACGGCGACGTCCTGTGCTTCGTCGAGATCCGCACGCGCAGCCGCGCCGATCGCGGCAGCGCGCTCGAGACCGTCGGCGCCGCCAAGCAGCGCCAGGTCGCCCGCGTCGCCGCGCACTACCTCGCGGCGCGGCGGCCGAAGGCGACGTCGATGCGGTTCGACGTCCTCGGCATCACCGCAGGCCAGCTCGTCCTGATCAAGGACGCCTTCCGGCTGTGAGCGGCGCGCCCGCCCGGGCGCGCCCCTCCGTCGCGCGCGTCGATGGTGCGCGCCGATCTCGGTCACGCGCGTCGATGGTGCGCGCCGACCTCGGTCACGCGCGTCGATGGTGCGCGCCGACCTCGGTCACCCGGTCACGTGGTCACGCGCGTCGAGCGCGCGCGTCACGCGAGACGCCGCCGCGAGCTACTGCCGACCCTCGAGGTTCCGGCACGTGTTGTCCGCGTTGCCCGGATCGCACGCCTCGGGCAGCGGCACGCCGCCCTCCGGGACCACGATGTAGTCCTTGCAGATGCACTTCTTCTGGCAGCAGAACGGACCGACCACCGTCGCGACCGCGCACGTGAAGCCGGTCTTGCACGGCGACTCGGGCACGCGATCGCAGTCCTCGTCGACCTCGCAGTCGGCGGTGCACAGGCCGCGGTTGCCGTCCGGGTACGCGCCGCCCTCGGGCAGCTCGCGCTGCAGGGGCACCTTGAGGCACGTGCGCGACTGACAGTCGAGCGACGGCGACGCGATCACCGACTCGTTCGGGTTCGGGTCCTCGACGCCGAGGTCGCAGATGCGCCCCACCGGGTTCTCGGAGCAGGCCGACAGGCCACCGAGGACGCCAAGGGCGAGGAGCACGAGCAACGATGAGCGAAGCATTCGTCGGGGTCCTCTCGGGTCAGGAACTGAGCGCCGGGGGCGATGCCGCCCCCGAGGGCACGGGCGATAATAGAAAGGCGAGGGGTGAAGTCAAGCGCACGCGCCGGGCGATTCGTCCGCGGTTTCGCCGACGTCCGGTGGACGGACGGTCGGCGCGCGCGCGCGTGATCATCTCTGTCGCTGTCTGTCGTGGCCGCGCGCGCGCGCATCCGTCTCGCGATCTCGTGCAACCGTACGTGCACCGACGTGTCCACCGCGTTCGCACGCCGGCCTGCCTTGACATCCTCGGCCCTGCGTGTCGATGATTTCGCCGCCATGGCGGTCCCTTGCGCACCCCGGGGGAGGCAACCGTCACCGAGGCATGGACTCTGAGCACGGAAGACCTGGGAGACCCACCACGATGCGAAGTCTGAAGCTCCTCCTCGGTTCGGTCGCCGCGTTGGCCCTCGCCACCACCACCCTCACCGCTGGGGACGCGTTCGCCCAGAAGGGGGACAAGGTGGAGTTCGAGGACGACGTCGCCGACGACGGCACGCCGCCGTCGAAGACGCTCGAGCGCGCGATCAAGCTCTACGACAAGAGCGACTACTACTCGGCGTCGATCGAGCTCAAGAAGGTGCTCGCCGGCGAGACCGAGGACGGCCCGAAGAACAAGCAGCGCGCGGAGTTCTTCCTCGGCAAGACCCTCTACCAGATGGGGTACTACGCCGCCGCGCTCAAGTCGTTCGAGGACATCGTCGGCGCGGGCCCGGATCACAGCTACCACGGCGCCACGCTCAAGTGGCTCGCCGCGCTGTCGCGCGTGCTGCCGGAGACCTCGGGCATCCTCAAGCTGATCGGCAGCTACGAGGTCGGCGCGCTCGAGGACTCGACCCTCAACGACGTGCGGGACGAGCTGTACTACCTGCTCGGCCGCCACTTCTACACGCTCGGCGAGGGCGGGTTCGACCAGGCGATCGACCTGTTCACCCGCGTCAGCCGCGAGAGCGAGTTCTTCATCAAGGCGAAGTTCTTC
The DNA here is from genome assembly GCA_011526095.1 of Myxococcales bacterium. Classification (GTDB taxonomy): domain Bacteria; phylum Myxococcota_A; class Polyangia; order Haliangiales; family Haliangiaceae; genus WYBA01. The sequence continues at coordinate 11,576 of WYBA01000525.1, read as the reverse complement.
GAGGGCGTCACGTACGTGCGCAAGCTCGAGGGGCGCCCCGCCGGCGAGGCGTTCAAGGAGATCCTCATCATCGGCCGCGAGCGCCCGGCGCAGTACAAGGCCGAGGACGTCGACCAGTTCGAGGAGCTGGCCATCATGCAGATGGCCCGCGTCTTCTACTCGACGCAGAACTACAAGAAGGCGATCGAGTACTACGAGAAGCTCGAGCAGGCCTCGCCCGAGTGGGCCGTGTCGCTGTTCGAGGCGTCGTGGGCGTACTTCCTGCTGTCGAACAACTCGAAGGCGCTCGGCAACATCCACACGCTCAACGCGCCGTACTTCGAGGACGAGTTCTACCCCGAGTCGGTGCTGCTGCAGGCCGTCATCTACTACTCGTACTGCCAGTACGACCGCGCGCTCGAGTCGGTCGGGGAGTACGACCAGAAGTACCGGCCGCTGCGCAAGAACCTGCAGGACGTCGTCGCGAAGTTCGAGGACAACGCCGAGTTCTACGAGTACGTGAAGAAGATCCGCGGCGGCCGCGCCGGCCTCGACGCGGTCACCCAGCGCCTCGTCATGAGCGTGCTCGGCGACAAGACCCTGATGAAGACCTTCGCCTGGGTCGACGAGCTCGCGAAGGAGATCACGATGTTCGACAAGGCCGACGCCGCGTGGAAGTCCACCGCCGTCGCCGTCGACGTCCAGACCGAGCTCGAGCTCCGCAAGTCCGAGGCCGAGGCGCAGGCCGGCAAGCTGGCCCGCGCCCGCATCGACCGCCTGATCAGCGAGCTGCAGCGGCTCGGCCGCGACGGCGTGAAGATCAAGATCGAGATCCTCAACGCCAAGGCCAACAAGATCACCACCGACCGCAAGGGCGGTCCGAAGGGCTACATCAACAAGGACGATCCGATCGTCGTTGACGACGAGCACTTCATGTGGAAGTTTAACGGCGAGTACTGGAAGGACGAGCTGGGGTATTACCGGTTCCGCGTCCGCAACATCTGCCCGAAAAACTAGCCTCGTCACAGCCGGCGCATCGTCTCGCCCACGACGTCCATGCCGCTGTACGAGTCCCATAAGGTCGTGAAGACCCAAGAGCCCGACTGTCCGTCGCGCGTGAGCGCGGCGGGCGGATCGGGCTTTCTGCGTTCTGTTCCCGCCGGAGAAGGGAAAGGTCACTCATGCTCAGCCGAGGCCCACGAATGACGATCTTCAAGAATGGATCCGGGAGGGTGGGGCTGCTCACCGCCGCCACGATCCTCGCCGCCGCGCTGGTCTCGGCGCCGTCCGCGGCCGAGGCCCAGCGGCCGAAGTACACCCGACAGACGCAGGTCAAGGTCAACGTCAAGCAGAGTGACCGCACCCGGCCGCTGGTCCCCAAGGAGGACCAGGGCCCCGCGGTGCCCGAGTTCACCGCCGACGAGGTGCTCGAGATCGAGGGCGCGAAGAAGGAGATCCAGGATGCCGTCATCCAGGAGCTCGAGATGCTCATCGACGACACCCCGGACAGCGAGGTCGAGGAGAAGGCCGACCTGCTGTTCCGGCTCGCCGAGCTCCACGCGCAGCAGCAGCGGTATCACCGGCTGAAGTCGCAGGAGTACACGCTCAAGTCGGACACGGCGAAGAAGGCCGCCGACAAGAAGAAGTGGAAGACGGAGTCGGAGAAGTCGGCGAAGAAGTCGAAGGAGTCGCTGCTGTCGGCGGTGAAGGCGTACAAGCGCATCGCCGACAACGACAAGTACAAGAACTACGGGAACATGGACAAGGTCCTGTTCTACTACGGGTTCACGCTGCAGCAGGGCAAGTACAACAAGGAAGCCCGCAACGTCTACGACCGGCTCAAGAACGACTACCCGGACTCGCCGTTCATCCCCGAGGTGTACGTCGTGTTCGGCGACTACTACTTCGAGCAGGCCGGCGTCGAGCCCGAGAACTTCAAGGACCACCTCGGCAACGCCGCGCAGAACTACAAGAAGACGCTCGAGTACCCGAAGTCCAGCGTCTACACCTACGCCCTCTACAAGATGGGCTGGGTCTACCTGAACCTCGGCAAGCACCAGATCGCGCTCGAGACCTTCTTCAAGGTCGCGGACCTGACCAAGGGCGACAAGAAGAAGGAGCCGCTCAACCGCGCCGCGAAGAAGGACATCGTCCGCGCCTACGCCGAGGTCGGTGACGCCGAGAAGGCGCACAACTTCTTCAAGCGCGTCGACAAGGGCTACGCCTTCGAGATGTACCAGCTGCTCGGCGACATCTACATCGAGCAGGGCAAGGCGGCGAAGGCCATCTTCACGTTCCGCGACCTGATGAAGGTCGACGCCAAGCACAAGAACGTGTGCCTGTGGCAGTACAACGTCGCCCACGCGATGATGACCGAGGGCAACAACAAGCAGAAGGTCGACGAGATCGAGAACCTGGTGAAGCTGTACGGCGCGTACAAGGACAAGAAGATCCTCCCCGCCGCCGAGCTCGAGGAGTGCCACGACAACGCCGCCGCGATGGCCGGCGATCTGGCGCGCGCGTACCACAACGAGTCGATGAAGACCCTCAACCCGGAGACGCTCGCGTACGCCGACCGGCTGTACCACGTCTACCTCGAGGTGTTCCCCGACGCCGAGGACTACGGCGAGACGCAGTACTACTACGCCGAGCTGCTGTGGTCGCGCGCGGAGAACGAGAAGAACCAGCGGCTGCAGACCGAGCTGTGGGAGAACGCCGCGATCGAGTTCACCAACGTCGTCAAGAACGGCAAGGTCGACGGCAAGATCCTCAAGGAGGCGGCGTACGCCGCGGTGCTCGGGTGGAAGAACGCGCTCGCCGTCGACCCACGGGTCAAGGCGCCGCCGATCGACACCTCGGGCAAGGAGGAGAAGATCCCCGAGCCGCAGCCGATCCCCGAGCGCGAGCTCAAGATGCTCGACGCGTTCGACGTCTACATCAAGTACATCAAGGACCCGAAGGACGACGAGCTCGTCGGGATGAAGTTCCTCAAGGCGAACATCTACCGCCGCTACAACCACTTCGACAAGGCGCAGCCGATCTTCGAGGACATCATCAAGAACCACAAGGAGCACGAGACGGCCGAGTACTCGGTCAACCTGCTCCTCGACGCGCTGAACAAGTGGCAGAAGTACGACGAGATGATCAAGTGGGTCGACATCCTGCTCGAGGACAAGAAGTTCCTCGAGGGCAAGGACGACCTGGCGGAGCGCCTCGGCATCCTCAAGAACCAGTCGCTGCGCAAGGCCGCCGAGAAGTGCGAGACGAACGCCAAGGAGAAGGGCGACTACGCGCTCTACGTCGACTGCGGCCAGATGTACATCGAGATCTTCAACCGCAACGTCGAGGCCGATGACGCGGACATCCTGCTCTACAACGCCGGCGTCAACTTCGAGCAGGGCAAGTCGATCGGCGCCGCGATCCAGATGTTCGAGGCGCTGTCGCAGGCGTTCCCGAAGTCGGTCCACACCCAGAAGGCGATCGCGCGCCTCGGCAAGAACTACGCCGCGATCGCGTGGTACCGCGAGTCGGCGCAGAAGCTCGAGGAGTACGCCAAGCGGTTCGCCGGCGAGAAGGACGCCTACGACGCGATGAACGACGCGGTGTTCTACCGCAAGGGCATCGGCGACGACGAGAAGGCGATCGAGAACACGAACTACTTCATCAAGACGTTCGGCGGCAAGAAGCCGGCCGAGGCGGCGAGCGCGTACTTCAGCCTCACGTCGATCTACGAGAAGCAGGGCGACAAGGACAAGGTCGTCAGCCACCTGCGCGCGTACCTCAAGAAGTACGGCGAGAAGGGCGGCGCCGACCGCGCGATCGTCGCGTGGGCCAAGATCGGCGAGATCCTGTGGGATCAGTCGTGCAAGGCCAAGACGGTCAACGGCTCGTGCATCCGCGTCGTCCGCGAGCGCGCGATCCGCAGCTCGAGCAAGGGCAAGAAGAAGCGGAAGAAGGGCTCGGATCAGCCGACGCAGTGCGGCCCCGAGGCGAAGATCAAGCTGACGGTCGTCGCCCGCGACGAGAAGCTGGTGAAGGACGCGATGAAGGCGTTCAACACCGCGATCAGCGCGTTCGAGAAGCTCGGCGGCAAGACCGGCGGCGACGATCGCGTCGCGCGCTACTACTACGCGCTCGCCAAGTTCCACAAGGCGGACGTCGACTACGAGACCTTCCTCTCGTACAAGTTCCCCGCCAACCTCGACTTCAACCCGAACAACGAGTCGGTCGCGAAGAAGTCGATGAAGCGGTTCGAGGAGTGGATCACCAACAAGGCGAAGGCCGGTGAGGCCGCGCGCAAGAAGTACGAGGATCTGATCTTCAACGTGAAGGACGCGCAGAACGCGATCGCCGCGGCGGCGCGCATCGGCCAGATCCAGCAGAACTTCTCCGACGCGCTGTTCACCGCCGAGATCCCGTCGAACGTCCGCACCGGCGCGTACGCCGACGAGGGCGTCGAGGCCTACTGCGACGCGCTGATGGAGAAGGCCGAGCCGCTCGAGGCCAAGTCGCTCGAGGCGTTCGGCGTGTGCCTCAAGGTGTCGACGGACCTGGGCTGGTTCAGCGAGTGGTCGAAGCTGTGTGAGAAGGAGCTCGGCCAGATCCGCCCGGAGGAGTACCCGACGGCGTCCGAGCTGCGCGCGCAGCCGGACAAGGTCGCCCCGATGACCACGGTCGAGAAGGCCGTCACCAAGCTGCCCTAGCCACCGGCATCGAGGAGACCCCCATGAACAAGACGATGACGATGAACCTCACGAGCAAGCTCGCGACGGCGTTGGCCGTCGCGGTGATCGCGATCGGTGGCGTGGCGGCGTGCGGCGGCGGCAGCAAGGGCGCGCCGCGCGGCACGGGCCTCGGCAAGAGCGACAAGGTCCCGCCTCCGCCCGACGTCAAGGGCGGCGGCGGGGGCAAGGGCGGCGACGCCGACAAGCCGACGTTCTCGAAGGACGCCCGCAAGGACTTCGACGCGGCGGCCAACTACTGGGCCGAGCAGGAGAAGAACGGCTGGAACGAGTCGACGTGCCGCGGCGCGGCGGAGAAGTTCGAGTCGGTCGCGCGCGAGCACAAGATCGCCGACGCCCAGTACATGGTCGGCCGGTCGTTCCACGCGTGCAACCTGCTCAAGGACGCCGAGGCGGCCTACCAGCAGGCGCTCGCGATCGACAGCGATCACGCCCCGTCGATCTCGAACCTCGGCGAGCTGTACTGGCAGGTCGGCAAGAAGGCCGACGCCAAGAAGTACTGGGAGACCGCGGTCAAGGCCGACCCGAAGATCGTCGCGGCCCGCGCCAACCTGGCGATGGTGCTGCTCGAGGAGATGCGGACGGCGACCGGCGGCAACTGGGACAAGCTCGAGAAGCAGGCGCGCGACCACCTGTCGTCGGTGCTCGCCGTCGACAACGAGCACCTCAAGGCCTACGTGCTCTACGGCCTCGTCTACCTCGAGGGGCGCCAGAAGAACCGCAACCGCCTCGACCTCGCCAAGCTGCTGCTCGACGAGGCGAAGAAGCGCAAGGAGGACTTCGCCCCGCTGCAGCACGCCTACGGGCTGTACCACCTGGCGAAGGCCAACCTGACCGAGGCGCTCGCCAGCTTCCAGAAGGCGGTCGAGCTCGATGGTGGCCACGTCGAGGCGCGGACGAACGTCGGGCTGATCACGCTGGGCTTCCGCAAGTACGACGTCGCCAAGGACCAGTTCCAGAAGGTCCTCGAGCTCACGAACAACAAGAGCTACGACGCGCACATCGGGCTGGGCGTGGCGCAGCGCGGCCTGGGTGAGCTCGACGCGGCCGAGGCCTCGTACAAGAAGGCCAAGGACGTCGACCCCAAGCGCGGCGACGCCTATTACAACCTCGGCGTGCTCTACAAGGACTTCATCGCGGCCAAGCAGTCCGACCTGCGCGCGTCGCAGAAGGCGTACGGGACCGCGAAGGAGTACTTCAAGGAATTCCTGACCAAGACCGGGATCTCGGACGAGGACAAGGAAGAGGCGAAGAACAACATCGAGGACTGCGACAAGGTCATCAAGAGCCTCGAGGACTTCATCAAGGCGTCGGCGCAGCAGCCGGCGGCGGGCGGCGGTCAGTAGGCCTATCCTGCCGGGATCGCACGTGAAGTTTCGCGGCGCGATCCCGGCGAGAAAATCGTACGCTCCAGGCAAGAATCTCGGAACCCAGGCCGGGCACAGGTGTCGGAGGCTTCGTGACGGAGCTCCACCCCAGCGCCCGGCGTCCCTGCGAAGGAGGGATGTCCATGCGTAAGGTGCTCGTCTCGTCGTCGATCGTCGCTCTGGTCCTCGCCATCTCGGCCCCCGCGTTCGCCCAGAAGGGCGGCAAGGGCAAGGAGGGGGCGGCCAAGGTGAAGGTCTACGACTTCTCCGGTGACACCATCGAGGGCGATCTGATCAAGCCGGAGGGCACGGGCGTCGACGTCCGCGACTTCGGCGCGTTCTCGAGCCTGATCCGGATCCGCAAGGACTTCATCGCAGAGATCATCAAGGCCGCCGAGGATCTGTAGCTCGTCGCGCTTCGGTCCAGGTCGGCCGCGAGGCCGATCTGGGGCGGGACACGGGCATCCACGGCGACCAGACCGACCATCAACGTCTGGAGTAAGCCATGGCTGGCGCTCGTGTCCCGCTCACGTTTCGGCTCTACAAGGGTGACGCCTTCCTCCGCGAGGAGAAGCTCACCCTCCCGGTCATCAAGGTCGGCAAGGTGCCCTCGTCGCACCTGCGGCTCGATGACGAGAGCGTCAGCCGTATGCACGCCGTCATCGAGGTGACGGGGCCGGCCGACGTCAGCATCATCGACCTCGGGTCGACCCGCGGCACGTTCGTCAACGGGCAGAAGGTCAACAAGGCCAAGCTGCAGTCGGGCGACACCGTGCTGATCGGCGACATCCGCATCGAGGTCGCGGTCGGCGGCGCGGACGAGGACGAGGAGATCCCGACCCGCGTCCAGCAGCAGCCGCAGGAGCAGGGCGGGGTGGTCGCGTCGAGCCCGCGCCCGGCGCCGTCGTCGGTGCCGCCGCCGGTGGCCTCGCCGACGATGCCCGCGCCGGTCGCCGCCGTCGCGGCCCCGAGCTTCGCGGCGTCGTCGGTGGCGCCGCCCCCGGGGATGCCGGGGATCGTCGCGCCGCCGGGCATGCGCCCGAGCGGCCCGTCGCCGTTCGCGGCCAGCGCCCAGCCGGCGTTCAACCCGATGGCGGACCAGGTCGAGGACGCCGGCGGCGCCCGCTCGGTCGAGGTCGCCGCGATGCTCGGCGACTCGGTCGTGTCGGTGAAGCACTGCATGAACCCGCGCGGTGGCAAGATCACCGGCGCGACGTGGGCGGCGTTCGGCATCGGCGCGGTGCTGCTGCTCGTCTCGTTCATCTCGTTCGGCATGGCCGTCTCGAACGCCGCGACGAACCACAAGGCGCTCAAGAAGTGGACCGCGCCCAAGGTGTCCAAGGAGGAGGCCGAGAAGCGCTGCGCGGGCAAGGCGAACGTCGAGGCCTGCGTCTCGGGGCAGATCGCCTCGGGCGGGTACGGCAAGCCGGCGCACTCGTTCCGCCCGGTGATGCTGGGGCGCGAGTACGACGTGCTGTCGTTCGGCGGCCTGATCTTCGGCCTGCTGGCGATGACGTACGGCCTGTCGCGCTACCGCAACGAGCGCCAGTCGCCGTTCTTCCGCATCGGCCAGGCCGACGACGTGGAGTACGCGACGAACGACGCGCCCGCGCCGTCGTTCGCGCTGGTCGCGCCGCAGGGCGACGACTTCGTGTTCAACTTCGCCCAGGGCATGGACGGCGAGATGGTCGTCGACGGCCAGTCGACGTCGCTGGCCGAGCTCCAGGCGCAGGGCCGCGCGCGCGGCTCGTCGACGGCGCCGGGCGGCATCGAGGTGCCGATCCCGCCGAAGGCGCGGATCCGCGTGCGCTCGGGCAAGACGACCTTCCTGGTGTCGTCGGTGGCTCAGCCGAAGAAGCACCCGGTGCCGTTCCTCGCGACGCTCGAGGCCGGCGTGCTCGCCTACTTTGCCGGCTCGGCGGCGTTCTTCCTCGGGCTGTGGGGCCTGCTCCGCACGGTCCCGACGGATCAGGACACCGGCCACGGCTCGGACGACATGGCCGAGGACATCCTGACCAAGGGCGACTCGACCTCGCAGGAGGACCCGCCGCCCGAGGAGCCGGAGGAGACCGAGGAGGACTCGACCGACGAGTCCGGCGGCACCGGCACCGCGATGACCCTCGACGAGGGCAAGATGGGCAAGAAGGACTCGGACCGCGCCGAGGGCCAGTACAAGATGAAGAACAACAACGCGGACCCGCAGCTGGCGCGCGCGCAGGCCATCGAGGCCGCCCGCACCGCCGGTATCCTCGGGTCGACCGCGCTGACCCAGGGCGGCGCGTTCGCGTCGCTGACCGGCACCGGCGACATCAGCTCGGGCTTCGACGACACGGACATCTACGGCGGTCTGCTCGGCAACGAGGCCGGCGAGATGCAGGGCGGCTTCGGCTACGGCCGGTCGGGCTTCGGTCCGGGCGGCGGCGGCACCGGGTGGGGCACGATCGGCACCGGCCGGTACGGCACCATCGGCCACGGCTCGGGCACCGGCTCGGGCTACGGCGTGGGCGGTGGTCGCGGCGGCATGCGCGGCCGCCAGGCCTCGGTCCCGCAGGTCCGCATCGGCCAGCCGTCGGCGGTCGGTGACCTCGACAAGGCGATCATCCGCCGCTACATCAAGCGCAACATCGACAAGATCACCTACTGCTACGAGAAGGAGCTGCTCGCCACGCCCGGTCTCACCGGCACGGTGACGACCCAGTTCTTCATCAGCCCCAACGGCACCGTCTCCGCCGCGAACGCCTCGGGCGTCAACGGCGCGGTCGCCAGCTGCGTGGCCTCGGTGATCAAGGCGATCGAGTTCCCGAAGCCGAAGGGTGGCGGCGGCGTCCAGGTCAACTACCCGTTCAACTTCCGCCCGACGGGCGGCTGACCCAGAACGCGCGAGCGCGCGGGACAAACACCGCCGGGACAGAAGAGATCGAACGCGCCGGGTTGAGAGACCCGGCGTTTTCGTTTTACGGTTCGCCGCAGGAGGCCCAGGTCATGATCCGCAAGCTCGTCCTCGTCGGGGTGTTCGCGCTGGCTGCGTGCGCGAGCCAGGAGCAGAAGAAGTCGATCGAGCACACGAACGAGGGCGTCCGCATGCTCAACGCCAAGCAGTTCGAGGGCGCGGTCGGCAAGTTCGAGGAGGCCGTGAAGGTCTACTCGGAGAACCACACCGCCTGGTACAACCTCGGGCTCGCGCAGGACGGCCGCAAGAAGTACGAGGAGGCCGCGAAGGCCTACGAGCAGGCCGTCAAGCGGTCGGGCAACGACCCGATGTACCACATGAAGCACGGCATCGCGCTGTACAAGGCCGCGATCGAGGAGCAGCGCAACCGCCAGGCGAAGACCGAGGGCAAGAAGCCCGAGGAGATCGAGCTCGACCTCAAGGGCGTCAACTTCGACCCGGCGCTGGGCGAGCTCGAGGCCGCGGTCAAGCTCAACCCCGAGCTGTTCCGCGCCTACTACTACCTGGGCCGCATCCACCGCGACATGGACAACGCGGCGCCCGCCGCCGAGGCGTTCACCAAGTCGATCCAGAACGGCCCGCGCGAGCGCGAGCCGTACGTCGCGCTCGGCGAGCTCTACCGCCGCTGGGACTACACCGACGAGGCGATCCAGGTGCTCGCCGCCGGCAAGCAGAACGTGCCCGCCGACAACGCCGACATCATCTTCGCGCTCGGCATGGCCTACGACGACAAGGGCGACATCGACAAGGCGATCGCCGAGTTCACCGCCGCGATCGAGGCGGACAAGAACCAGCAGAAGGCGAAGTACCAGCGCGGCCTGGCGTACTTCAAGAAGGGCGACTTCAAGAAGGCGAAGGAAGACCTCGAGGACTACCAGAAGAACGCCAAGGACGAGTTCTCGAAGGGGATCGCGAGCAAGACCCTGATGGACATCATGGCCAAGGAGATGTGAGCGGCCGCGGCGCGCCCGTGGTCGATTCGACCCGGGTGAGCCGACCCGGCGGACTCACTTGCTCGCTGCGGGCGTCTCTGCAAGAGGCGCCCGTCGCCATTTTCGGGGTTGGATCGGTCGGGGCGATCCGCCGGCCGGTACGTTCTTGAAGTGCCTCACGAATTCCCGTGCCAGGGCATGTGATCCCGCAATCGGTCGTGTTAAAACGAGTCCGCCTGGGGAAGGACGGGGACTTTCCCTGCGAATGCGGGAGGATAGACCGCAGATGGATACGCGCACGTTGTTCAGGGAGCGCCTGCGCCGGTCTCGTGACTGGGCCGCAGCGATCGACGAGCTGGAGAAGGAGCTGGCGGCGGCCGCGGAGGCCGGCACCGGGTCCAGGTCGGAGCAGTCGGAACAGCTGTTCCAGCTGGCCGAGCTCACCGAGGATGTGGTGCCCGAGCGCGAGCGCGCGCTCGGGCTCTACCAGCGGGCGTGGAAGCTCCACCCTGACAACCTCAAGGCCCTCACGCGCGCGCGCGAGGTCTACGGGGAGCTCGGGCGCCACGAGATGGTCGCCAAGCTCGGCGAGATGGAGATGCGCAGCCCCGCGGCTGCGATCGACCTCGCCGCGATCGTCGGGGAGGCGCTGCTCGACGTCGGCTCGAAGGACAAGGCCCGGCCGTTCCTCGAGGCCGCGCTGCAGCGCACGCCCGACGCGACGCGCGTCAAGGATGCGTGCGCCGTGCTCGACGTCGACGACGAGTTCTGGGAGGACGAGGTCGAGCGCCTGTCGGGCGAGGCCGAGAAGGTCGAGGCCGGGCTCGGCGTGCGGATGCTGCTGCGCGCGGCGCGGATCCTGCGCTCGCACAAGGCGGACGATCCGCGGCTCGAGAAGCTGCTGGCGCGGCTGCTCGACAAGGATCCCGACGAGCCGTCGGCGAACTTCATGTACGAGGCGCACCTCGCCGGCCTGCAGCGGTGGGACGACGTCGAGGCGCACCACGAGCGGCGCGCGCTGTCGGCGCCCGACGCGGCGTCGCGCGCGGCGCGCTACCGCACCTTCGCGCTCGAGTGGGTGCAGCGGTTCAAGGACAAGGAGCGCGCCGCGCGGTTCTTCGCGCGCGCGCTGCACTCCGTCGCGGCCAACGGCGCGGGCCACGGATCAGGCCACGGATCCGTCCGGTCGGTGGTCGCGGCGTTCTCGCTGCTCAAGCAGGTGCAGGGCACCCGCGGCGAGTGGGAGTCGATCGTCGATCTCGCGGATCGCGTGCTCGACCACCTCGCCGGCGAGGACCGCCTGTTCGTCGCGGTCCAGGCGGGCAACATCGCGTGGATCGAGCTCGGGGACGTCGCGCGCGCGCGGCGGTTCTTCGAGGCCGCGCGGGCGATCGAGCCCGACGCGCCCGACGTCGTCGACTTCGCCAAGGACGGCGGGTTCGCGGCGCCCGCGCCCGCGCCGGTCGAGGCTCCGGCACCGGCCCCCGCGCCGGTCGCCGCAGCGCCGGTCGAGGCTCCGGCGCCCGCGCCGGTCGCCGCAGCGCCGGTCGAGGCTCCGGCGCCCGCGCCGGTCGCCGCAGCGCCGGTCGAGGCTCCGGCGCCGACG
>WYBA01000524.1 GCA_011526095.1 Myxococcales bacterium | reverse complement strand
CCGGGCGCGGGCGCCTGCGCGGGCGCGTCGCCGCCGCGCAGCAGCACGACGCCCACGCCGATCGCGGCGACGAGCGCGACGCCGCCGGCGACGAGCAGCCCGCGGCGCCCGCGCTTCGGCGCGCTCGCCGGCAGCGCCGCCTCGGGCACGCCCTGGTAGACCGGCAGCGACGCGGCGAGGCTGGCGCGCGTCCCCTGCGACGGCACCCGCGTCGGCAGGTCCTCCACCGGCGTGCCGGCGAGCTCGGCCACGGCGAGCTCGAGCGCGTCGTCGCCGAGACCGGCCTCGCGCCGCACCGTCTCGAGGTCGAGCAGCAGCTCGGCCACCGACTGGTAGCGGTCCGCGACGTTCTTGCGCATCGCCTTCTGCACCAGCCGCTCGAGCGACGCCGGCAGGTGCGCGCCCGGCGTGACCTCGCGGATCGGCGGCGGCTCCTTGCCGAGGATCGCCGCCGCCAGCTCGCCGAAGTTGTCGCCGCGGAACGGCGCGACGCCGGTCGCCGCGCGGTACAGCATGATCCCGATCGTGAAGATGTCGGAGCGGTGGTCGACCGGCTTGCCCTGGATCTGCTCGGGGCTCATGTAGCTCGGCGTGCCGAGCACGGCGCCGTCGCGGGTCACCGCCTTCGACGTGCCGTCGCGCAGCTTGGCGATGCCGAAGTCGAGCAGCTTGACGAAGTAGGGGTTGCCCTCGCGCCGCGTGATGAAGACGTTGGCCGGCTTGAGGTCGCGGTGGACGATCTGCTTGGCGTGGGCCGCGAGCAACGCGCGCAGCACCTGGGCGTAGATGTGGACGAGCAGCGGCAGCGCGAGCGCGCGGCTGGCCTGGACGTCCGACAGGTCCTTGCCCTCGAGGTACTCCATCACGAAGTACACGCTGCCGTCGGAGGCGTCGCCGATGTCGTAGACGTTGACGATGTTCTCGTGGTTGATGAGGTTGACCGCCTGCGCCTCCTGGGTGAAGCGCGTGACGACCTCCGGCTCCGTCGCGTACTCGGGGCGCAGGAACTTCATCGCCGTGCGGCGGCGCAGCACCTCGTGCACGGCCTCGTAGACGTAGCCCATGCCGCCCTCGCCGAGCAGCCGGACGATCTCGTAGCCGCCGACGCGCGCCCCGGCGGGCAGCGTCTGGACGTCCTCGGCGGCACCGCCGTCGTGCGGGCACACGGCGGCGCGAGCCGGCAGCAGCTGCCGGCACTGGGCGCAGACCCTCATCACGATGACATTATCACTTGAGGCGGTCGTCCCGGAGGTGCGACGCTGCTCGAGATGGGTGGCAGGCCCTCGGTTCGTGCGCTCGCCGGGCTCGGCGCGTGCGTCACGGCGTTCGCGCTCGTCCTCGCCGGCGCTCCCGCGCTGGCCGGGGACGCGAAGGCCGCCAAGGCGAAGCACAAGGAGGCCGCGGCGCTCGTCACCGACGGCGACTACGCCCGCGCGCTCGCCGTGATCGACGAGGGGCTCGCGCTCGACCCGGGCAACCTCGCGCTGCTGCAGCTCCGCGCCGCGACGCTGTTCGAGCTGCGCGACTACGAGGCCGCGCTCGCCGCGTACGAGGCGTTCCTCGTCGCCGGGCCCAAGGGCGCGAACAAGCGCGCGGCGCAGCGCATCGTCGCGAACCTCGAGGCGGCGCGCACGACGACGCTCGACCTGACGATCACCGGCGCCACCGAGGACGACCCCGCGACCGTCTACCTCGACACCAAGTCGCTCGGCGTGTTCTGCGTCGCCGCGCCGCGCTGCACCCGCGGGATGCTGCCCGATGACTACAAGCTGATCGTCGAGCGGCCCGGCTTCAAGAAGATGACCGAGAAGGTCACGGTCAAGGCCGGGCAGACGCTCGCGCTCGAGCGCGGCCTGCTCGAGGATCCGTCGGCGCTGCGGGTCACGGCCGCGGTGACGGGCGGCGGGGGCGTGCCCGACGCGATCGCGGTGCTCGACGGCAAGGAGGTCGGCGCGCCGCCGCTGCAGCTCGAGGTCGCCGCCGGCGATCACACGCTCGAGCTGCGCGCGGCCGGGCACGTCACCGAGCGGGTCGCGTTCACCGCGCGCCGCGGCCAGCCGGTCGAGCTGGCGGTGGCGCTGCGCCGGCTCGTCGCGATCGCGGTCAACGTCGAGGGAGCCGAGGTGCTCGTCGGCGACGCGCCGGCGACGTACCAGGACGGCGCGCTGGTGCTGCCCGACGGGGCCGTCACCCTGACCGTGCGCGCCGACGGGTACCGCGTCCAGACGCTCGAGGTGCCGGCCGCCCGGCCCGAGGGCTACCGCCTCGACGTCGCGCTCGCGCCGGCGCCCGCGCCGCTGTCGGTCGAGGGCGCGCCGCCGGGCGCGGTGATCTCCGTCGACGGGCGCCGCGTCGGCGTCGCGCCGCTCGCCGCGCCGGTCGAGGTCGAGCAGGGCGCGCACACCGTCACGGTCACGGCGGCCGGCCGCGCGACGCTACAGACGCGGGTCGAGGTCGGCAGCCCGGCGCCGCTGGTGTTCGAGGTCGAGCGCATGCCGTCGACGCGCCGGGTGTGGACGTGGGTCGCGGCGGCCGGGACCGGCGCGGCGCTCGTGTCGTGGGGCGCGTTCGGCGCGATGGCGCTGGGGCGCGAGTCGGACTACGCGGCGCGCGCGGGCGAGCCCGGCGTGACGCCGAGCGACGAGATGCTGACGTCGCTCGCCGCCGACGGCGATCGCTTCGCCACGATCGCGGACGTCAGCATGGTCGCCGCCGTCGTCGGCGCCGGCGCCGCGACCTGGCTGTTCCTGCGCGAGGGCAAGGGCGCGGCCGAGGGCCGGATCACGCCGATCGTCGCCGCCGGGCGCGACGGCGGCGCCGTCGGGCTGCAGGGCTCGTTCTGAGCTACTCACCGACGTCGTCGGAAATCGCCGTCTGACGAACAGCCATGTTCCGCTCACCCCGAGCTGCGCCGAGCGACAGCTCGACCCCGGGCTCGCTGTCGCTCGTCCGGGCTCAGATGAGCGGAACTTCGAGATCGCGTGGACTTGGACGGGCTGTTCGTCAGGAGCTGGCCGGCGCCGGCTCAGCGCCCGACGACGCGGTTGCGCCCGCCGTGCTTGGCGGCGTAGAGGTTCTCGTCGGAGCGGCGGATCAGATCGTCCGTCGTCGTCGGCGACTCCGCCGTCAGCTCCGCCGCGCCGAGGCTGATCGTCACCGGCAGGCTCAGCGTCTCGCTGCACGCGAACGGCTCGGTGCCGATGACCTCGCGCAGCTGCTCCGCGAACGTGATCGCCCCGGCGAGCGGGGTCTTGGTCAGGATGCAGCCGAACTCCTCGCCGCCATAGCGGGCGAGCAGATCGTCGGCGCGCATCCGCGGGCGCAGGCGCTTGCCGATCTCGCGCAGCACGGCGTCGCCGGCGAGGTGGCCATGGACGTCGTTGACCTTCTTGAAGTGGTCGACGTCGAACATCACGAGCGACAAGGGCAGGTTGTGGCGGCGCGCCGACAGGATCTCGCGCTCGAGGAACTCCAGGAAGTGGCGCTTGTTGTGGACGCCGGTGAGCGCGTCCATCACCGTCATCCGGTAGATCTCCTCGTGGTATGCCGACTCCGCGTTGGCGCCCGAGAGGAACTTGGCGATCGCGCTGCCGAACCGGACCTGATCGCCCTCGGCGAGCGTCTTCTGCTTGACCTGTTCCTCGTTGACCCAGGTCCCGTTGGTCGAGCCGAGGTCCTCGACCATCCACGAGCCGTCGGGCGCGCTGACCAGGCGCGCGTGGCGGCGCGACACGCCCTCCGCGATGCACGGGATCGGCAGCTCCTCGAGCCGGCCGACGAGCACCTCGCCCTCGCCAGGCTTGAGCTCGAACCGCTTGCCGAGCAGCGGCCCGGGCGGCGCGATGAAGACCAGCGCGGCCGGGCCCGTCGCGACCGGCTTCTTCGGAGCCGGCGCGAGGAACATGGTGCCTTCGTTCTCGCTCATGCCGCCGTCGAGCATAGCCGAGATCGGGGCGTTGCAATCGACGCCCGGCTCGTGTCATGCGGGAGAACCCCGTGAGCGCCCCGAACGACGACGACCCCGAGCGCGCCGCGTTCCTGCGCGCCCACCGCGCCGCGGCGCGCCACGCCGACGGGCCAGCGGCCCAGACCCGCGCGCGCCTCGAGGCGGCGGACGCCCGCGCCCGGGCGCGCCGCGACGTGGCGATCGTCAGCATGGGCAACGCGTGCGAGGCCCACAGCTCGGCGCTGGCACCGGACATCGACGACCGCACCGGCGCACACGTGTCGGTGCGGGTCGCCAACCTGACGGGCGCGCGCTACCTCGGCCACTGCCCGTTCGCGACCGACCGCCTCGACGGCCTGGCCCAGCAGTGGAGCCCGGCGTGCCTGCCGGAGCGCGAGTTCCTCGACCGGACGACCGCGCACCTGAGGTTCATGCTCGCGGCCGTCGCCCCGCCGCGGGTGCTGTGGTTGCTGAGCGGACACGGCGGCAACGCCGCGATCGTGCCCCACCTGCCACGCCTCGCCGCCGACCTCGGGCTGGCGCGGGTCCGCTACGAGCTGGCGTTCCGGCTGCCGCCGGGGCTCGCCCACACCGGCGTCCACCACGCCGGGGACGTCGAGCACGCGGTGGCGCGCGCGCTCGGCGACGGCGCGTTCGACGCCGAGGCGCTGGCGCGGCTCAACGACCCGCTCGCCGACGACGTCGAGCGCACGATCAAGGACGAGCCCGCGCTGGGCGGGATGGCCGGCTACTACGTCCACGGCGACGCGCGGTTCGAGCCGATCCGGCGGCGCTACCCGGGCGTGAAGGCGTCGGTCGCCGAGCTGCTGCGCGTCCGCCGGGTCGAGGCCGACGCCGCGCTCGGCGCGCAGGTGCTCGAGCACAGCGCGCGCGCGCTCGCCGCGGACGTCCTCGCGGACCTCGAGCCGTGACCGCGCGGGCCGCCGTCAGGCGGCGCGCAGCGTGCGGACGTAGTGCGTGTGCCAGCACTGGCGATCGCCGGTGTCCATCACGTGCAGCTCGATCCCGAGCCCGCGGCCGGCCGGCGTGAACCCGACGAACCGGGCGATGCCGGTCGCCGAGATCGCGCCCGTCGGCAGGACGATCGTGAAGTCGAGGACGAAGCCGACGTCGGCGTCGTACAGGGTGGCGATGAACAGGCCGTGGGCGTTGCAGTGGATCGCCTGGCCCGACATCGGCGTCCGACGCCGCGACCAGTAGACCGGCATCGCACACCCGACGCGCTGGGAGCGGCGCGCAGAGCCGAACATGCCCGCGGACCTCAGCACGTTCGGTGCCACCCGCAAGCCCGCGACGTCCGTGGACCGGACAGCCCGCGAGGCGCGCAGGATCGGCACACTGTCTGCGCCTCTGACGGGGACGGTGTCGTGTGCCGGCGACGGGCGCGCGCGTTCGAGCACACCACGCGCCGGTTCTCGATCGTGGGATCGCCGACGTTCGCGCGCGCCACCGAGTTCTCCGCAGCCCGTCAGCCGCCGAAGCGCGGGTAGACCTCGGCCTCGAACACGGCCTGCAGCTCCGGCGGCAGCGACGCGACCGCCGCGGCGTAGTCGTCGCGCGCGCGCACGCGGTACGGCGAGGTTCGCGGCGCGATCGCCGGCGCCCACGTCGTGTGGATCGTGAACCCGAAGTCGAGGTCCGGATGGCCGAGCCGGCACAGCGGCCCGCGCGCGAGGTCCGCCGCGTCGAAGATCCACAGCTCGTCGCCGCTCGACCCGGGCGTCGAGGTGTCGTCGCTCGACACCGTCGCGACGAGGTAGCCCTCGGTCGCGCCGTCGCGGCCGCGGCGCGGCGCGAACTGCGGCGACGACAGGACGCGGCCGTCGGGCAGGCGGTAGCCGTCGGCGATCACCATGTCCGCGGTGTCGAGGCGCAGCAGCGCGCCGGGGCGGCCGTCGGCGTAGGGCAGCGCGCTCGTCGGGACCGTGCGGTGCGGGTAGTCGGCGTACAGGTCGTGGACACGGCGCGTGAGCAGCTCGGCGTGGAACCCGAACGACGCGTAGTACATGTGCTCGAACCGATCGTGCGCCTGCTGGCCGCGGTGCATGTACAGGAGCGTCGCCCACGTCAGCTGGTCGTCGTCGACGAGCTGCGACGAGGTGACGGTGGCGCTGGCGGCGTCGATCACGTGCCGGCCGAGGTGGTTGCGGTCGGCGCCGGACGCGAACAGCCCGTGCAGGTCGGCGCGCACCGCGGCGCCGTCGTCGGCGCGGACGTCGTCGGCGCGCAGCCACTCGGACAGGTCGGTCGCGCACAGGTGCGCCAGGTGCAGCACGATCTGGCCGTCGCCGTCGTCGTAGTCGGCGACGACGTGCGCCGCCTCGCGCGGCAGCGTCACCCGCCGCGCCTCGACCTCGCCGCCGGGCGCGCCGAGGTCGTCGCGCCGGACCAGGTAGAGCACCGTCTCGGCGGCCTGGGCGCGCGACACGTCCTGGCCGAGCGCCTGCTCGCCCTCGACGACGAACGCGGTGTCGATGATCAGCACGTGGTCGGCCGTCACCGCGACCTGGTGCGCGGTCTGCGCGATCTCGACCGGGCCGCCGCCGGGCAGGACCAGCGGGTAGGCCTCGAGCGCGCCGGCGCGGTCCCACCGGATCAGCCGGGCGAACTTCGTGGCGTTCGGCAGCGGCAGCGCGTAGTCGACCGCGAACACCTCGCCGGTGTGCTCGTCGAAGCACGGGTGCGCGGGCGTGAACACCGGCTGGAACGGGCCGGAGAACAGGCCGGGCGGCAGCGCGGCGCGCCACTCGTCCATCCCGCCCATCGCGGTGACGACCTCGAGGCTGACCGGGTCGACCTCCCACGGCCGCGACGCGTCGACCGCGCACAGCAGGCGATCGGCGCCGAGCGACACCGGCGTCGTGTTCGGCATCGCGCGGAACCCGAGCGCGCCGGACATCCGCGCCATCCCGAG
Source organism: Myxococcales bacterium (assembly GCA_011526095.1). GTDB lineage: Bacteria > Myxococcota_A > Polyangia > Haliangiales > Haliangiaceae > WYBA01. Next base: position 18,668 of record WYBA01000524.1, on the reverse strand, counting down.
GTTGCGGAACGCCTGCTCGCCGCCGGCGGTGGCGACGTCGAGGTAGTGGCACGGCGTCCGCAACAGGCGCGACTTGACGCCGAGCGACTCGAGGTCGAGGCGGTACAGCATCGCCTCGCCGTTGAACACGTGGACGCCGGGCTGCGGCACCGGCGCGGTCACGAACACGTGGCCGTACAGGTCGAGCGGGACGCGCCCGGCGAGGACGTTCAGCGTGACGTCGAGCTCGAGCGCGCGCGTCGTGACGAGCGAGGCGGGGACGCGTCGCGGCAGCGCCGGGCCGAGGTCGATCGGCGCGTCGTCGTCGGCGCCGTCGTCGACGGCGCAGCCGGTCGCGCCCAGGCCGAGCTTGGCCAGGCCCGCGCCCGACAGCAGCAGGAAGGTGCGGCGATCCATGTCGGCCCCCGGGCGGCGCTCAGCGCTCGTACGCGTGGCAGCCCAGGCAGGTGCCGGCGGTGTTCATCAGCATCAGGTCGAACACCTCCTCGTCGTCACCGCGCTCGGTGAACTTCGCGGCGAACGCGGCGACATCGGCGCGCGCGGCGTCGAGCTCGTCGACGAACGGCCAGGTGTCGGCGCCCGGCACGGCGGCGACGCGGTCGAGCCAGTAGGCGGTGCTCTCGAGATCGCCGACGCGGGCGTAGGTCTCGGCGTAGAGGAAGTACTGGCCGGCGAGCACGTACGGGGCGCGCAGGAACTCCCAGCCGCACCACGGCGCGCACGCCTCCTGGTCGATCCCCTCGACGATCTCGACGCCGGTGTCGGGCCAGCCCGACGCGCGCGGCAGCCCGACCGCGATGCCGAGCACCGCGCCGGCGACGCCGCCCGGGTCCTGCGGATACAGCGCCCACAGCTCGTCGAGCAGCGCGTCGTAGTCGCCGCCGAGCCGGACCGCCAGCATGATCTCGACCGTCTTGAGCCAGCCCTGGAGCAGCACGTTGCCCGGCAGGATCTCGACCGCGCGCTCGATGTGGCCCTGCATCGCGGGCGCGGCGGAGTAGTCGCCGTCCTCGGACGCCATCGCCGCGGCGAGCATGCCGAGGCGCCACGACATCCGCGCCCGCTGCGTCGCGTCGAGCGCCGGGTTGTCGCCCTCGAGGTCGTTCAGCGCGTCGAGCGCGTCGTAGGCGGCGGCGCGGCCCTCGATGTCGAACTGCAGCGCCTCCCAGAACAGCTGCTCCGAGCACGCGAACGCGTCGAGCCCGGTCGCGCCGACGCAGCCCTCGGCGTAGCTGCCGTCCCACCGCGTCGTCGGGTGCTGGAAGTCGGGGAACCGCGCGGACGAGCACTCGACGTAGCCCTCGTAGACGCCGTCGGTGCCGTGGTCGTAGAGCGGGTAGTCGCACGACGGCTCGGCGCCGGCGTCCGGCGCGTCGTCGTCGACGGTGGGCGCGGCGTTGTCGCCGCACGCGGCGAGGGACAGGCTGAGCGCGAGCGTGGCGCAGGCGATGGGACGCATGGGACGCATGAGACCTCTGGCGGCGTGAGGCGAGGGTTCAGAACGGGAACGCGAGCGACAGGACGATGTCGAGCTCGACCTCGCCCGGCGACGACACGGTGACCGTCGGCGTCGCCAGCCCGTTGAGGCTGATCAGGTCGCCGGTGTCGGGCCCGGCCTCGGCCGGGTCCATCGTGTTCGCGGTGCCGTCGTCGTCGAGGAACGCGACGACGTGGTACGCGGCGCCGCGCACGGGCACGTCGGCGATCGAGTACGTGATCGCGGCGTCGGCGGCCGTCATGTTCGCGTTCTCGATCAGCGCCTGCCCGACCGGGGCCTGCGTCATGTTCGAGATCGGGTCCTCGGCGAAGATCGCGACGTAGAGGTTGCCCACGCCGTCCTGCTCGGGGGCGACCGAGCGGGTGACCACGCCGGACACGGTCGCGACCGCGCCGGGTGGCGCGTCGGGGGAGGGGGCGGCGTCGGGTGACGCCGGCGCCGCATCCGGCGTGGGCTCGTCGTCCCCGGCGTCGATCGCCGGCGTGTCATCGCCGTCGTCGTCGCCGGTGCTGTCGGGGGTGCCGCTGCACGCGGCGAGCAGCTCGAACGCGAGCGCGGGGACTGCGTGGTGCCTCATCTGCGCGGCACGCTAGCGATCCCCGGCGAAGGTTGTCAACAGTAGAAAGCTCGACGTTCTACTTATCGCGTAACAGGAAGAAACCATAGGACGTCGCGCGCACCCGATGACGCACAGCGGCGCCGGTAACGCCTGACGGGGTCCGCGCTCTACCGGGTCACGAGCGGCGGACAGGCCGTTCGCTCGAACCCAAAGGACCCAGCCGTGACCGATCTCTCGATGCGAATCCTCCAGGCCGTCAAGGGCGACAGCGCCGCCATCCAGTCGCTCGCCGCCGCGATCGCCAGCCACGACGCCGACGGCGTCCGCGCGGTGCTGTCCGCGCGCGGCGTCACCGTCGGCGACGACGAGCTCGGCGACCTGATGTCGCGCGTCGCCGGCGCGGGCGACGCGAGCGCCAACGTGACCTCCACGTTCACGTACACGTTCACCTGAGCCGCGCGCCCACGCCCTCCTCTCACCCGCCGGAGCCGCCATGGAACGCATGCTCGATCTCGAGGTGACGCGCCGCTGCAACCTGCGCTGCGACCACTGCTTCGTCGGCTGGTCGCGCGACTGGAAGTCCCACCTGTCGTTCGAGGTCGCGTCCGAGATCGTCCGCGAGGGAGCCGGGCGGTTCGACACCCTGCACCTCACCGGGGGGGAGCCGCTGGCGTGGGACGGGCTCCACGCGCTGATCGATCAAGCGCTGTCGAGCGGCTACGGCTCGGTGATCATCAACACCAACGGCACGCTGCTCGACGAGGCGATGGTGGCGGCGCTCGCGCGCCACGTCGGGCGGCTGCACCTCTCGGTGAGCTTCGACGGGCCGCCGGCGCTGCACGATCCGGTGCGCGGCGATGGCCGGTTCGCCCAGGCCGACGCCGGGCTCGCGCGCGCGCTCGCCGCGGGCCTCGGCGTCACGGTGATGACGGTCGTGACCCCGGCGGTGCTGGCGGTGCTCCCCGAGTTCCTGGTCGAGCGCGCGCGGGCGCACCCTCGACTCTCGGGCATCACGCTGTTCCCCGTCGGCGTCGGGCCGCGCGGCTCGCAGAAGCCGGGCGCCGCGCTCGCGCCGCTGACGCCCGACGACCTGCGGCTGCTCGCCGCGCAGGTCGCGCTGGCGTGGCACGCCGGGATCGCCGTCACCGTCGGCGCCTACCCGTTGATCAACCCGCTGCTCCGCGCGCTCGGCTACCCCGCCGTGCGGCTGTACCAGTGCACGGCGGGACGCGGAAGGATCTGCGTCCACGCCGACCTGTCGGTCTCGACGTGCCACCCGGTGCGCGAGCCGGTGTACGGGCGGTGGCAGCGGGGGCTGTTCGATCGCGTCCCGCACCTGGCGATCCACGCGCGGATCGCGGCGCGCGACTACGACGGCTGCGCGACGTGCAGCCAGCGCGAGGCGTGCGGCCACTGCCGGGCCTACGTCACGTCGTCGGGCGAGCCGTTCGACGGCAACGATCGCGTGTGCCTCGACGTCGTGCCGGGCCGGCGCGTCGAGCACGAGGCGCAGCGCGGCGCGGCCGCGGCGGCGGGTCGGCGGCGGGTGGCGCTGGCGGTGGTGCCGTGACCGGCGGCGACGTCGCCGGCGGCGCCGACGTCGCCGTGATCGCGCGGTTCGTCGACGCGTTCGTCGCCGGCCGGCTCGACGAGTTCGCGGCGTTGCTCGCCGCCGACTGCGACGACGCCAACCCGATGCCGCACCAGCCGCCCGGGCGCGCCGGCGTCGTCCTCAAGTGCGCGCTGTTCCACGCCGAGCACCGCGACGCGCGGGTCTGGGCCGCCGCGCCGGTGCGCGACGCGGGCGGCGTCGTCGTCGAGTGGACGACCACGTTCGCCAGCGGCCTGGTCACGCGGTGGCGCGGCCGGTTCACGACGCGGGCGCGCGTCGTCGCCGGGTTCGAGGTCGCGCGTGTGGGGTAGCGCGCAGGCGTACTTCGACGCTCACCGCGCGGCGCTCGCGAGCGCGGGGATCCCGCTGGCGGCGCGCCTCGAGGCCGACGGCGGCGTGATGTGCAGCTACGCGGGCGGCGTCGTGCGGCTGGCGCTCCCCGATCCCGACGCGCCGGGCGGCGCGCTGCGCGCGACGCTGCTCGCCGCCTCGCTCGGCCTCGACGTCGACGAGGTCGTGTGGCTGTTCGGCGCGCTGCTGCCGCGGCTCGTCGGCCACGAGATCGGCCACGCGCTGCGCGACGAGGCCGGCCGGATGGGCGCCGACCTGTGGGCCGAGGAGCAGGCGGCGGATCGCGTCGCGTGCCACCTCGCCCGCGCGTTCCTCGACGGCCCGACCCGCGCGCGCGTCACCGCGACGCTCGCCGGCGTCGTCGCGCGCACCGGCGGGCTGCCCGAGGCGCTCGCCGGTTACCGGCTCGAGGCGCGCGCGCGCCTCGCTCCCGACCTCGCCGCCGTGCCGACCGCGCGGCTGCCGCCGCTCGCCGCCTACCGCGACTTCCCCACCTTCCTGCGCGTCAGCGTGGCGTGGAGCTACCTCGACGCGCGGCTCGATCCCGAGGACGATCTCCATGCCATCCACCACGATCTGCTGCTGGCTCGATGACGCGATCGGCGACGTCGAGCACCTCGTCGCGACCGCGGGCGCGGGCGCCGGCCGCCGCGTCGGCGTCGTCGTGTCCCGCGTCGAGCGGATGAACGGCGGCACCAGCCTGCGCGACGCGCTGCTGCGCCCGGGCTCGACGCCGTTCGTGGCGCTGATCGACGCGCTCGCCGCCGACCTCGGGCTCGCCGGCGACCCGCGGGTCGCGCGGATCGGCCGCGCGACGCTGCTGCTCTACGTCTACGTCCGGATCCAGGACGACCTCGTCGACGAGGAGGCGCTCGTCGACCGGGCGTCGGTGTTCGCGATGGAGGCGGCGCTGGCGGCGCACCTGGCGCTGCTCGCCGAGGCCGGGCTGCCCCAGACGGCGTGGGCCGCGCGGTCGCGGGTGATGGCGCGGTTCGCCGCCGTCGCCGCCGACGAGGTCGACGCGCGCGCCGCCGGCGCCGGCCTGTCGCCCGAGCGGGCCGGCGAGAAGTTCCTCGCGATGGCCGTGCCGCTGGTGGCGCTGGCGTCGGCCGCCGGCCGCGATGCGCTCCACGACGACCTCGCGACCTGGGTCGTCCACGTCGGCACCGCGCTGCAGATGATCAACGACGTGCTCAACGCCGCCGAGGACCACGCCGCCGGCCGGCCGACGGCGGTGCTGGCGTGGGCGCGCGCCGACCTCGCCGCGGCGGCGGCCGCGCCCAACCGCGTGCGCGCCGCGCTCGTCGGGCACCCCGCGGTCGACCGCGCGCTCGACGTCGCCGCCGACGCCGCGGCGCGCGCCTGGGCCCTGGCCGAGCGGCACGAACTGCCGCGCCTCGCCGGCATCGCCGCCGGCGTCGCCGCGCAGGTCGGACGCACGCGCGAGCGCCTGCTCGGCCTGATGATGGGCGTGCAGGCGTGAGTCACGCCGCGCCCGGCGCGAGCCGGCAGCGCTCGCCGTCGAGCAGGTGGCGCTCGGTCGCCGCGGCGAGCGCGGTGCGCGCGTTGTCGACCTCGTGCCAGCGCCGACCGACGAGTCGAAGGGCCAGCCTTCCGGTTCATGGACACGGCAGGCTGGTCCTCAGGATTGATCAGATCTCCGGTTCCTCGAACCGGTTGTGATCCCCCCCGGTTCGCCCTGAGCGGTCGGTCGGCGCGCAGCGCCGACCGACGAGTCGAAGGGCCAGCCTTCCGGTTCGTGGACACGGCAGGCTGGTCCTTCGACTGGCCCTCGCTGTCGCTCGGGCCGCTCAGCAAGGACGCACGGATCTTGGGTCCCGACGAGGAATCCGAGATGTGTTGGATCCTAAGGCTGGTCCTTCGACTGGCCCTCGCTGTCGCTCGGGCCGCTCGGGACGCACGGATCTTGGGTCCCGACGAGGAATCCGAGATGTGTTGGATCCCGAGGCGAACTCGACCGCGCCCAGGCCTGACGATCGACCTCGACGACGACGAGTGAGCCCGCGGCGGCCCGCGCTACGACGCGAAGTCGCGCGCGTACGCGCCGGCGCCGTGCAGCGCGTCGTAGCGGGCGCGCATGCGCTGCGCGCGCGCCTCGAGCTCGGCGTGGCGGAGGTCGGCGCGGCGGGCGCGCAGATCCTCGGCCGCCGCGATCAGCGCCGGCGTCGGGCGGCCGCCCGGCACGCACAGCGGGCGCGCAGCGACGAGCTGCTGCACCTTGTCGGCGGACAGCGCGAGGTCGACGGTGTGCCAGGCGACGGCGTAGGTCTCGTGGCGGAACACGTCGTCCCAGCCCAGGCCGCACGTCTCGCGCAGGATCCGCTCGTGCTGGGCGACGCGGAACGGCGTCACCTGCTGGGTGCGGCGGAGGTTGCGCTGCGTCTCGGCGGCGCTGGTGCTCGCCCACCGCGCGTCGTGCGGCGCGAACGCGGTGAACGCGTCGAGCCAGTCGTGGACGAGGTCGAACAGCTGCGCCCACCGCCGGTGCACCGCCTTCCACCGGGCGAGCGCCGGCGCGTACTCCCACTCCAGGCGCTGCCGCCGCAGCTCGAGCTCGAGCGCGTCGGGCACGCCGAACGGCGCGCGCGCCGCGAGCTCGTCGAACGCGGCGAGCACGGCGCGCCGCAGCGCGAGCTCGACCGGGTGCTGCAGCTCCTCGGCCCACGCGACGTCGGCCGCGAGCGCGTCGCGCACCACGGCCGTGCCCTCGAGCGCGCGATCGAGGCCCCGCTCGACCAGCAGCCGCAGGAACACCGGGTAGGTCACGCCGGAGCGCCCGAGCTCGAGGATCGCGTTCACCGCGCGCAGCAGCGGCGCCGCGTCGCGCGCCTTCATCCGGCCGGCGGCGACCTCCGCCGGGTACCGCCGCGCCGCGTCCTCGTACGCCGCGAGCGTCTGCGCGAGCAGCCCCGCGTCGGGATCCGCGCCGGCCGCGGCCGGCGCCTGGGCCGCCGCGCGCGCGCCGTCGGCGAGCGCCTGGCCGTAGTGCTCGCTGAACTTCTGGAAGCACCCCTCCTGCATCAGCCGCGCGCTGAACGCGTTGAAGTCGCTCATCTCCGCGGCGTAGCGCTCCATCCTCGCCAGCTCCGCGTTCATCGCGTCGACCGCCGCGCCCGTGAGTCGCTTGTCGCGGATCTCCGCGGCCATCGTGCGGAACGTGCCGAGCATCGGGTCGGCGAACATCCGGTCGATCGGCATGGCTAGGCGATCCCCAGGTAGCGCCGGTGCTGCTCGATCCGCCGCGCGACGATCTCGTCGGGCTCCGGGATCAGCCGGCGGTGGCGCGGCTCCCACACCTGCGCGTGGTCGAGGTCCCACCCGGGCGCCCACTTGCGGTGCTCGACGCGGGTGTGGTTCGCGTACAGCTCGCGCCCGCGGCGCTCGGCGTCGGCGATCCCGGCCGCGAGCTCCGCGCGCCACTCCGCCGGGACCTGGTCGAGGATCGCGGCGTCGACCTCGAGATCCTCGAGCACCTTCCAGTCGCCGTGGAACATCGCGACGAAGCCGTCGACGGTCACCTCGAGGCTGTTCTGCCGCAGCAGGTCGTTGACGCGCGAGGTCAGCTCGGCGACGTCGCGCGCCTGGCCGGCGGTGGCGAGGATCTGCTCGTGCCCGCGCGCCCGCACCGGCTCCTCCATCGCGCGGAAGTGCGCGGCGCGCGCCGCGGCCTGGTCGAGCACCCGCGCGATCGCGCACTGCTGCTCCGGCCGCTCGGTCTCGATCACCGCGCGGAAGTCGTCGAGGCGCGCGCAGCCGCGGATCGCGTCGGCGAGGCGGCGCTCGGCCGCGGCCGTCCGCGGGTACAGCGGCTGGTCGGCGTGTCGGCGCGCGCGCGCCTCGTAGTACGCGACGTAGTCGGCGTGTCGCTGGTCCATGGAGCCCCCTGGACCGGAGCGTACCGCGCCGCGCCTCGCTCCCGTCAGTCGCGCGTGCGCGTCGTGAAGTGCGGCGCGTGGACGATCGCGCGGACGACGCCGTCGAGCGTGCCGCCGGAGGCCGCGACCTCGGCGAGGACGTCCTCGGCGCTGCAGCCCTGCAGGCCGAACGCATGGTACGAGGCGTACTCGACGTAGCACTCGGCGACCTGCTCGCTCGACGCCAGGTAGCTGGCGAGCTCGTCGAGCCCGTCGAGCGCGACGTCGCCGCCGATCAGCCCGGGGACGCCGCCGGTGGCGTCGACCGGCGCGCCGTTGTCCTGGTCGCGCCACCGGCCGAACGCGTCGAAGTGCTCGAACGTGAACCCGACCGGGTCGATCAGCGAGTGGCAGCTCTGGCACGCGGGCGACGCGCTGTGGCCCTCGTAGCGATCGCGCGTGGTGATCGCGCCCTCGGGCGTCGGCAGGGTCGCGTCGACGGTGGGCGGCGGCGGCGGCAGCGTCTCGCACAGCAAGCGCTCGCGCACGAGCTTGCCGCGCTGCACCGGCGACGACGTGTCGGACAGCGCGTGGCGGGTGAGCACGCTGCCGTGGCCGAGGATGCCGGCCGCGCGCTGGCCGGCGGGCAGGTCGACGCGGGTGAACTGGTCGCCGGCGCCGCCGCCGACGCCGTAGTAGGACGCCAGCGGCGAGTTGACGTAGGTGAACGGTGCGGTGAGCAGGTCGCCGAGCGTGCCGCCGCCGCGCAGCACGTCGAGGTAGACGAGCTGGGTCTCGCGCAGCATCGCGCGGCGCACGTCGTCGGTGAGCCGCTGCTGCGGGTCGGCCTTGGCGCGCGCCAGCAGGTCGCCCGTGTGCAGCCAGCCCTCGACGAACCCGCCGAGCGCGGCGTCGACCGCGGTCGAGGACAGCAGGCGCGTGACCTCGCGGTCGAGGTCCTCGCGCGTGGCGAGCCGGCCCTGGTCTGCCGCGGCGGTGAGCTCGGCGTCGGGCGGCGCGTCGGTGAGCATGTACGCCAGGCTCGACGCCAGCTCGTGCGGCGTGAGGTGGTACAGGCCGTCGTCACCCTCGGCGCCGAGCTCGTGGCGGTACAGCACGTACGGCGACTGCAGCATCGTCGAGATCACCGCGCGCGCGCCGTCGGCGAAGCTCGGCTCGGCGGCGATCATCGCGACGTAGCCGTCGATCGAGGCCGCGGGCACCGGCTGGCGGTAGGCGCGCCGTCCGAACGCCTCGACGAAGCCGCGGGCGCACGCGTCGTCCTGGGTCTGGCAGGTCGTGAGCTGGCCGAGCCGGTTGGTCACGGCCCAGTCGGCGACCTGCTCGGCGTAGGTCATCAGGAGCTGGCCGTCGAGGTCGCGGATCACCGCCTGGGTCGCGTCGACCTGGAAGCCCTCGACCACGGGATCGACGAGCACGGCGGCCTCGGGCACGCCGTCGCCGAACAGCGCCACGAGGGTGTTGCGATACTGCGGCCCGGTGAGGCGGCGCAGCATGCGCGGGCCGCGGTCGGTGCAGTCGGGTGGGACGAGCTCGCCGCCGGGGTCGTCGTCGGCGTCGTCGCCGCCGCCGATCGTGCCGACGCAGGCGGGCTGCGCCGCGAGCACCGCGGCGAGAAGGGCGAAAGAGCGGGTGGTGCGGGTGCGGGTCATGACAGGCTCCGATCAGCCGCCGATGGCCGGGAGGGGGGCGCGGGGCCCGTTGGGATCGCCGAAGCCGGTGAAGTCCGCGACGCCCATCGCCTCGGCGACGTTGAGCAGCGCGCGCTGGTGGCCCTCGCCGCCGCCGTCGATGTAGCGGCCGCCCGGCGCGGTGTCGAGGTAGCCGCCGCCGCCGGCGAACACGAACCGCATGTCGTTGCCGTTGTGGGTGATCGCGTCGCCCATGTCGCGCGCCCACACCATCAGCGTCTGGTCGTAGAGCGTGCCGTCGCCGTCGGGCGCGGGCAGCGACTTGAGCCGGTTCGCCGCGGCGACGAACTGGCCGCACATCCACCGCTCGAGGTTGACGAGGCGGGTGCGCGGGTTGTCGCCGTGGATGAAGTTGTTGTGCCAGTCGCCCGGCGCGCCGACCTCGGCCAGCGACACCTGCGTGCTCTGGTGGTGGCCGAACTGCACCGAGGCGACGCGCGTGAGGTCGCACGCGAACGCGGTGATCGCGAGGTCGAGGTGCTTCGACGACGCGAGCAGCGCCTCCGGGATGTCACCGGGCGGGGCGCCGGGATCGCACTCGCCGCCGCCGCCGCCGGTCATCCGCTCCTCGACCTGGCGCAGCGAGTCGGCGTGGAGCTCGAGCTTGCGGCGCTCCTCGCTGCCGAGCTGGTCCTGCAGCGCGCGCAGCTCGCCGCCGACGAGATCGAGCGCGCTCTGGCGCCGGCGCAGCAGCGCCTCGCCGCCGCCGCCGCCGACCACGCCGCCGAACAGCGTGTCGTACGCCGCGGTCGGGGAGAAGACCGGGCTCAGCACCTGGTTGTCGCGGTAGAACGCCGTCTGCTGCTCGGTGGCGACGCTGCCGAGGATCAGGCTCGGGATCGGCGTCGTCGCGCCGGCCGCGGCCAGCTGCGCGGCGACGAACTGGTCGATCGACACCCGGTTGTTGCCGCTGTAGCCGTAGCCGGTGAGCCCGCCCGGCGCCGCGTGGTTGTCGGCAGTGCCGAGGCTCGACAGCTTCTCGATCAGCACCAGCTCGCTGCGCAGCGGCTCGAGCGGCGCGGTCATCTCGCTGAACGCGATCGACGTCGGGGTCGAGCCGCGCGGGGTCCACAGGTTGACGTCCGTGCCGTTGCTGTAGAACACGAGCAGGTAGCGGTTGCGGCCGGTCGCGGCGGCGCTCGTCGGCGTGCGACCGACCAGCGACATGAACGGCGCGAACAGCGCGGCGAGGCCGACGCCACGGGTGAAGGCACGACGACTGATCCGGGTCATGCCCGCATCAAGAGGAAGGACCCATGGCGATCGGGTTGGACGCAACTGACGAAAATCGCATGGGACTTTCGTCCCAGCGCGGTGGCGTCGTCGCCCCCATGGCCAACGTCGCGACGGCTCAGCGTTCACGTCGCTGGCGTGGCGCGCGCGGCCCCAGTGCCGCGCGCGGCGAGATCGCGTGCGCGTCGCGGGTGGCGCGACGAGTCAACCTCCTGATCGCTCCGCGATCGATCAAGTTGTACAGCCTCCCGACAACGGGGCGCCGATGTGGGCGCGCGTGTGCCCATCGCAGAGGCGCGCACTTGGAAAGTTTGGTGAGCCGCCTCGCGCCTGGAACACCGGCTGCACTGGCGTCAGGGCATGACCAACACCACCACGCCCCGCTCGCTGTTCGTGATGTCCATCGGCCTGGGCCTCGGCCTGGCGGCCTGCGCCGAGGCGCCGGCCGCGCCCGTCCCCTCGGACGAGCGGCTCCGGATCGACCAGCACGACGATCGCGTCGTGCGTGGCGCCTACGACGCGGGCGAGCTCGCGGTCGAGTTCGTCGCCGAGTCGTCGCGCGAGGCGGCCGGCACGGTGACGGTCCGCGTCGGCGACGACGTGCTCGTGCTCACCGCGGACGCGGTCACCGGCGAGGTCGCGTTCGACGCGGCGGGCGCGCGCCTGGACGCCGACGAGGCCGGCGCGCTCGCGTCGTTCGCGCTGGCGATCGAGGCGTACCTCGGCGACGCCGACGACGTGTCGCGGTTCCACGAGGGCCTGCTGGCCGGCGCGAGCAACTACCTCTCGGTCGCGCCGGTCGACGCGACGCTGCCCGACTCGTTCCACGTGGTCGAGGGGCTCAAGGGCACCGCGCCGGGCACCGGCAACGACGGCAAGACCTGCGTCGCGCGCAACTCGACCCGCACGGCGACGTTCGACGGCAGCCAGGGCACGCGGTCGGAGTCGTGGGTGGTCGGCGCCAACGGCGGCGTCCAGTGGAACGGCGACTTCGCCGGCATGGGCCGCTGCGGCGTTGGGACCGGCAGCTACGACTGGACGCTCGACTGCCTCGAGCACGACGCGTGCTCGCGCTACTACTTCTCGAGCACCGGCGTGGCCGACCACAACTGCGGCGACGAGTGGAGCGAGGCGTCCGACGACTACACGGCGTTCTGGAAGCGCTGCCGCTGAGCGCGACCTCGCCGCCGGACGAGGCCAGGGGACCCGCGGTGGAATGGGCGCCCCGCCGGCGCCGGTCCTGGGCTCGTGCGCACGGACGATTTGCTGTCAGGTCGGGGCCGCCCCGCGGCACTGCTCCCCGACATGGGACCTGGACCGACGTCACCTGGAGCCGGCGGCGCCGCGGCCGCGACGAGCGACGAGGCGTTGATCGCGGCCAGCCGCGGCGGCGACCGCGCGGCGTTCGGCGTGCTCGTCGAGCGCTACCTCGGCCTCGTCTGTGCGGTGAGCTACAGCGCGACGGGCAACCGCGCGCTCAGCGAGGACGTCGCGCAGGACGCGTTCGTCGCCGCGTGGGCGCAGCTGCCGACGCTGCGCGAGCCGTCGCGGTGGCGCGCGTGGCTGTGCGGCATCGCGCGCAACCTGGCACGCAAGGCGCGCGCGCGCGCGCTGCGCGAGCCGGCGAGCGACGCGCTGCCCGAGGCGGCGCCGGCGTGGGCGCTGCCCGCCGTCGGGCCGCTCGAGCGGCTGACCGCGGCGGAGGAGCAGCGGCTGGTGTGGGACGCGCTCGCGAGCGTGCCCGAGGCCTACCGCGAGGTGCTGGTGCTGTACTACCAGCAGGAGCGCTCGATCGCCGAGGTCGCGGCGCTGCTCGGCATCCGCGAGGACGCCGCGATGCAGCGGCTGTCGCGCGGGCGCAAGCACCTCGCCGGGCAGCTGCAGGCCAGCGTCGAGCACGCCCTCGAGGGCGCGCGACCGACGCGCCGGCTCGCCACGCGGATCGCGGCGGCGCTGCCGCCGGTCGCGTGGCTCGCGCCGGCGAAGGCGAGCGCGGCCGGCGCCGGCGCGGGCGCGCCCGGGTCCCTGTCGACCTCGACCCCCTCGACCGTGACAGGAGCCAGCATGCTGAAGATCGCCCTCATCTCCGCCCTCGGCCTCGGCGCCGCGGGCACCACCTACGTCCTCGCCCGCGGCGACGGCGGGACGGCGTCGACCGTCGGCGTCGGTGCGGCGACCGCCCCGATCGACACGTTCGACGGCGAGCGCACGCCGACGCGCGCCGTGCCTCGCGCCGGCGCGCGCGGGGCGCCGACCCGCCACGCCGCCAAGGCCGCGCCCGCCGCGGCTGCGTGTGACGAGGGCTCGTGCACCGAGGTCGTCGAGCCTGTGGGCCCGACCCTCGAGGCCGACGTCATCGCCCGCCTCGGGCTCCACGCCGGCCCGGCGCGCGGGCCGGCCGACGCGCCGGTGCAGATCGCGCTGTTCCAGGACGTCGGCTGCAGGTTCTGCGCGATGGTGGTCGCGACGATCGACCAGCTGTGGGACGAGTACCCGGGCCAGCTCCGGCTCGTCGTCAAGCAGTTCCCGCTGCCGGACAAGCCGGTGACGCGGCTCGGCGCCGAGGCGCTGCTCGCGGCCGAGGCGCAGGGCAAGTTCTGGCCGTTCCACGATCTCGTCCTCGCGCACCAGGACGAGCTGTCGCGCGGCACCTACCTCGCGCTCGCCGCGCAGGCCGGCCTCGACGTCGCCGCGTTCACGCGAGCGCTCGACGACGGCGCGTTCGCCGCCGCGGTCGACCAGGACCTCGCCGCCGCGTCCGAGCTCGGCGTCGTCGGCACGCCGACGTTCTACGTCAACGGCGTGCGGATCAACGGCGCGCAGCCGGTCGACATGTTCCGCGCGCAGATCGACGCCGCGCTCGCCGCGCGCGGGCAGGCTGGGCGCTGAGCCTCGCGACGCGAGGCGATCGCCTGACTACTCGGCCAGCGCCGGGCGATCGAACCGCACGACGACCTCGGCGCCGGCGTCGAGCACGCTGTCGCACGCGGCGGCGGTGAGCCGGACGGTGGCGTCGGCCGGCTCCCACCGGTAGCGCTCGAGCGCGCGGTCGCGCGCGAGGTCGTCGGTGGCGGGCAGCGCGCGCTCGGCGCCGCCCTGCTCGAGGTAGACGCGCAGCGAGGCCGGATCGCTCGGCGCCGGCGACACCGGCCCGACCTTGCACACGATCGACGCGACGATGTTGCGGAACTGGTCGACGAGCGCGGCGGCGCTGGTCGCGACGAAGTGGAAGTTCGGATCGCGGCGGCTCGACGGCGAGCCGGCGACGTCGGTCATGAACTGGTCGAGCGCGGCGCTCGACCCCGAGCGCCGGATCTCCAGCGTGTAGATCGTGACGCCGGCGTTCCACAGCGCGGTCGCGGCGGCGCGGCCGCGCGCGAACGCGTCGCTCTCGCAGCACGGCTCGCCGTCGGAGACGAGCAGGACGTAGCGGCCGGTGTCCGGCGCCGCGAGCAGCAGGTTGCGCGCCGAGGTCAGCGCGGCGCCGGTGTTGGTCGAGCCGCCCGCGTCGTAGGCGTTCATCGTCGAGACGATCTGGTTCGGCGCCGACGCGCCGATCCCGACGGTGCGGAACACGCCGCTGGAGTAGAACGCCGCGCCGTAGTCGATGTCGAGGGCGGCCCCGAGCAGGCCCTCGACCGAGTCCTCGAGCACGTCGATCGCGCGCGCGCCGCCGCCGCTGAACGGCAGCGCCATCGACCCGGAGTAGTCGAGCGCCATCACCAGCTTGGGCAGCCGGCGCTCGGCGTCGTCGAACCGGCGCTGCGGCAGCCGCGCGACCGAGCGGCCCCGGACCTCCGCCGCGCCCGCCGCGAACACCAGCGTGGGCTGATCGACGTCGATCGCCGCGATGACCTCGATCTCGACCGTGTCGGCGCTCTCGGTGACGCGCCACTGGAACCGCGCCGGCAGCGCGGCGTTGCGCCGGGCGAGCGCCTCGGCGGCGGCGCGCGCGGTGGCGTCGAACGGCATGCCGCGATCGCGGACGATCTGCAGCGCGGCGAGCGCGCCCGCGTCGGCGGCGCGCTGGGCGTCGGCGCGCACCGCGGCGAGCCGGCCGATCGTGATCGCGCCCATCGCGACGACGCACAGCAGCAGCGCCGCGACGATCATCGCCGGCGTCACCGCGCCGCGCTCGCGGCGCGCGGGCGAGCGCGCGGGCGTCATGTCACTTCGCCTCGAGCGTGATGTTCCCCGTCGCGCCCGGCCACGCGCCGCCGCTGGCGCCTCCCGCGCCGCCCGCGGCCGGCATCGGCAGCGTGATCGTCGACGGGCCCGCGGCGGACGCGCCGCCTCCGCTCGTCTTGCCGCGGCGCGCGGCGAGCGCGTCGCGCGCGTGCCCGGCGTCGAACGTGGGCGCCGCGGCCGGCGCGCCGTCGCGCTGGGCGTCGAGCGCGGCGCGGTAGGCGCGGCCGGTGTCGTCGCCGAGGTGGGCGCGCCGGCAGCCGGTGGCGCCGAGCGCGAGCGCGACCAGGAGCGAGAGGGACAGCGAGAGCGACAGCGTGCGGGTCACGGGGCCTCCTCGGAGCGAAGGTCGGGGTCGATCTCCCAGGCGCGCGCGCGCAGCTCGTCGGCGGCGGCGTGCTCGCCGCGCTCGTCGCGCACCAGGGCCAGGTTGTGGAGCGCGGCGGCCTCGCCGAGCCCGGCGCGGAACGCGCGCTCGGCGTCGTCGAGGCGCCCGGCGCGGCCGTAGGCGAAGCCGAGGTTGGCGTAGGCGGGGCCGAGCGCGGGATCGAGCTGCAGCGCCGCCTCGAGCTGGCCGATCGCGGCGGCGGCCTCGCCGGCGAGCAGCAGCGCGAAGCCGAGGTTGTTGCGGAACCGCGCGTCGCTCGGGGCGAGCTCGACCGCGCGGCGGTGGTGGGCGCGCGCGTCGTCGGCGCGCCCGGTGAGGTCGAGCAGGATCGCGAGCGCGGCGTGGGCGTCGGCGCGCGCCTCGTCGAGCTCGAGCGCGCGGCGCAGCGAGCGCTCGGCCTGCGGGTAGAGCTGCTGGTCGCGCAGCACCGTGCCGTACAGCACCAGGGCGCGGACGTCGTCGGGCGAGTCGACGAGCAGGCGGCGCAGCAGCGGGACCGCCGCGGTGTGGGCGCCGCGCGCGACGTACAGCTCGGCGAGCTCGCGGCGCAGCCCCTCGCCCTCGTGCTGGATCCTGGCGTGGTGGCGCTGGGCGGCGCCGCAGCCGCTCGTGGCGGCGAGCAGCCCGCCGAGGACGAAGATGGAGACGAATGTCACCAGGGCGCGGGTCATGACGGGACCTAGTGCAACGCCCGCACCAGCTGCAGCACCGCCGGGCCGATGATGATCAGCATCGCGGCGGGGAGCAGGCAGGTCGCCAGCGGGACGGTGAGCTGCGCGGCGAGCTTGCCGGCGCGCTCCTCGAGCATGCTCATCCGCGACCGCCGCGACGACTCGGCGAACTCGCGCAGCGTGTTGCCGACGGGCGCGCCGAGGCCGTGAGCCTGGGCGATCACGCCGCACAGGGCGGACAGCTCGTCGAGCCCGACGCGGCGCGACAGCCGGCGCAGGCCGTCCGGCAGCGTCACGCCCGCCTGCAGCTCGCGCGCGGTGACGGCGAGCTCCTCGGCCAGCACCGGCGCCGCGGCGTCGAGCTCGCGGGCCACGCGCGCCAGCGCGTGCTCCAGCGACAGCCCGGCGTCGACGCACGTCGTCAGCAGGTCGATCGCGCCGGGCAGGGCCGCTCGGATCGCCTCCTGGCGCTCCGCGGCGCGCGCGGCCAGCGCCTTGCCGGGGCCAACCAACCCCAGGACGAGCGACACCATCGCCAGCAGCGCGCCGGCGCCGCCGCCGACGACCGCCGCCCACACCAGCGCCCCGAGCATGCCGGCGAGCATCGCGACGACGCGGTCCTCGCAGAACCGGTCGACCGCGTCGCGCGAGCGCAGCCCGGCGTTGAGCAGCCGGGCGCCGAGCAGGTCGAGCTCCTCGGCGGAGGTCGGCCGCAGGTGCAGCGCGAGCGGGGCGATCGCGCGGCGCCAGCCGGCGGGCGCGTCGTCACCGCCGTCGTCGTCGAGCGCGCCGGTGGCGCCGGCGCCCACGGCGGGCGCGCGGCGCAGCCGCGCCCACGTCACCAGGCCGAGCGCGGCGGCGAGGCCGGCGGCGCCGGCGGACAGCAGGTGGAGCGTCGTCGGGTCCATCGTGTGCTCCTAGGTCAGCGGCCGGACCAGCCGGCGCGTCCACAGCATGCCCATCACCCACATCCCGACGGCGACCAGGCCGATCATCTGGCCGCCGGGGTCGCCGAGCAGCGTGCCGGCGTAGCTCGGGTCGCTCGCCATCGCGAGCACGAAGAACGCGCCGGGCAGCAGCGCGAGCAGCCGCGCCGACTGCCGGCCCTCGGCGGTCAGCGCGCGCAGCCGCGCCTGGTAGCCGGCGCGCGACCGCGCGTTGTCGACGATCCGGTCGATCACCGAGATCAGGTTGCCGCCGGTCTCCTGCAGCACCGCGACCGCGACGACGAACGTGCCGACCGCCTCGCACCCGGGCAGCCGCTCGCCCATGCGCGCGAGCACCTCGTGGATCGGCCGGCCGAGCTGGTGCTCGTCGTGCGCGCGCTGCAGCTCGTGGCACAGCGGCGCCGGCGCCTCCTGCGCGGCGAGCTGGAGCGCGCCGGGCAGCGCGTGGCCGGCGCGCATCGCCAGCGCCATGATCTCCAGCGCCTGCGGCAGCTGCTCGTCGCACAGCGCCAGCCGCCGGGCGCGCGCGCGCCGGACGATCGCCCACAGCGCGACGCACCCGCCGAGCGCGAGCACCACCGCCATCGTGCCCGACCCGAGCGCGGCGCCGGCGAGCGCGCCGAGCGCGACCGCGACCGCGGCGCGCGCGACGAGCTGGCCCGGCGTCCACGCCAGCCCGCTCTCCGCGAGCAGCCGCAGCAGGCCGCTCGCCTCGTCACGCACCAGCGCGTCGCGCCCGCCGGGCGCGGCGAGCTGCCCGAGCCGGCGGCGCAGCGCGGCCGCCGCGGTGGCGCGCCGCCCGTACCACACCAGCATCGCCGCCGCGCCGAGCGCGAGCACCGCGACGAACGCCAGCGGCGCGACCGCCCCGGGCCCCATCACCCGACCTCGCCGCTGGTGGCGCCGCGGATCACGCCGGCGGCGCGGAACTTGTCGGTGAGCATCGTCGGCGCGAGCTGGACGTGGCGGCCGATCACCGTGCCGTCCGACGTCGTCCCCGTGCGCTCGAACCCGAACACCGGATGGATCGGGATCCGCGCGCCCTCGTTGCCGAGGACCTCGGCGATCCCGGTGATCCGGCGCTTGCCGTCCTGCATCCGCGCGACCTGCACGATCACGTGGACCGAGCGCGCGATCATCGACGCCATCGTCGCCTCGGCGAGCGGCGTGCCGGTCATCCCGAGCATCGTCATCAGCCGGCTGGTCGCGTCGTCGGGCGAGTTGGCGTGGATCGTCGCCATCGACCCGTCGTGGCCGGTGTTCATCGCCTGGAGCATGTCGAGCACCTCGGCGCCGCGGACCTCGCCGACGAGGATGCGGTCGGGGCGCATGCGCAGCGCGTTCTTGACCAGGTCGCGGATCGCGACCGAGCCCTTGCCCTCGAGGTTGGCGGGGCGCGACTCGAGCCGGACGACGTGCGGCTGCTGGAGCTGCAGCTCGGCCGCGTCCTCGACGGTGATGATCCGCTCGCGCTTCGAGATGAAGCTCGACAGCAGGTTGAGCAGCGTCGTCTTGCCGGCGCCGGTGCCGCCCGACACCAGGATCGAGCACCGCGCGCGCACCGCGAGGTGCAGGTAGTTCAGCATGTCGGCCGACAGCGCGCCGCGCGCGACCAGCTCGTTGCCGTCGAGGCGCTT
>WYBA01000077.1 GCA_011526095.1 Myxococcales bacterium | reverse complement strand
TCCATCACCCGTGTCACCCGCGCGCACGCGGCGCGAGGCGCAGCGGACTGTCAGCGTCCTTCGACACGGGCCTCGCTGGCGCTCGGCCCTGCTCAGGACGAGCGGGGGCTTGCCGACGGAGACGGAGACGGAGACGGAGACGGGGACGGGGACGGAGACGGAGGCGGAGACGGAGGCGGAGACGGAGGCGGAGACGGAGACGGAGACGGAGGCGGAGACGGAGACGGAGACGGAGGCGGAGACGGAGACGGAGACGGAGGCGGAGACGGAGGCGTCCTTCGACACGGGCCTCGCTGGCGCTCGGCCCCGCTCGGGATGAGCGGGGAGACGGCGGCTTCGCGCCGCGCTCTACAGGCCGACGAGCGCGAACACGCCGAGCGCGCGCTCGGCGGCGAGCGCGCCGAAGCCGACGACGAGGCTGACGGCGGTCATCACGGCGCCGTAGCGCAGGAACCGCCAGAACCCGATCTCGCCGCGTGGCCCCGCGCTCTCCATCACGATGATGTTGGCGATCGAGCCGAACAGCGTGAGGTTGCCGGCGAGCGTCGAGGCCCACGCCAGCATGACCCAGCCCCACGCCGGATCGGGCATCGAGGCGATCCACTCGCGCGCGACCAGCACCAGCGGGACGTTCGACACGACGTTGGAGGCGACGACCGTGAGGCCGACGAACGCGGCGTCGCCGGCCGCGTCGCCGCGCGCCACCACCGGCGACAGGTGCGCGAACAGCGAGGCGATCGCGCCGGTCTTCGCCAGCCCGGCGACGACGACGAACAGCCCGGCGAAGAACAGCAGGAGCTGCCAGTCGACGTGCTCGAGCGCCTTCTGTGGCGGCGTGCGCGCGATCAGGATCAGCAGCGCCGCGGCGGTGATCGAGGCGCCGGCGAGCGACACCCCGGCGAGCGCGAGCGCGGCGAACAGCGCGAGCGCGCCCAGGCCCTTGGCGGCGAGCACGCGATCGAACCCGGGGCGCGGCGGGTCGACCTCGGCGAGCCGGCCGCGCGGGAGCTGCTTGCGGAACAGCCAGGTGAGCACGAGCGCGTTGGCCGCCAGGCACAGCGCGCCGGGCACGAGCGAGATCGCCAGGTACTGGGCGAACCCGGGGTGGCCGGCGGCCGCCTCGCCGACGATCATGTTCTGCGGGTTGCCGCTGAACGTGACGACGCCGCCGAGGTTGGTCGCGCTCGCCAGCGCCAGCAGGTACGGCATCACCGGCAGCCGCGCCTCGACCGCGACGGTCACGACCAGCGGCGTGAGCACGACGCACACGGTGTCGTTGACCAGCAGCGCCGACAGCGCGCCGGCGACGAACGTCAGGCCCCAGATCAGGCTGCGCGCCGAGCGCGCGCGGGTCAGCACCAGCCACGCGCAGATGCGGAAGAACCGCGCCTCGACCAGGTACGACGCGATGATCAGCACGCCGAGCAGCAGCGTGATCACGCCCAGGTCGATCGCCGCGTGCGCCTCCGCCAGGGTGAGCCCGCCGACCACCACCATCGCCACCGCCCCGAGCAGCGCGCCGCTCGGCCGGTCCAGGCGCAGGATCGCGAGCTGCCGGCTGGCGATGACCAGGTAGGTGAGGCCGAAGACGACCAGCGGGCCGGTCACGTCGCACACGATACGACGGGTCGACACCGCCCTGACAGCGGGCGAGGGTGTGTGAGCGCGGCGGGCAGATCGCCGGGCCGGGTGATGCGTGAGGCTGGATCCACCCGAAAGGAGACCGCATGTTCGAGTCGCTGCTCCCCACCGCCGCGTCGACCCGCCGCCGCCGCCTGCGCACCACCATGATCGGCGTGTCCGTGGTCGCGCACGGCGTGGTCGCGGTCGGGCTGATCGTGCTGGGGATGTGGAAGATCGAGAAGCTGCAGACCGAGCGGACGACCCTCTCGGTCGGGCTGGCGCCGCCGGCGGGCGACTCGGGCGGGGGCGGGCGGCCGGCGCAGGCGCGGCCCGAGGCGGCGAAGCGGCCCGAGAAGGTCGTGGTGAAGGACCTGACCCAGCCGGATCCCGCGCCGGACAAGGAGCCGCCGGAGGTGGCGACCGAGGTCGCGGTCGAGGCGCGCGGCGACGGCGTCGCGGGCGACGCGGACGGGCCGCCGGGCAACGGCATGGGAGGCGACGGCCAGGGCTTCGGCGCGCCGACCGTGGGCCACGGTTGCAAGGAGCCGCCGTGCGGCACCGGTGACCTGCCGGCGCCCGAGCTGCCCCAGACCGAGGTCGCGCCGCCCGAGCCGGTGACGATCCCGCCGACCGCGGCGAAGCGGATCTCGGGCGAGGACCAGATCACCCCGCCGCCGGCGGCGAAGGCCGAGATGCTGCGGGCGGGCAAGCGCCAGACGATCGGCAGCGTCCGGCTGTGCATCGGCGCCGACGGCAAGGTCGACTCGCAGAAGGTGATCAAGTCGACCGGCTACCCGGCCTACGACGACAAGCTGCTGCGCACGATGCGGACGTGGCGCTACCGGCCGCACACGGTCAACGGCGAGCCGACGCCCGCGTGCTTCGCGGTGCAGCTGCTCTACCGGATCACGGACTGAACGGCGCACGCCGAGTGTCACCACCGTCGGGAGACGGAGACGGAGACGGAGACGGAGACGGAGACGGAGACGGAGACGGAGACGGAGACGGAGACGGAGACGGAGTCAGAACACCTCGACGCACCACGGCGGGGCGTCGGCGGAGAACGCGCGGTCGGCGAGGCGCAGCGCGGCCGGCGTGCCCTGGAGGCGGCCGGCGCGGGCGAGCAGGCTCGGCGCGACGCCGCCGAGGTAGATCGAGCCGAGGGTGGCGCGGTCCATCGACAGGTCCGGTGCGGCGTCGTCGCGGACGCAGCGCGCGGCGCCGCCCTCGATCGTCAGCGCGTAGCCGGGCGTGCCCGGCTCGTCGCGCACCTCGATCCGCAGCGCGCCGTCGGCGGCGTAGCGGCGCGCGGCGAGCGCCGTCGCGACGTCGTCGATCCGCAGGTGCAACGAGTCGCTGCGCCGGCGGACGACGCGGCGGGCGTCGGCGATCAGCCACGGCAGCGCGGCGTCGACCGGCGCGTAGGTGTAGTGGACGCGAGGGAACAGATCGACCGTGGTGGCGAACCGCCACAGCGAGGCCTCGGCGCGGCCGTCGACCGCGACCAGCTCCTCGATCTCGACCGCGCCGTCGGCGAGCCCGTCGCGCCAGCTCGACCGCTGGCGGAACGCCACCCACCCGGTCGCGACGCCGTCGCGCCACGCGATCACGTGGTGGCGGGCGGTGGCGCCGCCGCGCCACAGCGCGTTGTCGGCGACGCGCCGCAGCCGCCACCAGGCGGGCGTGCGCGAGACCATGCCGGCGCGCGTCCGGTGGATCGCGTCGTACAGCGGCGGCAGCGTCGCCAGCACCGTCTCGTCGTCGGCGAACGCGACGTCGTCGACCGGCGCGCCGGGCGCGACCTCGGCCGGCGTCCGCCCGCGCACGTCGAGGTCGAGCGTGTCGACGTGGGCCGCGACGCCGTAGCCGAACCGCGTGTAGATGGACGCCTCGCTGGCCCACAGCCCGCTGACTGGCTCGCGGTGGGCGCGCGCGTCGTCGAGGTGGCGCTGGACGAGCGCGCGCATCAGGCCGCGGCGGCGGTGGGTCGGCCGGACCGACACCACGGTCAACCCGGCCATCGGCAGCTCGCCGCCCGGCACGGCGAGCCGCAGCGCGAACGTCGCGGCCGTCGCGACGATCTCGCGGCCGTCGAACGCGGCCCAGATGCGATCGGGCTCGATCAGCGCGCGGAGCCGCTCGGGCCCGGCTGGATCGGCGTCGGGATCGGCGCCGAACGTGGACAGCAGCGACCGGCGGAAGGCGTCGTACTCGTCGACGGTGGGGCAGCGGAGCTCGAGGGCCATGGCAGGCGAGCATGCCAGCCCGCGGGCCGCGCGGGGTGAGGTGCCGCACGTTGCCGTCGCCGGCCGCGGCTTGACGCGGCGCGCGCGCCGGGCGATGACGCCAGGCATGCACCTGCGGAGCGCGCGCGGCCTGGCCGCGTTGATCCTGATCGTGGCCACGGCGTGCGGTGGCAAGGCCGCGCCCGCCCCGGGCGGAGGCGGCGCGGGCACGGGCGTCGGCACCGGCGCGGCGACCGGCGCGCCGGCCGAGCCACGCGTCGTCGGCGTCGTCGCGCCGGTCTACCGCACCCTCGCGGCCGAGGAGACGATCACCACCGCGTGGCAGGCGACGCTCAAGGCGCCGGCGGGCTGGCACGTCGCGGTCACCGACGACGTGGTCCGGCTGCAGGAGCCGGATCGCGAGCTGTCGGTCGCGCTGCTCGTCAGCGCCGCCGGCGATCGCGACGCGGCGATCGCCGAGGGCTGGGCCAAGGTGCAGCCGGGGTTCGACCTGGCGGTGGCGCAGGCCTTCGACCTGGGCGCGCTCGACGGCTGGGACGCCGTCGCGCAGGTCGTCTACGTCACGCCCGAGGCCGAGGGGCGCGTCGTCGTGGCCGTCGCACGCCGCATCGGCGCGGCCTGGCACCTGGCGCTGATCGACGGCGCGCCCGCCGCGCTCGATCGCCGCGGGGCGCAGCTCAACGCGATCATCCTCGACATGGAGGTGCCCGGCGTCGACACCGAGTCGTACGCCGGCCGCCCGGCGCAGCTCGACGAGGCGCGGCTGCAGGCGTGGGGCGACTTCGTCGAGGAGGCGCGGGCGATGACGGGCGTGCCGGGCGCCGCGGTCGCGGTCGTCCACGGCGGCAAGATCGTCTACGAGCGCGGGTTCGGCGTGCGCGCGCTCGGCGGCAAGAAGCCCAAGGCGGTGACGCCGTCGACCGTGTTCATGATCGGCTCGACGACGAAGTCGCTGACGACGCTGCTGCTGGCGCGGCTGGTCGACCAGGGCAAGCTGGCGTGGGACATGGCGGTGACGCAGGTGCTGCCGAGCTTCGCCCTCGCCGACGCCGCCGTGACCGCCGCGGTGCAGGTCCAGCACACCGTGTGCGCGTGCACCGGGATGCCGCGCCAGGACCTCGAGTTCCTGTTCGACTTCGACGGCTGGGAGCCGGAGGCGCGGCTGGCGAGCATGGCGAAGATGAAGCCGACGACGGGGTTCGGCGAGACGTTCCAGTACTCCAACGTGATGGTCGCGACCGGCGGCTGGGTCGCGGCGCGGGCGTACGCGCCGAAGAAGAAGCTCGGCCCGGCCTACGACGAGGCGATGCAGAAGCTGGTGTTCGGGCCGCTGAAGATGAAGACCGCGACGTTCGACGCCGCGCGCGCGCAGAAGGGCGATCACGCGCTGCCCCACGCCCAGGGCCTGTCCGCCGACTACGCGCCGAGCCCGCTCGCGCTCGAGCGCGGCGTGGACTCGGTGCGGCCGGCCGGCGGCGCGTGGGCGAGCGTCCGCGACCTCGCGCAGTACGCGCTGCTCGAGCTCGCGGGCGGCAAGACGCCCGACGGCAAGGTCTACGTGTCCGAGGCCAACCTGCTCGAGCGGCGCAAGCCGCGGGTGCAGATCACGGCCGACGAGGCGTACGGGCTGGGGCTGTTCGTGTCGCGCGCCAAGGACGTCCTCGTCGTCCACCACGGCGGCAACATGATCGGCTACACGGCCGACTTCTTCCTGCTGCCCGACCACGACGTGGGCGTGGTCGTGCTGACCAACGCCGGCGGCGCCAACGCGATGCGCGGCGCGGTGCGCGCGCGGTTCCTCGAGCTGGTGTTCGACGGCAAGGCCGAGGCGAAGGACCACCTCGCCGAGACGCTCGCGCGCGTCGCGCAGGAGCGCGTGGACGAGGCCACGCGCCACGCCGCGCCCGACGAGGCGTGGATCGCGCCGCTGCTCGGCCGCTACGAGAGTCCGGATCTCGGACGGCTCGAGCTGCGCGCGGCCAAGGGCGGCGGCTACGAGCTCGACGTCGGCGAGTGGCAGAGCGGCGTGCTGAAGCGGACGGCCCGCGACGGCACGGTGAAGGTCATGACCTCGACCGGCGCGTTCGCGGGCCTGGAGTGGACGCCGCGCGAGGTCGACGGCCAGCCCGCGCTCGTGCTCGAGGCCGGCCAGCACACCTACGTGTTCACCCGCGCCGCGGCCGCGGCGAAGTGACCGCGACCTGCCGGCCCGGCTGCGCGGCGTGCTGCATCGCGCCGTCGATCTCGCCGGTGGCGCCGGCGCTGCCGGACGGCAAGCCGGCCGGAGTGCCGTGCCCGCACCTCGACGCGGAGCTGCGCTGCGTCCTGTTCGGCCGGCCCGAGCGCCCGCCGGTGTGCGTCGGCCTGCAGCCGCAGCCGGCGATGTGCGGCGCCGACCGCGCCGAGGCGATGGCGACGATCATCGAGTGGGAGCGGCTGACCGCGCCGCGAGGTTGTCGTTGACAGGGCCGCGCGCGGGCCTTAGGTAGAAGCGTCCCCGAGGCACGTCATGACGCGCAGCCCAGCCCCCCAGCGGAACGTCCGCGGCGATCGCCGCGTCGACCACGCGTGGCTGTGCGTCACGCCCGGGACTCGCTGACCCGCGCCGAGCGGGCAGCCCGGACGGACGGTTCGCTGCGCGATCCGTCGGTCCGCCCCCGGCGCGGGTGATCGGCCACGTCCCCGTCCGTCCCGACCGCAACGTCGCGGCGTGACGCCCGGCCCGCGCGCGCTCGCCCGAGCGTCGCGCCACGCCCGAGGTGCGTCCGCCGCCTGGAGACCCGTATGCCCAGAACCATCCCGCTTCCGTCCATCCGCAACTTCGGCATCGTCGCTCACGTCGACGCCGGCAAGACCACGCTCACCGAGCGCGTCCTCTACTACACCGGGCGCATCCACCAGATGCGCGAGGTGCACGACGGCGCCGCGCACGCCGACCACGATCCGATCGAGCAGCGCCGCGGCATCACGATCAAGGCGGCGGCGGTGACCTGCGACTGGCAGGGTCACCGCCTCCACCTGATCGACACGCCCGGTCACGCCGACTTCACGATCGAGGTCGAGCGGTCGCTGCGCGTGCTCGACGGCGCGGTCGTCGTGCTCGACGGCGTCGCCGGCGTCGAGGCCCAGACCGAGACGGTGTGGCGCCAGGCCGACCGCCACGGCGTGCCGCGGCTGGTGTTCGTCAACAAGCTCGATCGCGCGGGCGCGGACTTCGCGCGCGGCGTCGCCGACGTGGCGGCGCGGCTCGGGGCGCGCCCCGTCGTCGTCACGGCGCCGCTCGTCGAGGACGGCGCGCTCGTCGGCGTGATCGACCTCGTCGAGGGGCGCGCGCTGCGCTGGCACGGCCCGCGCGGCGACACCGTCACCGCCGGCCCCGCGCCGGCGCCGCTCTGTGACAACCTGCAGGCCGCCCGCGAGCACCTGCTCGAGGTGGCCGCGGACGAGGACCCCGCGGTCCTCGCCGACGTCGTCGACGGTCGCGCGCCGGCGGCGGACGCGGTGCGCGCCGCGCTGCGCCGCGCGACCCTCGCGGGCCGCGCCGTGCCGGTGCTCGCCGGCGCCGCGTACCGGAACCTCGGCGTCCAGCCGCTGCTCGACGCGATCGTCGCCTACCTGCCGTCCCCGCCAGACCGCGACGACCGCGACCTCGACGCGGCGCCGCTCGCGGCGCTGTGCTTCAAGACGACGTTCGACGATCACGGCGCGATGTCGTTCGTGCGGGTCTACACCGGCGCGCTCGTCAAGGGCGCGACCGTCGTCAGTTCGCGCACCGGCAAGCGGCTGCGCGTCGGGCGCCTCGTCCAGCTCGTCGCCGACACGCGCCACGAGGTCGACCGGCTCGACGCCGGGGAGCTCGGGGCGGTGCTCGGCGCGCCGCTGGCGACCGGCGAGACGCTCGCCGATCCGGACGCGCCGGTCGCGCTCGAGGCGATCGCGCTGCCCGAGGCGGTGGTGCGGCTCGCGATCGAGCCGGCGACGCGGGACGACCGCGAGCGGCTGCCGGTCGCGCTGGCGCGGCTGGTCGCGGCGGATCCGTCGCTGCGGGTCGAGACCGACGGCGAGACCGGCGCCGCCGTGCTCGCGGGAATGGGCCAGCTCCACCTCGAGATCGCGGTGGAGAAGCTCGCGACCGACCACGGTGTGACGGTCACCGCCGGACGGCCGAGCGTCGCGTACCGCGCGACGCTGGGGCGCACCGTCCGGCGCGACGTCCGCCACGTCAAGCAGTCGGGCGGGCCGGGCCAGTTCGCCCACGTCGTGGTCGAGCTCGGGCCGGCGCCGCGCGGCGCCGGGCTGGTGTTCGAGGACCGCGTCCGCGGCGGCGCGATCCCGCGGGCGTTCGTCCGCGCGGTCGAGGCCGGGATCCGTGCGGCGATGGCCGACGGGCTGGTCGACGGGCACCCGCTCGTCGACGTGCACGCCGCGCTGCTCGACGGCGCGACGCACCCCAAGGACTCGAGCGAGCTGGCGTTCCACGTCGCCGGCGCGCTCGCGCTGCGGGGCGCGGTCGCCGAGGCGGCGCCGGTCGTGCTCGAGCCGGTCATGCGGCTCGAGGTGACGTGCCCCGAGGACGCCGTTGGCGCGGTCGTCGGCGACCTCGGGCGCCGGCGCGGGCAGGTGCTCGCGCTCGACGCCACCGGCGCGGCGCGGGTCGTGCGCGGCGAGGTCCCGCTGGCCGAGACGTTCGGCTACGCGGGCGTGCTGTCGGCGCTCACGCACGGCCGCGGCCGGTTCGTGCTCGAGCCGGCGCGGCTCGAGCCGGCGCCGGCGGGCGCGCGGGGCGGCGGTCGCGCCGCGTGATCGAGGCGGCAGCGGGCGGCAACCCGGGTGGGCCCGGCGGTCTCACCGTCGGGCCCGCCGCTTTTTCGGCTATCGTCCCCGACACGCATGCGCGCCGGCCTCCTCGCCCTGACGCTGCTCGCCGTGGCGAGCGCGTGCTACCGCCCCGAGCTTGCGCCGTGCCGGGTGACGTGCGCGGGCTCGAACGACGCGTGCCCGGGCGCGATGGTCTGCCTCGACGACGGCTACTGCCACGCCTCGGCCGACGACGCGCGGTGCGCCGCGGCCGTCGACGCCGCCCCGGACGCGCCCGGACCAGCGACCCGCGTGATCGCGCTCGCCGCGGGCCGCGAGCACGCGTGCGCCGTCGGCGAGGACACCGAGCTGTGGTGCTGGGGCAGCAACTACGCCGGGCAGATCGGCAACGGCGACGGCAGCCTCGAGCCCGTGCCGGTGCCGGCCAGCCTCGGCACCGGCTGGTCGTGGGTCGCCGCCGGCGGCGAGCGCACGTGCGGCGTACGTGACGGCGAGCTGCTGTGCTGGGGCGTGACGTCGCGCGAGCCGGTGCCCGTGCCCGCGCCGGCCGCGCCCCCGGACCAGTGGCTCGCGGTCGCGGTCGGGCCCGGGCACCTGTGCGCGATCGGCGCGATCGGCGCGGCGCAGCGGCTGTGGTGCGCGGGCGCCGACTTCTACGGCGAGCTCGGCGATGGCGACGGCGACACCGGCAGCGCGCAGCTCCGCCCGGTGGCGATGACGGGCGACGGCGTCGACGTCACCGACTGGCGCCAGGTCTCGGCCGGCGAGGACCACACGTGTGCCGTCCGCACCGGCGGCGAGGCGTACTGCTGGGGGCGCAACGACGGGGCGCTCGGCGACGGCACGTCCGCGCCGCGCGCGGTCCCGACGCGGGTGATCGCCGCCGACGACGCCAACGACCGCTTCGTCGCGATCACCGCGGGGGAGGGCGTCACCGCGGCGATCGGGCTCGACGTCGGGCGTCGCTACGCGTGGGGCGGTGGCGTGACCGGCCCGGGCCGGGTCGGCGCGCGGGAGGACTGGACCGACGCCGGCGTCGCGTTCGGGCGCGACGCATCGTGCGCGGTCACGCCCGCCGGCCCGCGGTGCTGGGGCTACGGCCACGTCGGTCAGCTCGGCGACGGCCGGTTCCAGACCGACGACGCCGTCGACGGCGTGGCGGTCGCGGGGCTGGCCGAGTACGGGCTGATCGTCGCCGGCGCCCAGTTCGCGTGCTTCGCCCCGGCGTCGGGCGGCGTCGCGTGCTGGGGCAACAACGCGCGCGGTCAGCTCGGCGACGGGACGGTCGCCTGGCACCCGACGCCGCAGCTCGTCGACGACACCGGCGTGTGGACTGACGTGGCGGTCGGCACGCAGTTCAGCTGCGGCGTCCGCGACGCCGAGCTGCGATGCTGGGGCCGCAACGAGCAGGGCCAGCTCGGCGTGTCGCTCGCGACGACGGCCGCGACGACGCCGGTCGCGGTGGACACCGACGGGCTCGACGTCGTCGACGTCGCCGTCGGCGACGCGCACGGCTGCGCGGTCGTCACCGACGGCACCCAGCCGCGGCTGTGGTGCTGGGGCGCGAACGACTACGGCGAGGTCGGCACCGGGACCACCGGCGTGTTCGCCCCGGTCGAGATCTCGGGCGTCGGCGCGTGGTCCGAGGTGTCGGCGGGGAGCCAGTCGTCGTCGGGGCGAGCCGGGATCTCGCGCCAGGCCTGGGGCAACAACGACGGCGGCCGGCTCGGCAACGCCGCGACCGATCACGTGGCGACGCCGACCGCGATGGACGCGATCGCGTGGGCGCAGGTCAGCCAGGGGCTCGCGTTCGGCTGCGGGCTCGACAACTCGCTGCACCTGTTCTGCTGGGGCGAGGACGACGACGGCGAGCAGGGCAACGGCGCCGGCGGCGCCGCGGCCACGCCCGCGCCGATCGAGGCGAGCTCGGCGTTCTTCAAGGTGGCCGCGTCGACCTTCGGGAACACGGTGTGCGCGATCCGCAACGACGGCGCGCTGCTGTGCTGGGGCGACAACCTCTACGGCGGCGCCGGCGTCGAGGGCGGCGCGGACGTGGTGGTGCCGACGCGGATCGGGACGTCGGATCAGTGGACCGACGTCTCGCCCGGGACGCAGCACACCTGCGGGATCGACGACGGCGGCCTGTACTGCTGGGGCGCGGCCGGCGACCTCGAGTACGCGCCGGTGAGCCCGCTCGGCGCGCACGTCCCGTCGCGGCTCGACCAGCAGACGTGGCAGCGCGTCGCGGTGGGCGTCGGGCACGCGTGCGCGATCACCGCGGCCGGCGCGCTCCACTGCTGGGGACGCAACATCTTCGGCGAGCTCGGCAACGGCAGCAGCGCCGCGGGCACGCCGCGCGCCGTCGTGTTCCCGTAGCCGCGCTCTGCGCGCATACTGCGGGCATGGACGTCGCGGGACGCTGGACGAACGCGGAGCTGGCGATCGAGCTGGTCGTGGCCGGCGCGCAGGTGTCGGGCGCGATCGAGCTCGGCGGCGCGCGGATGGTGCTGCACGGCGAGCTGCGCGGCGGCGTGCTCGTCGGCCAGTTCGAGGCCGAGGGCTACCCGTTCCCGTTCGTCGCGCGGCGCGACGGCGACGCGCTGGTGATCGAGAGCGACGGCGTGGCGTACCGGCTGACGCGGCCGGCGCCGGCGCGGGTCAACCCGCTGGTCGCGGCGCGCCAGGCGTCTTCGCCACCGTCTCCGTCTCCGTCTCCGTTTCCGTCTCCGTCTCCGTCTCCGTCTCCGCCTCCGTTTCCGTCTCCGCCTCCGTCTCCGTCTCCGTCTCCAACTCCGCCTCCACCATCAGGCGGCACCGTCTATCGCCACGCCACCGGCGGCGAGGTCGACCTGCCCGCCGGCTGGCAGGTCACGCAGTCGCCGCTCGGCCTGCAGCTCGTCCCGCCGGACGTCGCGTACAACGCCCACGGCCCGGCCGAGCTGTACCTGCTCAGCCAGGCGCCGGCGCCCGGCGTCGACCGGGCCGACGATCCGCGCGTCGTCGCGCACGTCGACGCCAGCCTGCGCCAGGCCGCGCCGGTGCTCGCGCTCGACGGCCCCGCGGCGCCGTGCGGGCCCGGCGTGCGCGTCCGCTGGCGCGGCCAGCACCCGCAGACCGGCGCGCCGCTCGCCGCGGTCGCGCTGCTGCGGCTCGATCGCGCGACCTCGTCCCTCGTCGGCGTGATCGCGCTGGGCGAGCAGGCGCGGGTCGCGGCGCGCGCGCCGGCGCTCGAGGCGATCTTCGGCTCGTTTCGCCAGCGCGAGGGCCGGCGCGATCCCGCGCTCGTCGGGACCTGGCACCACTGGTCGTACCGGGGCAACACCTCGGCCTACTCTGGCTCGAGCACGTCGTCGGAGACGCGGCGGACCGCTCACCTCGGCGCCGACGGCGCGTTCGTCGAGCGGTCGAGCCACGAGGGCATCGGCAGCTTCCACGGCAAGGACGGCCTGGGCAACCGCGCGTGGGACGCCGGCTACGCGGCGCAGTCGTCCGACGGCCGGACGGGGACGTGGACCGCCGGCGACGGCATGCTCCACGTCCAGTTCGCCGACGGCACGACGGCCGCCTGGCACTACCAGCTCACGGGCGCGCCCGGCGGCCGCCGCCTCGTCCTGCTCGCGCCCGGCGCGCGCGAGCCGATGGAGTGGACCGAGCAGCCCGTCGTCGTGTGAGGACGCGCGGCGGCTACTCGCCGCCCTCGCACGGGTCGACGGACTTGGCGTCGTCAGGCGGCGGCGACCCGGCGGGCGCGCCCATCCCGGGAGCGTTGCTGAACACGCGCTCGAGCACCGGCATGACGCGCTCGCCGTAGGTGTTGCGCTGCGCGTCGGTCAGCAGCTCGACGCAATGGCCGTTGTCCTCGCCCGGCGGCGTGTCGGCCAGGCACTTCACCGTCTCGGGCGACCAGCCGTCGGCGACGCACGCCTCCGCGGTGACGCGCGTGAGGTCCGCCTCGTCGGCCGCGGTGAGCTGCATGCTCGCGCGCACGCCGGACACGACCGCGCGGGCCGCGTCGTCGCACGTCGGCCCGGTCGGCGTCGGGTCGGCGACGACCGCGTCGCCGCCGCCGGGGCCGGTCGCGCCGGCGCCGGCCTTGCTGCCGCCGCCGCAGCCGAGGCTCAGCGCGCCGCACACCGCGGCCGGGATCAGGAACGAGCACAGCAAGGAACGAGTCGCCATGAGCAAACCTCCGGCGGCGACGCTACCACGCGCCTTGACACGGCCCGCGCGCGGCGGTGTGCTCGCGGCGTGGATTCGCCGCCGGGGGATCGTCGAGGCGCGCGCGGCCGGCTGCCGCTGGCGCCGCGGGCCGCGCCGGCCCGGCGCGGCCTGCCGCTCGCCGACGCGGCGCGCCCGATCGACCGCGCGCACCGCCCGATCCTCGCGGTGTGGGAGCTGACGCTGGCGTGCGACCTGGCGTGCGGGCACTGCGGCTCGCGCGCCGGGCGCGCGCGCCCCGACGAGCTCACCACCGACGAGGCGTTCGACCTGATCGACCAGCTCGCGGCGCTCGGCGTGCTCGAGGTCGTGCTGATCGGCGGCGAGGCCTACTTGCGCGACGACTGGTGCGAGCTGATCCGCCGGATCACGGCGCGCGGGATGAAGGCGCTGCTCACCACCGGCGGCCGCCAGCTCACGCCGGCGCGCGCGGCTGCTGCGGCGGCGGCCGGCCTGGTCAGCGCGAGCGTGTCGATCGACGGCGAGGCCGCCACCCACGACGCGCTGCGCGGCGTGGCGGGCGCGCACGCCGCGGCGCTCGCGGCGCTGCGCGCGCTGCGCGACGCGGGCGTCCCGGTGTCGGCGAACACGCAGATCAACCGGCGCAGCGCGCCCGAGCTCCCGGCGATCCTCGAGACGGTGATCGCGCACGGCGCGCACTCGTGGCAGCTCCAGCTCACCGTCGCGATGGGCCGCGCCGCCGACGATCCCGCGCTGCTCTTGCAGCCGTACGAGCTGCTCGAGGTGTTCCGCACGATCGAGGCGCTCGCGGCGCGCTGCCGCGAGGCGGACGTCGTGCTGTGGCCCGGCAACAACCTCGGCTACTTCGGGCCGACCGAGCACCTGCTGCGCGGGACGACGCCGCGCGGGCACACCGTCGGGTGCGGCGCGGGGCGCGGCGGCCTGGGGATCGAGGCGGACGGGACGATCAAGGGCTGCCCGTCGCTGGCGACGGCGACGTGGGCCGGCGGCAACGTCCGCGACGCGCGCCTCGTCGACATCTGGGAGCGCGCGGCGCCGCTGCGCGTGATGCGCGATCGCACCGTCGACGCGCTGTGGGGGTTCTGCCGCACCTGCTACTACGCCGACGTGTGCAAGGGCGGCTGCACGTGGACCGCCGAGTCGCTGCTCGGGCGGTGGGGCAACAACCCGATGTGCCACCACCGCGCGCTCGAGCTCGAGCGCCAGGGCCTGCGCGAGCGCCTCGTCCAGGTCGAGCGCGCGCCCGGCGCGCCGTTCGATCACGGCCGGTTCGAGCTGATCGTCGAGCCGGCGCCGCGCCCGGGGTGATCAGCGGCTCAGACGATCCGCTCGCGCACCGGCGGCGCGCCGTACGGCATCGGATGGATGTGATCGGGCAGGACCGGGTCCGTCACCGACGCGGCGTCGGGCGGAGCCGTCTCGTCGGCGCCGGCGTCGGGCGCCTGGTTGTGGACGACGTCGGGGCCCTTGGCCTGGCTGCCGCCGCACGCGGCCGCGCCGGTGGCCGCGGCGCCGGCGACGGCGGCGCCGGCGACGAACACCGCGGCGCGCGACATGCGACCGGTCGGCAGCGCCGGCGCGGCGGGCGCGGCGGGCAGGGCCGCGGCGCAGAACGGGCACGTCGACTCGTGGGCGCGGACGTGGCGGTGGCACGCGGGGCAGGGCACCAGGTGGCTCATCGCGCCGATCGTACGACCACGCGCGCGATCCACTCAAGCGTCGCGGCGGCGAGCGCGTCGCTCCCGCGGCCGTGGCCGTAGTCGGCGCGCGCCGCGGCGGCGGAGGCGTGGGCGCCGAGCAGGTGATCGAGCCCGGGCAGGTCGACCAGCTCGCCGCCGACGTGGGAGGCGAGCGCCGCCTGCTCGTCGGCGCCGACGACCTCGTCGTGCTCGCCGCGGGCGACGAGCACCGGCGCGCGAACCCGGGCCCACGCCGCCGGCAGGTCGAGCGCGTCGAGCTGCGCGTGGAATCGCGGCGAGCGGCCGCTGGCGCCGTCGGCGAGAGAGCGCGCGCGGACCTCGTCGGCACGGCGGGCGGCGTCCTCGGGCGAGGCGCCGCACGCGCGCCACTGCCGCGCCTGGCCGGCGGCGACGCAGTCGAGCCACCGCGCCATCGACGTGCCGGTGACGATCACGCCGGCCGCGTCGTCGGCGACCAGCGGCGCGAGCATGCCGCCGACGCTGTGGCCGAGGACGATGCGCGGCAGGGCGGCGGGCAGCGTGGCCCACGCGGCGCGCGCGTCGGCGAGGTCGGTGGCGAGGTCGACGTCGCCGCACGGCCCGCCGGTGCTGTCGCCGACGCCGCGGCGGTCGACGCGGACCGCGATGACGCCGGCGCGCGCCCACGCGTGCGCCAGCGCCGCGAGCGGGCCGCCGTCGGCGGCGCCGGGGTCGACCGTCTCGCACGCGATGCCCTGGACCAGCAGCGCGATCGCGCGCGCCGGCGCCGCGGCGGGCGCGGTCGTGACCGTCCGCAGCCGCGCGCCGGGCACGTCGAGCGCGCCGTACGTGACGTCGACGCCGGCGCTGGCCTCGCGCGGGTGCGGCGTGACCGCGACGCGCGCGGTGCGCACGACGCCGTCGCGCCGCCAGGTCAGCGTGGCCTCGGCCGCGGCGCCCGCGGCGCGCAGCGCGGCGCGCAGCTCCGCCAGCGTGCGCACCGGCGCGCCGGC
>WYBA01000523.1 GCA_011526095.1 Myxococcales bacterium | reverse complement strand
TCGAGGTCCGGCGCCGCGACCGCCGGCTTGACGGCCGGGCCCTGGTCGCTGAACCGGAACTCGCCCGGCGGCGGCGCGGCCGGCGGCGCCGGCTTGGCGGCGAGCGACAGCCCGCCCGCGGCGGGCGCCAGCGGCAGCGGCGGCCCGAGCGCGCCGAGCAGGTCGGCCGCGCCGAGCGAGCCCTCGGGCGCGGGCCCGAGCAGCTGGTCGAGGTCCTTCTTCGCCGCCTTGGCGTCGCGCGCGAGCTTGTCGATCTGGATGTTGACCGACCGGGCGATCGAGCCGTAGCGGCCGTGGTGCGCCTCCTCGTGCAGGCGCTCGCCGTCGCCCTTGGCGAGGCGCACCGCCTCGGCCTGGAGCCGGCGCAGCGGCCGGTCGGTCTCGAGCACCATCAGCCCGACGCCGACGCCGAACGCCAGCACGAACAGCCCCGCGACCAGCGGCCACGGGAACGGCCCCTCGAGCGACGACTTCGCGGCCGCCGCGAACGTCGGCTGCGCGTGCCGCCGCGTCAGCACGGCGAAGAACGCCGCCTGCTGGGCGGCGTCGCCCGGCAGCCGGGCGACCGTGACGGCGTACTCGTGCTTGCCGTCGCGGGTGTAGAACGGCTCGATCGCGTGGCAGTCGGCGGCGGGGTCGGCGGGGAGCTTCAGCTTGCCGTAGCGCTCGGCGATGTCGCCCTGCAGCGCCAGCTCGTCGGCGCTCTTGGTGACGCTCTTGCCGCCGCCGAAGAACGCCAGGTGGATCGTGCGGTCCTCGCCGCGCGCCTTGCTGCGGTCCTCGAACGCCTGGACCAGCTTGCCCGCGACGTCGCGGTCGAGCTTCCACCCCATGATCGCCGCGCCGACGTAGTCGTTCTTGGTGCGCGACACCACCGGCGCGGCGGCGACCAGGTACAGCGTGCCGCGATCCAGCCACACGTCGTCGCGCAGGTAGCCGGCGAGCGCGTCGTCGACCAGCGGCCGGCCGGCCATGACGTCGCCGGTGTCCTGCTCGTCGAGCCCGTGGCGGGCGACGACGCGGCCGTGCTTGTCGGTGAGCCACGCGAACGCCGGCTTGAGCCCCGGCGGCGGCGGCGCGTCCGGATCCGCCGGCTTGATCGCGAGCACGAGCTGCTCGGCGGCCTCGCGCGCCTTCTTGGACTTGTCGGGGTCGAGCGCCTTGCCGGCGGCCACGTCCTTGTCGATGTCCTCGAGCGCGCCGATGATCTCGCCGGCGCGCACGAACGTGCCGACGACGTCGACGTGGTTGCGCGACTCGCCGGCGAGCTGGATGTTGACGACGTCGCACGCGACCGCGAGGCGCTGGCGCTCGTCGGCCATCCGGCGCTCGTGCGCGGCGCGTGGCATGCCGATCGCCACGGCGATCAACGCCGCCGCGACGAGCGCGACCAGGAACAGCCAGATCTTGGACCAGAACACGCGCGCCCCCCTACTTCTCGGCCGCGGCGGTCTTGAGCCCCGCCGGGATCTTGATGGTGCCGGCGTCCGCCTTGCCGTCCTTGACCGTGACGGTCGCGGACACGCCCTCGAGCCAGCCGGTGCGGTACCAGATCTTCACGGCGTAGGTGCCGTCCTCGATCTCGCTGGTCAGGGTGAAGCTCCCCTTGCGGCTGTCCTTCGCGGTCGGCATCACCCGGTACGGCGACGCGACGACGACGACGGTGCCCTTGAGGTGCGGGGTGTCGGCGTCCGAGATCGTGTAGACCGTGCCGGCCGCGCCGACCTTGAACCCGCGCTCGCTACGCGGGTTGAGCGGCGACGTCGGCAGCAGGTCCGGCTTGCCGTCGACGGTCAAGGTCGGCGTGCCGCGGCCCTTGTTGCGGATCAGCACCTCGCTGCCGGGCAGCACGGCGATCACCGGGCGCTCGAAGCTGTCGCCGAGCAGGTCCCACGGCTCCTGCGGCGGCGGCTCGGGGAGCTTGGTGCCCTCCTTCTCGAGCACGACGACCATCAGGCGGAACGGATCGAGATCCTTGGTCGCCTTGTACGGGTTGTCGATGCGATCGAGGAACGCCTTGCCGCGCAGCGGCGGCTTGCCCGCCGGCTGCTCGAGCTCGAGCTCGCCGGTCACCCTGTCGGCGGCCGCGGTGGCGGGCGCGAGCGCGGCGAGCGCGACGGCGATCGGCATCGCCATCGACATGGAACGGGCGACGACGCCGCGCCGCGGGCGCGGCCGGTCGGGATGCAGCGGGCTCACGGGCATGGGCTCCCCTCGCCTGCATGGTAGGTGGCCCGGCGGAGCCGCTTCAAGGCCTCGCCCCCGACTTCG
The DNA here is from genome assembly GCA_011526095.1 of Myxococcales bacterium. Lineage (GTDB taxonomy): Bacteria > Myxococcota_A > Polyangia > Haliangiales > Haliangiaceae > WYBA01. Next base: position 8,213 of record WYBA01000523.1, on the reverse strand, counting down.
CCGGGTGGTACACGGGATCGATGCGCTCCGCCGGCGTGGCGTACATGGCGGCGGCCGCCCTGTTCTTCAGCCTGATGAGCGTGCTGGTGAAGGTGGTGGGGCAGCGGCTGCCGGCGCAGGAGATCGTCCTGGCGCGGGTGGTGGTCACGCTGATCCTGTCCTACGCGCTGGTCCGCCGCGCCGGGCTGTCGCCGTGGGGGACGCGGCGGCGCGCGCTGGTGCTGCGCGGCCTGCTCGGGTTCACCGCGCTGTCCTGCTACTACTGGACGCTGACCGCGCTGCCGCTCGCCGAGGCGACGACGATCCACCACGCCGCGCCGATCTTCACCGCGATCGGCGCGGCGGTGCTGCTCGGCGAGAAGACCGGCGGACCGGCCGCCGCGGCGATCGCGCTGGGCCTGGCGGGCGTGGCGCTGGTCGCGCGCCCGGGCGCGGCGCTCGGCGCCGGGCTCGACCCGGTCGCGGTCGGCGTCGCGCTCGGCGGCGCGCTGTGCTCGGGCCTGGCCTACGTGACGGTCCGTCAGCTGTCGCGTCACGAGGACCCGCTGGTCATCGTGTTCTACTTCCCGCTGGTCGCGCTGCCGCTGGCGATCCCGTGGACGATCCCGGTCGCGGTGTGGCCGACGCCGCTGGAGTGGCTCGTGCTGCTCGGCGTCGGCGTGTGCACGCAGATCGCGCAGGTGTGCCTGACCCGCGGGCTGTTGCTCGAGCGCGCCGGGCGCGCCAGCTCGGTCGGCTACCTGCAGGTCGTGTTCGCCGTGGCGTGGGGCGCGCTGGTGTTCGGCGAGCCGCCGGGGTGGCCGACGCTCGCGGGCGCCTCGCTGATCGTCGGCGGCACGCTGCTGGTGGCGTCGACGCGGCGGTGACGCATCGTCGTCAGTACCGCGTGACCTCCTCGCGGTGCGTCTGCCGGCCGCAGCCCAGGCATCGCGTGGAGAACGAGTCGACGTAGCCGCCGGTGGCGCGGCCGTCGGGGCCGACGCCGTCGAACATGATGCGCGGGCCCTGCTCGTGCTCGACGAGCGCCTCGCCGCAGCCGTCGCAGCCGGTCAACGTCCGGCCGTCGAACGGCGCGCCTGGCGCGGTGCGCACGGCCGCGCGCACGATCTCGACGGCGAGCGCGTGCGCGTCGGCGGGGCGCGCGGCCGGATCGTCGCCGCGGGCGGCGTCGAGCAGCGACGCCCACGCCGGCGCCTGGGGCACGTGGGGCGGCCGGGTGAGCGCGCGCGCCAGGAACGTGGCGAGCGCGTGGACGTCGGTCGCGGGCGTCGCGGCCGCGCCGTCGCGCACCTCGGGCGCGAGGAACGCGGCGTCGTCGTCGCCGGGCGGGACGCCCTCGCGGTACGGCCCGTCGCCCGGCGTGCGCGCCGTCGTCGGCAGCGCCGCGACGAAGCCCGTCCCGCCCTCGGCGAGCGCGATCAGGTTCGAGGGCGCGAGCGCGCCGTGCGCGCGTCCGGCGCGGTGGAGCGAGGCGAGTGCCTCGCACAGCCACCGCACCCGCTCGGGCGTCGTCGGCGCGGTCGCGGGCGTCGGCGCGGCGCGCCACCACACCACCGGCGTGCCGTCGGCGTCGCGGCCGGTCCCGGCGACCGGCGCGATCGCGGCGCAGCACCGGGAGAGGTCGGCGGCCGCGGCCGCGTGCGCGGCGAGCGCGTCGTCCGTCACCTCGCATCGCTCGAGCCGCTCGAGCACGCCGTCGCGGATCGCGTAGCGCGTCCCGCGCGGCGTCGCGCCGAGCCGCCGCAGCAGCCGGACGCCCGCGACGCGCGCGCCGACGCGCGGGTCCGCGGGATCGGGCGCCCACCCGATCGCGACGCGGAGCCGGCGTCCTCCGACCTCGATCACCGCGCCGTCGTCGAGCGTCCGCCACGCGTGGCGCCCGAGCCGCACGCCGTCGACGCGCACCGGCCCGACCCCGGTGCGGGCGACGTCGACGACGTCGGGCCAGATCCGGATCCGCGCGGCGGCGGCGTCGCGGACGTCGGACGCCGCCGTCGCCGCGCCGATCGTGATCACCGGGCCTTTCGGGTAGTCCGGGTGGATCGTCGAGCCGTCGCCGAGGTCCTCGAGCCACACCGGCTGGCCGCCGGTCGGCCCGCGGTTCGCGCGAGGGTCGGGGGGCGGGCGGGTCAGCCCCTGCACCAGGAACACCAGGAACGCGGCGGCGACGCAGGCGAACAGCCCGCCGATCAGGTACGCGGCCACGCGCGCCACGAGCGGCAGGTCGCCTCCCACCCAGAAGAACCAGGTCGCCACGGCCGCTGGCGCGGTCGCGATGGCCAAGCCCCACAAGGTGCGGTGGTCCCCGTCCGCCACCGTCCGATCGTACCGCGGGCCGGCGTGGCCGTGGCGCACGCGCGCGACACCCGCGGCCCGACCGTGGCGCGCGCGCCACGCGCGGCGCGCGCGGGGAGGCGCAACCCGGCAGATGTGCACGCGGCGCACGCCGGCAAGGTCCTTGCTTGGCGACGTGCGGCATGAAGGGCAGAGCCTGGCTGGGCGCGCTCGGGGTGGCGCTCGCGTCCGCGTGCGGCTACCACGGCGGCTCGTTCCGCGGGCCGCGCGGGACGTTCGACGGCGAGCGCGTCACCGTCGGCTGCCTCGACGTCGCGGTCGCCGCGCACCGCGACGCCGCGGTGCGGGGGCGCGCGCTCGCGTTCGAGTTCGGCAACCGCTGCGACCGGCCGGCCCGGGTCGACCTCGGGGCGGTGGTCGTGACCGGGCGCACCGCGAGCGGGCGCGAGGTCACGATGTACGCCTACGATCCCGACGGCGAGCTGCGGCCGGCGCGGATCGAGGCGCGCCGCGTCGGCCGCGAGGTGATCGAGTACCGCGCGGTCGATCCCGATCCGGTCGTGCTGGCGTGCGCGGACCTCGCGCCGATGGCCGGCGAGCCGGGCGCGCGCGTGGTGTGCGTCGGCGAGGGAGCGCCGCTGTGACCGCGGCGAGGGTGGCGGCGGCGGGGCTGGCGGCGGCGTGCGCGGTCGCGGCGGCGCCGGCGCGCGCGGACGCCGGGTCGTGCGGCGGCGGCGGCGACTCGGGCGGCGACGGCGGCGGCGACTCCGGCGGCAGCAGCGGCGGCGACTCCGGCGGCAGCTACGACGCCGGCTCGTCGTCGAGCGCGGCGGCGCCGCCGTGCATCGACGGCAGCGAGGTGCTCGGACACCGCGAGTGCACCGGGTTCGGGACGTGGGCGATGCCGCGGTGGGCGCCGCGCGTCGCGGTCGAGCTCGGCTCGTCGCTGCGCGTGTTCTCGCTCCGCGGCACGCGGTTCGACGGCCGGGTCGATCACGGCGACGCCGGCGGCTACAGCTACCTCGTCACCGGCGGCGAGATGAGCGGCGAGGCGGTCGCGAGCGGCGTCGACCTGCGCATGCTGTTCGGCGGGCGAGCGTACGTCGGCATGGAGGCGTCGATCGGCGCGGTCGGCGGCGACGATCGGACCGCGGCGGTGGCGTCGTCGGTCGGCGCGACCGCGACCAGCGAGGTGACCCTGAGCGTGGTCGGCGGCGGCGTGGTCGGCGGTCGGGTGCGGCTGCGCCCGGACGCGGCCCGCCCGGTCACGGTCGCGGCCGAGGTGTTCGCCGGCGTCCACACGCTCGCGATGTCGGTGGACTCGATCTACGGCGAGTGCGTCACCACGTCGACCTCGGCCGACAGCCGGCTCCTGATCGAGCCGCGGGTGCGGGCCGAGGCGTGGCTGTCGCCGTGGTTCGCGGTCGGCGCGTTCGCCGGCGCCGACGTGCGCGGGGACGGCGCGGCGGTGATGGGGATCTACCTCGGCGGGCACTCGCGCGCGTTCGACGGCGTGCCCTGACCCTGAACCCGGCCCCGACCTGACGAAGCTCAGGTTCCACGCAACCGCGGCGCGCGGCCGGCGATAGCCCGCCGCGGATGGACGCCGAGCCCTCACCCCTGCCGAGCCCGCGGCGCTGGCCGCCGGTGCGCACGCCCGTGGTCGCGGTGGCGTTCGCCGTCGGGATCGCGGCGAGCGCGGCGTGCGGGCGCCTCGCCGTGACGCCCCTGCCGTGGGCGCTGGCCGCGGCGCTCGCGCTGCTGGTCGCGCCGTGGCAGCGCGCCCCGCGCGGCCGGGCGATCGCGTGCGTGGTGATCGCGGCGCTCGCGGGCGCCGCGCTCGCCGCGCGCGAGCGGGCGGACGCGCCGCGGCTGCCGCCGGGCGTGTCGGCCGACGACCGCGCCGACGACGTCGTCACCGGCGAGGTCACCGGGCCGATCACCGCGCTGCCCGGGGCGCCGCCGCGGTGGCGGTTCGTCGTCGAGGTCGTCGAGCGCGGCGGCGCGGCGCGCGCGCGCGTGCTGGTCACGATCGACGAGGCGCTGGCCGCGGGCGTGCTGCCGGGGGACCGCGTCGAGGTCCACGGCCGGCTGCGCCTGCCGCGGGGCTACCGCAACCCCGGCGCGGTCGACCGCGCCCAGATCGTCCGCGATCGCGGCGCGCAGCTCGAGCTGACGGCCACCGCGCTCGTGATCGTCGAGCGCGGCGCCGCGTGGACGCCGTGGCGCGCGGCCGCGCTCGCCCACCGCGCCGCGGTGGCGCGGGTCGCCGCGCGCGGCGGCGACGCCGAGGGCAACGCGATCGTCCGCGGCGCCGTGCTCGGCGACCGCAGCGCGATCCCCGAGGCCACCGACGACGCGTGGCGGGCGACCGGCATCTACCACGCGCTCAGCGTCAGCGGGATGCACCTCGCCGTCGTCGCGCTGCTGTGGTTCGGGCTGGTCCGCCGCGCGCTCGCGGCGCTGCCGCCGCTGGCGCTGCGGATCGACCCGGCGCGCCTGGCGGCGCTCGCCGCGGCGCCGGTCGCGATCGCGTACACGCTCGTCACCGGCGGCCAGACCGCGACGGTGCGCGCGCTCGTCGTCGTGCTGGCGATCCTCGCGGCGGCGGCGCTGCGCCGCCGGCTCGCCGTGCTCGACGCGCTCGGCGTCGCGGCGGTCGTGATCCTCGCCGAGCGCCCGTCGGCGCTGCACGACCCGTCGCTGCAGCTGTCGTTCACCGCCGCGGCCACGCTGTGCCTGGTCGCGCGGTGGCCGGCGCGTCCAGACGCGATCGCCGGCGCGCTCGAGGTCGAGGCGCCCGTGGGCTGGCCGCGGCGCGCCGCGCGCGCCGCGTGGCGGTGGGCCGGCGCGGTCGCGCGCGCCTCGCTGTGGATCACCGCGACGACCGCGCCGATCACGGCGTGGCACTTCCACGAGGTCGCGCCCGGCGGCGTCGTCGGCAACCTCGTCGCCGCGCCGGTGATCGAGCTGGCGGTGATCCCGCTGGGGCTGCTCGGCGTCGCGCTCGGCGCGGTGTCGGACGCCGCCGGCGGCGCGCTGATCGACGTCGCGGTCGCGCTCGCCGGGCTGGTCGACGACGTCGCGCGCGCGCTCGCCCCGCACCTGCCGGTGCTCGAGGTGCCGCCGCCGCGCGCGGCCGAGGTCCTGGCGTGGGCGGCGCTGTGCGCGGCGGTGTGGCTGGCGCCACGGCGGGCGTGGCGGCGGCGCGCGGCGGTCGCGGGGGCGGCGGCGGCGGTCGTGCTGGTCGCGAGCGCGACGTGGTCGGCCGCGGTCGCGCCGCGCGTGCGCGACGAGCTGCGCGTGACGTTCCTCGACGTCGGCCAGGGCGACGCGGCGGTGATCGAGCTGCCCGGCGGCGAGGTGTGGCTGGTCGACGCCGGTGGCCTGCCGATCCACGCGCCCGACGGCATGCCGGCGGCGGCCGTGGCGCGGCTGCAGCGCTCGCCGGGCGAGGCCGTGGCGCGCTTCCTCGCGGCGCGGCGGATCGGCCGGATCGACGTCGCCGTGATCTCGCACCCGCACCCCGACCACTACCTCGGGCTCGCCGCGGTCGCGGCCCACGTCGAGATCGGGGAGGTGTGGTCGGCGCGGCCGGCGCCGGACGATCCACACGTGCCCGGCGGCGACGCCGCGGGGGACGCGGTCGGCGCGATGCCGAGCTTCGAGGCGACCGTCGCGGCCCTCGCCGCGCGCGGGACGCGGCGGGTGCACCCGCCGCTGGGCGAGGCGCGCCGCGCCGGCGGCGCGGTGCTCGAGGTGCTCGCGCCGCGGTTCGACGACGGCGCCGGCGAGGCGCCGGTCGCGGCGGCGGACCCGGTGCGCTCGGTCAACGACGACTCGCTCGTGATCGCCGTGCGGTTCGCCGGGCGCCGCGTGCTGCTGCTCGGGGACGTGGAGGAGGAGGGCGAGGCGCGGCTGATCGAGCGCGGCGACGCGGCGGCGGACGTGGTCAAGGTCGCGCACCACGGCAGCCCGACGTCGTCGAGCGACGCGCTGATCGCCGCGACCGGCGCGGCGTGGGCGGTGATCTCGTGCGGCCGCGCCAACCGCTTCGGGTTCCCGGCCGACGAGGTCGTGCACCGGTGGGAGGCCTCGGGGGCACGGGTGCTGCGCACCGATCGCGACGGCGCCGTCACCGTGACGGTCGCGCCGGACGGCACCGTGGCGGTGGCCACGCACGACTGACCAGGTTCTTGGCTCCCGCCCGCGGCCGGCCTAGCATTCGCTCATGGCTCTCCGCCTGCTCGCCTGTGTGGTCGGCGTCTCGCTCGGCGCGATCGGCTGCGTCGCCGACGACGGCCGCACCGTGCGCCCGCCGGGCGGCGGCAACGGCACCCCGGGTGACGGCGGGGCCGGCGACGTCGACGGCGGGGCCGGCGACGGCGGGACGTCCGGGCTGTCCGGGACGATCTGCGTCGTCGACGACCTGACCGACCTCCGCGCCTGCCCCGCGGTCAACCTGCGCGCCGACGTGCTGGTCGAGGACGCCGACGGCACGGTGTCCACCCGCAGCGACGCCGGCGGCGAGTTCGCGCTCGACGTCGCCGGCCCGACGGTGACGCTGCGGCTGGCGGCCGACGACACGCTGCTCCAGGAGACGCTCGTCGACGTATCGGTCGGCGCGGGGATCGAGGCCCTGACGATGGGGCGGACCGAGCTCGAGGACACGCTGCTGCTCGTCGGCTCTGCGCCGGGCGTCAGCGTCGTCGTCGTCGAGGTCGTTGACGAGGCCGGCGAGCCGGTGCCGGGCGCGGTCGTCTCGATCTCCGGCGGCAGCGACGTCGCCGTCGCGTACGACACCCCGGGCGGCGACTTCGACGCGCTGGCGGGCGTCACGGGGCCCCGCGGGCTGGCCTTCATCGCGGGCGCGGTCCCCGGCACCCGGGCGGTGAGCGCGGACGACGGCTCGATCGACGGCACCGACACGATCGCCTGCGAGGACGACGTCGTGACGTTCGCGCGCGTCGTCGCGCGGTAGGTCCAGGCGCCCGCGGGCGCGCGCCGCTCACGCCCCGAGGCTGGCGAGCGCGCGCCGCCAGCCGGCGGCCTTGTCCTCGGTCTCGGCCAGCTCGCCCTCGGGCGTCGAGTCCGCGACGATCCCGCCGCCGACGTGCAGCCGCAGCGCGTCGCCGGCGAGCACCGCGACCCGGATCGCGATCGCCAGCTCGATCGCGCCGCCGGCGCCGAACAGGCCGATCGCGCCGCAGTACGGGCCGCGCGGCGCCGGCTCGAGCTCCTCGATGATCTCCATCGCGCGCAGCTTCGGCGCGCCGGTGATCGAGCCGCCGGGGAACGTCGCGCGCAGCAGCGCCGCGAGCCCGACGTCGTCGCGCAGCGTCGCCGACACCGTCGACACCTTGTGGAACAGGTGCGGCAGCTCGACGAGGTAGCCGAGCCGGTCGACCCGGACCGAGCCGGTGACCGCGACGCGGCCGAGGTCGTTGCGCAGCAGGTCGACGATCATCACGTGCTCGGCGTCGTCCTTGGGATCGGCCGCGAGCGCCGCCGCCGCGGCGCGGTCGTGCGCGGCGTCACCGGTGCGCGGGCGCGTGCCCTTGATCGGGCAGGTCACGACGCGGCCGCCGGGCGCGCGCGACAGGAAGCACTCGGGCGAGCCCGACACGACGCGCACGCCGTCGGCCTCGAGCAGGCCGGCGTAGGGCGCCGGCGCGGCGGCGTCGAGCGCGCGGTAGAGCGCGAGCGCGTCGCCGTCGGCGAGCAGCGGCGCGGTCAGCCGGCGGGCGAGGTTGACCTGGTAGACGTCTCCGGCGCCGATGTAGCCGAGCACGCGCGCGACCGCGGCGCGGTGGGCGTCGCCGGCGTCGTCGTCGCCGTCGGGGCCGCCGTCGGGGCCGCCGTCGGGGCCGCCGTCGGGGCCGCCGTCGGGGCCGCCGTCGGCGCGCAGCGGCCCCAGG
>WYBA01000522.1 GCA_011526095.1 Myxococcales bacterium | reverse complement strand
GTGGTGACGCGCTCGCGGCGCTCCCCGCGGCGCGGCCGAGGTGGCGCGTCGACGTCCCGCGCGACGCGCTGCGCGCCGAGCGCGGGCTCGTCGGACCGCTGGTCGTCGACGGCGTGGCGCTCGTCGCGGGCGAGGCGATCGGGGTCGCGGGCGTCGACGTCGCCACCGGGGACCTCGTGCTGCACCGGCCGGAGCCGCCGGGCGACGCCGGCCCGGTCGTCTACGGCCCCGACGCGATGCTGGTCGTCGCGCCGTGCCTGCACGAGCTGCCGGTGGCGCCCCGCGACCGCCAGCTCGGCTGCTACGCGGCGCTCGCGGTGCGCGGCCAGGCGGCGTACGGCGCCGGCTCGGTGGTGATCGCGGCGGAGGCGCTGCCGGACGGCGTCGCGACGGGGCGGCGCGAGCTGCGCGTCGCGGGGCGGCGCGCGTTCCTCGGGGCGGGCGACGGCGGCGACGCCGCGTGGGTGACGTTCGAGCTGCCCGAGCCGCCGCGCGGCGAGGTCCGCGCCACGCCGGTCGCGCCGCGCGACGTGCCGCCGGCGGCGCACGCGCCGCGCGTCCGGTCGGCGGTCGGCGGCCACCCCGTCGACGCCTGGCTCGACGACGACGCGCTCGATCTGCGCTACCACGACCCCGACGTGCTCGCGCCGCGCGCGGCGGTGGCGCGGGTCGCGGTCGCGCCCGGCGGCGTGTGGGAGGCGCCCGGCGGCGGCGCGGTCCGCGCGTTCTCGTTCCCGGAGCCCGGCGCCGACGGCGCCGCCAGCGTCCAGCCGGTCGAGATCCCGCTCGATCAGCTCGTCAAGGATCCGCTCGCGCCGCCGTTGCCCGGCATCGCCGTCCTCGCCGCCGCGCACGACCCCGCCACCGGCGCGTTCGTCGCCGCGATCCGGCTCGACGCGACGCTCACCCACGACTACGTCGCCGCGTTCACGCCCGCCGGCGCGCTGGCGTGGGTGTGGCGCCTGCCGCCGCCGCGCGGCGGCGCGCGCGCGCTGCCAACCGGCGTTGGCATCACCGCCGCGGGCGTCGTGGTCTTCCACGACGGATCCGCGGTGACGGGGCTGCCCCCGCCGTGACGTCGGAAAATCCGACAGCCTAACCGCGCGAGATCGCGCGGGGCGCGCCGGCACGCGCCGTGCTGAAGCGGTCGGGCAGGAGGTTCCCATGCGCTTCGCCCACCTTGCCACCGCCGCTTCGCTGTCCCTCGTCGCCGCCGCCACCGGCTGCATCCCGCCCAACGACGATCCGCACCCCGTGTCGCGCGCGCTGCCGACCGCGCAGGACGTCGAGATCAAGCTGCCCGAGGCGTCGTCGGCCAAGCCCGGCGCCGCGGTGCTCGGCGAGCTCGCGCCGTGGTACGTCGTCACGCGCAACGTCACGCGCCACCTCAACGGCAGCACCGCGTGGGTGCTGATCGTCGTCCACACCGTGGTGCAGTTCCCGCCGACGACGGTCGACGGCGACACCTACACCTGGGGCCCGTGGGACGGCAGCGCGCTCGATCCCGCGCGCTACCGCCTCGTCGTCACCGAGCTCGCCGACGGCACCTACGACTGGAGCCTCGACGGCCAGTCCAAGACGCAGGCCGACGCCGAGTTCGAGGTCGTGATCAGCGGCAACGCCGTGCCCGGCGCGACCGAGGGCACCGGCAGCGGCGACTTCACGATCGACTTCGACGCCGCCGAGCGCGTCAACCCCGTCGACAACGACGCGCGCGGCGTCGTGACGATCAACTACGACCTCGCGGCGCGCCACCTCGACATGGGGATCGCGACGGTCGAGGAGCGCGACGGCGTCGAGGTGCCGGTGAACTACGACTACGAGTACACCGAGGCCGCCGATCGCTCGGGCGACATGGTGTTCGCGGTCCACGCCGACACCGAGGACGAGGGCGCGCTCGCCGAGGACGCGGTGATCCGCTCGCGCTGGCTGTCGGACGGCGCCGGCCGCGCCGACATCCGCCTGTCGAGCGGCGACCTGGCGGACGTGGTCGTCACCGCCTCCGAGTGCTGGGACGCCGGCTTCGGCCGCGTCTACTACAGCGACTCGCAGGGCTGGCTGGCGACCGAGGGGCTCGAGGCGGACTGCGCCTTCGACACCTCGAGCCAGCCGTGATCTTACTTGCTTAGGTGGGTGAGGCCGGCGGATCACGCCCCCCGTGAGGGGGCGTGAGCGTTTTCGGGCTTGCGGGGGCGGTGGTACGGGCCTGTAGGATGCGCGGCGATGATGAGGTTCACGGTCCTGACGCTGTCGATCTGTCTGGGTCTTTCTGTCATGGCGTGCGCCCAGGGCGCCGACAGTGGCGGTGGAGGCGGCGACGATGACGACGAGCAGGCCGTGTGCGGCGACGGCGCGTGCAACGGCGGCGAGACCTCCGCGAGCTGCGCGACCGACTGCGGCTCGAACCAGGTCGTGTGCGGCGACGGGCAGTGCAACGGGACCGAGAACGCGACCACCTGCGCCACCGACTGCAACGGCGGCGGCGGCGCGGTGTGCGGCGATGGGCAGTGCAACGGGACGGAGACGCAGACGACGTGCGCGAGCGACTGCGGCGGCGCGGCGCCGATCTGCGGCGACGGGCAGTGCAACGGGACGGAGAACACGACGAGCTGCCCGGGCGATTGCCCCGCGGCCGCGGTGTGCGGCGACCTGACGTGCAGCCCCGGCGAGGACGCGACGAGCTGCCCGGGCGACTGCGGCGGCGGCGCGGGCGCGGGCTGCCTCGACTTCGTGTGCGACGTCGCCGGCGGCGAGTGCCTCACCTGCATCTTCGACTGCCTGGTCGAGCCGGCGTGCGGCGGCGGCGGCAGCGGCACGTGCGACCACGACGTGTGCACGCTCGGCACGCCGCTCGACTCCAGCTGCGGCTCGTGCGAGTCGACGATCTGCGCGGTCGACGACTACTGCTGCACGACCGACTGGGACGAGTTCTGTGTCGAGTACGTCGCGACCGAGTGCGGCCAGACCTGCCCGTAGCGAACGCCCTTCGCTCCCGATGTCTCCACGCGGTCGGGATGCGGTCTGGCCGCTTGACCGTCACTGACGCGACGCGGTAAACCCGTCGCTCACTCAAGCAAAGGATTGCGCCATGGCCGTTCAGATGCCGAAGGATGCCCAGGACCTGTTCGACAACCTGGTCCCGGCGGGGCTCAAAGCGTTCCCCGACAAGGCGAAGGAAGTGAACGCGATCTACGCGTTCAAGATCTCGGGTGACGGCGGCGGCGAGTGGACGGTCGACCTGACCGCGACCCCGCCGACGTGCGAGCGCGGCGACACCGGCAAGGCGCAGTGCACGGTCGAGGTCGCGCACGACGACTTCAAGACGATGCTGAGCGACCCGAACGCCGGCATGCAGCTCTACTTCCAGGGCAAGCTCCGCGTCAGCGGCGATCCGATGCTGGCGATGAAGCTCCAGCAGTTCTTCGACATCGCCAAGGGCGCCTGAGGCGCGGTCCGCCGCGCCGATCTCTCACGAGGCGTCACCGCGGCGGGACGCGAGCGGCGGGGCAACCTGCCGCTCGTTTCGTTTTCGGCGTCCGTCTCTCGTGATCCAGGGGGAGCCATGACCGCACCCGACCGTCCGCTCACCGGCATCCGCGTGCTCGACCTGTCGCGCCTGCTGCCCGGCCCGTTCCTCACGATGGTGCTCGCCGACCTCGGCGCCGACGTCGTCAAGATCGAGGACCCCCGCGTCGGCGACTACATGCGCGCGTTCCCGCCGGCCAAGGGCGGGCTCGGCGCGCGCTACCTCGCGGTCAACCGCAACAAGCGGTCGCTCGCGCTCGACCTCAAGGCGCCGGCGGGGCGCGACGCGCTGCTGCGCATGGTCGAGCGCGCCGACGTCGTCGTCGAGAGCTTCCGGCCCGGCGTGCTCGACCGGCTCGGCGTCGGCTACGACGTGCTCGCGGCGCGCAACCCGAAGATCGTGCTGTGCTCGATCAGCGGCTACGGCGCGACCGGGCCGTACGTCGAGCGCGCCGGCCACGACCTCAACTACATCGGCCTCGGCGGCGTGCTGGCGATGGGCGCCGAGGCGCGCGGCCGGATGCCGGCGATGCCGGGCGTGCAGATCGCCGACCTCGCCGGCGGCGCGCTGTGGAGCGCGACCGGGATCCTCGCCGCGCTCGTCGGGCGCGAGCGCACCGGCCGGGGCCAGCACCTCGACATCTCGATGACCGAGGGCGCGATGGCGCTGCTCGCCGCCGAGCTGGGCAACCTCGACTGCGGCGCGCACCCGACGCGCGCGCAGGAGACGCTCAACGGCGGGCTCGCCTGCTACTCGGTCTACCGGACGAAGGACGACCGCTACCTGTCGGTCGGCGCGCTCGAGCCGAAGTTCTGGCTGGCGTTCAACCAGGCGATCGGGCGCGCCGGCAACCTCGCCGAGCTGGTCGCGCCGCCGGACAAGCAGGACCAGATCCGCGACGAGATCCAGGCGATCCTCGCCACGCGGACGCGCGACGAGTGGGCGGCCGCGCTGGCGGCGCACGACTGCTGCTGCGAGCCGGTGCTCGAGCTCGACGAGCTGCCCGCGCACCCGCTGCACCAGGCGCGCGGCGTGTTCTTCACGATCGACGGCGGCGACCTCGGGCCGGTGACGCAGCTCCGCACGCCGGTCGGCGTGCCGGCGGCGTCGACGGTGGCGCCGCGGCTGGGCCAGCACAGCCGCGAGGTGCTCGCCGAGTACGGGTTCGGCGACGGCGAGATCGCGGCGCTGCTCGCGGGTTGACTCGCGCGCGCGACGGCGCGACGGTCGGCGCATGATCGATCACATCACGCTGCACGTCACCGACCTCGATCGCGCCGTCGCGTTCTACCAGAAGGCGCTGGCGCCGCTCGGCTACGAGGTGATCATGAAGTTCCCGCAGGCGGCGGGGCTCGGCGCCGGCGGCAAGCCCGACCTGTGGCTCGGCGCCGGCGCGACCGTGCAGCCGACCCACGTCGCGATCCGCGCTGCGACGCGCAAGCTGGTGGACGCGTTCTACGAGGCCGCGATCGCCGCCGGCGGCAAGGACAACGGCAAGCCGGGCGTCCGCGCGCACTACCACCCGAGCTACTACGGCGCGTTCGTGCTGTGCCCCGACGGCCACAACCTCGAGGCCGTGTGCCACGAGGCGTACCTGGGCTGATCGGGGAGCCAGGCTACCAGACGAGCTGCATCGTGCCGGGCGGCTCGTCGGCGGCGCGCGGGCGCAGCGTCGCGACGCGCGCCGCGGGCAGGCCGAGGTCGCGCATCGCCGCGACGCAGCCGGCGGCGGACGCCTCGGGCACGCACAGCAGCAGGCCGCCGGAGGTCTGCGCGTCGGTCGCGAGCGACAGCGCGAGGTCGGCGTCCGCCGACAGCTCGCCGTGACGCAACAGCGGCGTGACGAACTCGCGGTTGTTGCGGCTGCCGCCGGGCAGCACGCCGTCGCGGGCGTGGCGCGCGGCGCCGGGCAAGGTCGGCAGCGCGGCGAGGTCGACCGTCGCCGCGAGATCCGAGCCGCGCAGGATGTTGCGCAGGTGCCCGAGCAGGCCGAACCCGGTGACGTCGGTGCACGCCGTGACGTCGAACTTGCGCGCGGCGCGCACGGCGTCGCGGTTGAGCGTCGTCATCGAGCGCGCCGCGGCCGCGGCCTCCTCGGCGGTGGCGATCCCCTTCTTGACCGCCTGGCTGATCACGCCGGTGCCGAGCGCCTTGGTCAGCACGCACGCCTGGCCGGCGCGCGCCGTGCGGTTGGCGAGCACGCGGTCCGGCTCGACCTCGCCCGTCACCGACAGCCCGTACTTGAGCTCGGGGTCGCGCACGGTGTGCCCGCCGACGATCGCGACGCCGGCGCGGGCGCACGCGCGCGCGCCGCCGCGCAGCACCGCCGCGAGCACGTCGAGCGGGAGCTGCTCGTCGGGGAAGAACGCCAGGTTGAGCGCGAACCGCGGCTCGCCGCCCATCGCCCACACGTCGCTCATCGCGTTGGTCGCGGCGATCTCGCCGAACAGCTCCGGGTCGTCGACGAGCGGCGCGATCACGTCGGCGGTCAGCACGAGCTGGCGCCCGCCCGTGCCCTCGACCACGGCGGCGTCGTCGGCGTGATCGCGATCGATGATCACGTCCGGACGCGTCTCGCACGCGACCAGGTCGAGCACGCGGGACAGATCGCGCTGGCGCAGCTTCGCGGCGCAGCCGCCTCCCCGCGCGAACTGGGTCAGGCGGATCGAGGTGGATTCGTCGACGGTCATGCGAGGCAGCCTACAGCCATGACCTGCAAAGTGCGACTGACGCGGACTTGGCACGGGGCTCGCGCCCGCCTCGCGTGACCCTCGGGAGAACCCGTGGTAGCCCACGCCCCATGAAGAACCTCACCCTGCACGCTGTCCTCGTCTCCGTCGTCGCCACCGGCCTCGTCGGCTGCGGCGGCAAGAGCAAGGCGAAGCCCACGACCGTCGAGGCGCCGGCCGCCGACACGTCGCGCCAGCCGTCCGAGACCACCCCGGTCGACACCGCCACCAGCTCCACCGACCTGCCGGCGACCCCCGCGGCGGTCTCGCTCGCGACCGTCATCGGCTTCGAGTTCGACTCGTCCACCCTGTCCGATGACGCGCGCGACAAGCTCCAGCAGAACGCCGACTGGCTGCGCGAGGATCCGGCGCGCACGCTCGTGATCGAGGGCCACACCGATCAGACCGGCACCGACGAGTACAACCTCGCCCTCGGCGACCGCCGCGCCCGCGCCGCGCAGGACTACCTGCTGCGCCTCGGGATCGAGCCGGCCCGGATCGAGGTCGTGACGTTCGGCGAGATGAAGCCGGCGTCGACCACCGACGACGCGGCCAACCGCCGCGCCGTGTTCGTCGCGGACAAGTGACGCGAGCCGGCGTTCGGCGTTGCGAGCGCCAGCCCGACGAACCCACCGCGGAAGCGCGAGACGGCTGCGGCGTGGCGGTGCCAGGCGCCGTGGCGTGGCGCGCGTCCCACGATCATCCAGGCGACCGCGCACCGAGGCGCCGGGCCAAGTAGGGGCCCGGCGCCTCGGTGCTCGAGCGATCGTCGCGGATGGTCCGTGAACCGGACAGCGCGGATGAGGCGCGAGGCGATTCCTTCGCGCGCGTGCACTCTATGCTTGACGGGGTGCGCGACGACGCGCGAGCGCCTCGTCGGAGACTGACGGGGAATTGCACGCCAGACGCAACGTGAGGCGCGTGGTGCGGAGAAGCGAGGCGCGAGCTCGAGATCGCGGTCGCGTGTGCGTTTCGGGGCGCCTGGCGCAAACGGTGACGTCGAAAATGTCGTGATAGAGGTGAAGCTCACCGACGAGGAGTGGGCCGTGTTCGAAGGTCAGAGCGTCCACGTGGACGCACACGAGGTGGTGAGTGGGATCGCGTGCGCGCCGGGCGGCCGCGTGGATGTCCAGGACTGGCGGTCGGTCGACCGCCAGCTCCGCTCGCTCGGGCAGCGCCGGGCGGCGCTCGACGTCGAGGAGGCGCGGCTGCTCCTGCTCGCGCGCCGGCTCGACGTCCACGTCCCGCTCGGCTACGGCACGTTCGTCGAGTAC
>WYBA01000521.1 GCA_011526095.1 Myxococcales bacterium | reverse complement strand
GGCCCTCGCGGGGTGGCTCCGTCCGGCGCTCGGACTGCGGGGATCCCGGGCGCGGCGGGGCGGCGGTGGTATCCACCACCCGCCGGCGAGCGGTGATCGCGGGTGCTCTCGACGAGCGCCGGGCGGACCACCCGCGCTCGGGCCACCCGCCCGCCTCCGAGGCGGCGCGTGCGCTCGGTCGAGGGTGCGCGGCCGCTGATCGGTCGTGACCCGTACGCGCCGAGCCGTGGCGAGCGCTGACGGGACGCGGTCGTCGTGGGCGTTGCGCGGCAAGTGGCTGGGCGGGTGAGCGAGTGATGCGTGCGCGCGGCCGAGGCAGGCGGGTGGGCGGCGCAACGATCCAGGCGTGTGACGAGATGCGAACGCCACGGGTGAAATCTGCTTGCACGGGAGCCCAGAGGCATGATATCGGCGAAATCAAGATGGGTAAGCAGCTGCCGCTGGTGATGCGGACCTGGGGTGGCAAGCGGGCGGGCGCGGGGCGTCCGCCGCGAGGCCCGCGGTCGAGCCAGCCGCACAAGGCGCGGCCTGCGCTGAGCCGGCACCACCCGGTGCACGTGACGCTGCGGGCGGTCGAGCGGGTGGGGCGGCTGCGGAGGCTCGACATGTGGCGGGCGCTGCGGCGGGCGGTGATCTGCGTGGTCGAGCGCGAGCGGTTCCGGATCGTCCACCTGTCGATCCAGGGCAGTCACGTCCACCTGATCTGCGAGGCCGAGGACGAGCAGGCGCTTGCCCGCGGGCTGCAGGCGTTCCAGATCAGCGCGGCGAAGCGGATCAACGCGGCGCTGACCAGGCGCACCAGGCGGCGCGCGCGCGGGCAGGTGTTCGCCGATCGCTATCACCGCGAGACGCTGACGACGCCGCGGCAGTGCCGCAACGCGCTGGCATACGTGCTGAACAACTGGCGCAAGCACCGCGAGGACGCCGCGCGCACGGGGGCGCCGCTCGATCGGTTCGCGACGGGCTGGCACTGGGACGGGTGGAGCGAGGCGACGCCGCCGGTGAGGCTCACGCCCGAGACGGAGCTAGTGCCGGTCGCGTACCCGACGTGCTGGTTGCTCACCACCGGCTGGAGGCGGCATGGCCTGGTCTCGCCGTGGGAGCGGCCCGGGGATCGGTGATCCGCGTCGCCGGGACGTGAGGCCCAGCCGCGCGGCCGCGGTGCGCGATGGGCGATGGGCGGTGCGCGATGGGCGATGGGCAATGGGCGGTGCGCGATGGGCGGTGCGCGATGGGCGGTGCGCGATGGGCGGTGCGTGATGGGCGATGCGCGGTTCTCGCCTCCGCCTCCGCCTCCGCCTCCGTCTCCGTCTCCGAGTCCACCTCCGCCTTCGCCTCCGCCTGTGTCCCGCGTCCGGTCGGCTGCTCCTGTCGCCATGTCGGCCTCGGCGACACCCGGACGGCTGGCGGACGTGACCAGTTCTCGGGCAGTTGGCCGTGGACGTCCGCCTGGCGGCCGCGCCCGAGCCCCGTCCGCCCACCGTCCGCGTCCGGCTGGCGCCCGTGGCACACCCGTTGCTGAGCACGGCGCCATGCGCGCGCGCTGGCTCCTGCGGCTGTCTCTCGTCTTCGCCCTCCCCCTCGTCGCCTCGTCCTCGGCCGGCTGCGTCGGCGTCGATGACGCCGGCGACGTCGAGGACGCGAGCGACGCGGGCTTCGCCGGCGGCAAGGCCGACGGCACGCTCGCGGACGGCACGCCCGAGGCGCGCGGGGTGCTGGCGCTGGTCAACGATCGTTCGGTCGGCGTCGACGAGCTCGACGTGGCGGCCGGGCTGTCGGCGCGCGCGGCGCGGAACATCATCGCGCGCCGCGACGGCGCCGACGGCGCGCCGGGCACCGCGGACGACGACGCGTACGGCGACCTCGCCGAGCTCGACGCGGTGCCGTACGTAGGCCCCGCGGCGCTGGCGGCGCTGCTCGCCCACGCCGAGGACACCGGCCGCGTCCGCGAGGCACCCGCGGTCAGCGTCGTCTTCTCGCCGCAGCCGGCGGCGACCGCGCACACGCGCCGCGTCGCCGAGTGGATCCGCGGCGCGCGGCGCTCGATCGACATCGCGATGTACAGCTACTCCGACGCCGAGATCGGCGCGGCGCTCGCCGAGGCGCGCGCGCGCGGCGTGCAGGTGCGGTTCCTGTTCGACACCGCGTCGGAGGACCGCAAGCTCGACGCGGCCGGGCGCGCCGCGAGCAAGTCGGGCCGGCTCGAGCGCGCCGGGATCGACGTCCGCTGGGTCAACAAGATCCTCCACCACAAGCTCGCGATCATCGACGGGCCGCGCGACGACGCGGCGCACGCCCACACCGCGCGCCTCGTCACCGGCAGCGCCAACTGGTCGTACGGCGGTGCGCAGGTCTACGACGAGAACACGCTGCTCGTCGACAACGCGGGCGAGCTCGCGGTCAGCTACCAGCGCGAGTTCGATCGGTTGTGGGCGCACGCGCGCGACTTCGCGCTCGACGCCGAGACGGCGCCCGCGCTGTCGACGGTGGACCTCGCCGCCGCCGGCCTCGACGACGCCGACCCGGACGCCGCGGCGCACTTCACCTCGGCCAACTTCACCGTCCAGGCCGGTGGGACCACGTTCCGGATCGACCGCGCGCGCACCGAGGTGAGCGACGTGCTCGTCGCCGCGATCCTGCGCGCCGAGCGGTCGATCCACGTCGCCTCCGGCCACCTGCGCTTGCGCGCCGTCGCCGAGGCCCTCGCCGCGCGCAAGCGCGCGCGCCCGGACCTCGACGTCCGCGTCTACCTCGACCAGCAGGAGTACATCTCGGCCTCGGGCCACGCCGCGCAGCTGGCGGAGCTCGAGGCCTGCCTCGCCGCGGCGACGACCGACGCGCGGCGGTGGAGCTGCACCTCGCGCGACTTCCTGTTCTCCAAGCAGGTCGCCGACGCCGGCGTCGCGCTGCGGCTCAAGACCTACGCGTACCGCTGGGACTACGCCTACGCGCTGCAGATGCACCACAAGTTCATGATCATCGACGGCGTCGACCTCTACACCGGCAGCTACAACCTGTCGATGAACGCCGAGCAGGCGACGTTCGAGAACGTCCTGCACCTCGGCGGCGCGACCTACGCGCCCGTCGTCGCCGCGTTCGAGGCCGAGTTCGAGCGGCTGTGGGCCACCGGCCGCGCGCCCGATCGCCTCGCCGCGCTGCGCGCGCAGATCGCCACCGCCACCGAGATCCCGCTGGTGTTCGAGTCGATGGCGCTGAGCTGGACCGAGCTGACCGAGCTGCGCGCGCTGATCCGCGCGCACTGCCCGGCGGTCGACTCCGACGCCTACCGCGACGACCCTGCCGCGCACCGCACCTGCCCGCGGTGACCCACCGCGACCCGCGCTACGGCGTCGGCTCGCCCTCGATGACGATGATCGTCTCCTCGGGGACGAACGTGTCGTCGACCTTCGGCTCGCCGTCGCCGCCGGTGGGCCGGGCCTCGCCGCCGTCGCCCGGGGCGGGCGCGACGACCTCGATCACCTCGACGTCGATCGCGTCGCCGGCCTCGCCGCCGCTGGACGCATCCTCGGACCGCTCGATCGCCGCGACGTCGCCGTTGGACTTCGGCTCGAGGGTCTCGCCGCCGTCCTCCTCCCACGACTCGGCCGGCTCCCAGCCGGCGCTCTTGGGCCACGCGGGCCCGGTGTCCTTCGCGGGCGCGCCGCCGCACGCGGCCGCGCCGGCCCCGACCCCGAGGCCGAACCCGATCACGACGGCGGCGCGGCGCAGCATCGCGTCGATGCTAGCTCACGACAGCCGGTCGCGGTAGTCGCGGTAGCCGAACCGCTTGACGACCTCGAGCCGGCGGTCGCCCGGCCGCCCCGGCGCGGCGTGCGCCAGCGCGATCGACGGCAGGCGCACGCCGTTGAACGTGGTCGTCTTGACCATCGTGTAGTGCGCCATGTCGAGGAACACGAGGCGATCGCCGACCGCGAGCGGCGCGTCGAAGCTGTAGTCGCCGATGACATCACCCGACAGGCAGGTCAGCCCGCCGAGCCGCACGGTGTGCGCCTTCTCGCCCGGCTCGCCCGCGCCGACGATCACCGGGCGGTACGGCATCTCGAGCACGTCCGGCATGTGCGCGGTCGCCGAGGTGTCGAGGATCGCGATCGGCACGCCGTTGGTGAACGTGTCGAGCACGGTCGCCACCAGCACGCCGGTGCCGAGGGCGATCGCCTCGCCCGGCTCGAGGTAGACCTCGACGCCCCACCGCCGGCGGAACGCGACGACGAGCTGGACGAGCTTCTCGACGTCGTAGTCGGGCCGCGTGATGTGGTGGCCGCCGCCGAAGTTGACCCACTTGCGGCCGGGGATCAGGTCGCCGAACTTCGCCTCGAACGCCGCGAGCGTGCGCTCGAGCGCGTCGGAGCCGAGCTGACACAGCGTGTGGAAGTGCAGGCCGTCGAGGCCCTCGACGTCCGCCGCGGTGACGTTCGCGCGCGTGGTGCCGAGGCGCGAGCGCGGCGCCGCCGGGTCGTACAGCTCGACGTCGACCTCGCGGTGCTCGGGGTTGCAGCGCAGCCCGCACGACACCTCGCGGCCCGCGCGCCGCGCCTGCTCGACCGCCGGCCGGTGGCGCTTCCACTGCGCCGGCGAGTTGAACACGATGTGATCGGCGAGCGTGAGCATCTCGCGCATGTCGCCGTCGGTGTACGCCGGCGCGTAGGCGTGGACCTCGCCGCCCAGCTCCTCGCGCGCCAGCCGCGCCTCGTGGACGGAGCTCGACGTCGCGCCCGGCAGGTACTTGCGCACCACCGGGAACGTCGACCACTGGGCGAAGCCCTTGAGCGCGAGCAGGATCTTGCAGCCGGCGCGGCGCTGGACGTCGGCGAGCAGCGCGAGGTTGCGCTCGAGCGACGGCAGGTCGGTGACGAAGCACGGCGAGTCGAGCTCGCCGGCCGCCGCCGCCTCGAGGATCTTCGCGGCGACGTCGCCGCCGAGCGAGGCGCCCGCGCTCACGGCAGCGGCCGCTCCTCGACGTGCCAGGGCAGGCCGCGCTTGCCCACGTCCTCGAGGAACGGATCCGGGTCCAGCTGCTCCATGTTGAACACGCCGTGGCCCTTCCACTTGCCGGTCACCATCATGATGGCGCCGGTCACCGCGGGGACGCCGGTCGTGTAGGAGATCGCCTGGGCGCGGACCTCCTTGTACGTCTCGGCGTGGTCGCAGATGTTGTAGATGAAGAAGCGCTTGCGCTTGCCGTCCTTGACGCCCTCGCACAGGCAGCCGATCGACGTCTTGCCGGTGTAGCCCGCGGCGAGCGACGCCGGGTCGGGCAGCAGCGCGCGCAGGAACTTGATCGGGACGATCTTCTTGCCGTCGAACTCGACCTCGTCGATCCTCGTCATCCCGACGTTCTCGAGCACGCGGAGGTGCTGCAGGTACGCCTCGCCGAACGTCATCCAGAAGCGGATCCGCTTGAGCCCGCGCAGGTTCTTCGCGAGCGACTCCAGCTCCTCGTGGTAGAGCAGGAAGCTCTTGCGCTCCCCGACGCCGGGGTAGTCGAACATCGCGGACACGCTGAGCGGATCCGTCTCCTTCCACTCGCCCTGCTCCCAGTAGCGGCCGCGCGCGGTGATCTCCCGGATGTTGATCTCCGGGTTGAAGTTGGTCGCGAACGCCTTGCCGTGGGAGCCGCCGTTGCAGTCGACGATGTCGACGTACTCGACGGTGTCGAGCAGGTGCTTCTGCGCGTACGCGCAGAACACGTTGGTCACGCCCGGGTCGAACCCCGAGCCGAGCAGCGCCATCCGGCCGGCCTTCTGGAACCGCTCCTGGTAGGCCCACTGCCACGAGTACTCGAACTTCGCGACGTCGGGCGGCTCGTAGTTGGCGGTGTCGAGGTAGTCGACGCCGGCCTGCAGGCACGCGTCCATCAGCGTCAGGTCCTGGTAGGGCAGGGCGACGTTGATCAGGATGTCGGGCCGCTCGGCCTCGAGCAGCTTGACGGTCTGGGCGACGTCGTCGGCGTCGACCTGCGCGGTGCGGATCGTCCGGCCGTGCAGCTCCTTGACCTGCGCGGCGATCGCGTCGCAGCGGGACTTGGTGCGGCTGGCGAGGACGACCTCGTCGAAGACGTCGTGAGCGAGGGCGGTCTTGTGGGCGACGACGCCGCCGACGCCGCCTGCGCCGATGATGAGTGCCTTGGCCATGTCGAGGGGACCTCCGAAGAGGCGCACCCTATCACAGCGCCCGCGTCACGCCTTCGCGGCCGGCACGCCGTCGTCGTCGTCGTCGCCGCCATCGCGGGGCGACGGCGGCGCGGTGTCCGCCAGGTCGCGCCGCGCCGCCTTGCTCACCTTCTTCGCCCACTTGCGCGCGCTCCGGTCGAACAGCTCGCGCGCGCCCTTGCGCGTCGCCTTGATCCGCGCCGCGAGGTGGCCGTCGATCGCCTCGAGCAGCTCGTCGAGCCCGTCCGGGCGCGCGTCGCCGCCGGCGTCGAGCACCTCGCGCAGCATGATCGCGTCGACGACCTCGCCCGCCTCGTCGCCGAGGTCGGCGAGGCCGCGGCGCAGCGACTCGACGTGGCCGTCGACGCCGCCGGCGAGCAGCTCGAGCTGGTACGTCAGCTCCTTGGTGCGCTTGCGGAACGCGTGGAACGCGGTGCGCGAGCGGCGGGCCTGGCGGAGCTGGCGGCGCGCGCGGCGGTAGGTCGCGGCGAGGCCGTCCTTGACGACGTCCCAGTCGGCGTCGGCGGGCAGCGACGCGGCGAGCAGCGCCGGCAGCGCCTCGACCGCGGCCACCGCGGCGACGAGCGTGTCGCGGACCTCCTCGGGCGTGGGCGCGTGGACGCGGGCCTGGGCGACGGCGGCCTCGGCGGCGGCGCGCTGCTCGGCCTCGAGCTGGAGCTGCGCGAGCGCGCCCGGCGCGACGGCGAGATCGCGCACCGTCGACAGCTGGCGGCGCGCGGCGACGAGCGCACGCGACAGATCGCGGCGGTCGTCGCGCGGCAGCGCCGAGGCGACGAGGTGGACCGCGGCGCGGGCGCGGCGCAGCGCCTTGCGCACCTCGTGGACGGCCTCGTCGAGGTCGTCGAGCCGGCTCGCCGCCTGCGCGGCGGTGATGGCGGCGGCGAACGCGGCGACGAGGTCGCGACGCAGCGGCGAGGCGGCGGGCTCGGCCGACGGGGGCGCGAGCTGCGGGCCGGCGAGCGGGCCGAGCTTGTCGTGCTCCTTCTCGGTCTCGGTGGGCATCTCGAGGACGCTAGCAGAGTTGCCGTGACGTCGACCGGATCTAGCGAAAATGTCACACGCGCACTCCGGACGTGGCCGAGGACCGTCCGCTGTAGGCTCGATCGGGATGACGAGCCCTCACGCGCCGAGCCCGAGCCCGTACCTGGTCCCGTTCGACGGCAGCTTCCGCGTCGCGGCCGCGCCGACGTCGCCGCCCGACGACGCGCCGGGCAAGAAGGACAACAAGGAGGCGCTCGACGAGGCGATCGAGCGCCTCGCCAAGCTCCAGGCCAAGCTCTACGCCCAGGACAAGTACGCCGTGCTGCTGGTGTTCCAGGCGATGGACGCCGCGGGCAAGGACGGGACGATCAAGGCGGTGATGACCGGGGTCAACCCGGCGGGCTGTCAGGTCGCGAGCTTCAAGGCGCCGACCCACGAGGACCTCGACCACGACTTCCTGTGGCGGTGCTGGCGCCAGCTCCCCGAGCGCGGGCGGATCGGCATCTTCAACCGCAGCCACTACGAGGAGGTGCTGGTGGTGAAGGTCAACCCGCAGTTCCTCGACGGCCAGCGCCTGCCGTACCGCCCGGCGTCGCTCGACGCGCTGTGGCAGGAGCGCTACGAGTCGATCCGCGCGGCCGAGCAGCACTGGGCGCGCAACGGCACCGTCGTGCTCAAGTTCTTCCTCCACGTGTCGAAGGACGAGCAGAAGCAGCGGTTCCTCGAGCGGATCGACGACGCCGAGGCGAACTGGAAGTTCTCTGCCGACGATCTGAAGGTGCGGCGCGACTGGGACAAGTACATGGGCGCCTACCAGGACGCGCTCAACGCGACGTCGCGGCCGTGGGCGCCGTGGTACGCGATCCCGGCGGACTCGAAGAGCTTCATGCGCCGCGCGGTCGCCGAGATCATCGTCGACACGCTCGAGCGCCTCGACCTGCGCTACCCCGAGCTGTCCGACGCCGAGCGCGCCGAGCTCGCGCGGATCCGCGCGACGGTCGAGGCGGGGTAGCGGCTACTCGCACGCGCCGTTGACCTGCGCGGCGAAGCTCGCGAGCGCGGCGTACTCGGCGCTGTCGGCGGCGAGCACTGCGCCGCCGCCGTGGGTGACGGCGCCGCTGGCCTTCGCGAGCAGCAGGGGCGTGCCGGCCTCGTCGCGCGTGGCCATGTCGATCGCGACGTCGAGCGTGGCGGCGAGGTCGGCGGCGTCGACGACGAACGCGGTGGTCGCGGCGACACCGCCCGCGGCGTGGCAGCCGGCGCAGCGGGTCGACAGGACGGGCGTCCACACCTGCTGCTCGAACGCGGCGACGTCGGGCGCGCAGCCGTCGTCATCGGCGGAGTCGTCGCCGCCGCTGGCGGCGCAGCCGGACGCGGCGGAGAGGATCAGGGCGCACAGGGCGAGCGAGCGGGGACCGGCGGGGCAGGGCATCGTGACCTCGGTGGTTGGTGAGGAGAATGAGGGCGCGGCGGGCCGGTCCGGGTCAGCCCGCGCCGCGCTTTCTCGACGGGGACTTCGTCGCCACGTGGGCGGGGCGGTCCCCCACACCCGTGGGCCGCGGCGCACGTGCGCGCCACGCGCGCGATCGCATAGAGTGGGGACGATGCCGCCGCGCCGCGCCCACGTGATCGCCGCGCTCGCCGGCGTCGTGATCGCGGCGGCCGCGCCGGCGCGGGCGGACGAGGTCGGCGAGCGCGCCGCGCTGCGCGTCGTGATCGTCGTCGACGACGCGGCGGGGGCGCGCGAGCTGGCGGCGCGCGTCGACGGCCAGGTGTCGGACCTCGACGTCGAGCTGCGCCGCGTCGACGACGCGGCGTGGGACGACGGCGCGCGCGTCGATCCGCTCGGCGCGTCGGCGCGGCTCGCGGCGGCGCACGCGGCGCGCGTGGTCGTGTGGTTCGACGCCGCCGCCGCGGCGTGGACGGTCCACGTCGCCGAGCCGGCCGCGGGCCGCGTGCTCACGCGGCGGGTCGCGACCGAGGGCGATCTCGCGAGCTCGGCCTCGGCCGAGGCGGTCGCGCTCGTGGTGCGCGCCGCGGTCGCGGCGATCGCCGACGGCGGCGCGATCGGCGTCGAGGTGCCGCGCCGGGGCGAGCCGGTCGCCGCGGGCGCGCCGGCGCCGGCGCCGCGCGACCGGCTCTACGCCTCGCTCGGCTGGACCGGCGTCGCGGGCGGCGCCGGCCCGCTCGTGCAGCACGGCGCGGTCGCGCGGGGCGGCGTGATCGCCGGGCCGTGGCGCGCCGGGCTCGCGCTCGGCGTCCACGCCGGCGTCACGATCGACGAGCCGGGCGCGACGATGGAGCTGTCGCGCGGCGCGATCGGCGCGACCGTGGCGCGCCGGATCGTCGGCGGCGCGGCCGGGCCGTGGCGCGCGTCGGTCGAGGTCGGCGGCGCGGCGTGCCGGTTCGCCCGCGTCACCGTCGCTGCCGACGAGCCGCTCGCGCCGACCGCGCCCGCGGTGACGTGGGCGCCGGCGGTGACCGCGTCGCTGCGCGGCGCGCGGCGCGTCACCGGGCGGGTGTGGATCGAGGTCGCGGTCGGGGGCGACGCGCTGCTGCGCGTGCCCGAGTTCGGCCTGGCGTCGGCGGGTGGGTATCGCCCCTACGCGCGCCTCGACGCGGTCCAGCCCCACGCCTCGCTCAGCCTCGTGGTGGACGCGCCATCACCGCGTCATCGCACGGGATCTCGCGGCGCGCGCGCGCGGCTGACCCACTCGGGGGGGCTGCATCCTCTAGTAGAGGCGCATGTCGCTCGCGCTCGCCATGGCGTGGCCGCCGGAGGTCCACTTGACCGCCCCCGGCGTGGCCGACGCGCGGGTCGCCGCCGCGGTCGCGGGGGATCGCGCCGCGCTCGAGGCGGTCGTGACCGAGCTGCTGCCCCGGATCCGCAACCTGATGCGCTACCTGCTGCGCGGCGACGCCGACGCCGACGACATCGCGCAGGAGGTGATGGTCGCGATCGTGCGCGGGCTGCCGTCGTACCGCGGCGACGGCTCGCTGCACGGCTGGGCCGATCGCGTCGCGGTGCGCGAGGCGTTCGCGCGGCTGCGCCAGGCGCGGCGCGCGCGCGCGCGGATCGACGCCGGCGCGGACCTCGCGGTCGTGCCCGATCCGGGCGGCAAGCCCGACGCCTACGCCGAGCGCCGCCGCGTCGTCGGGCTGCTCGACGAGCTGCCCGACGAGCAGCGCCACGCCGTCGTGCTCCACCACGTGCTCGGGCTGTCGGTGCCGGAGATCGCGGCCGAGGTCGGCGCGCCGGTCGAGACCGTGCGCAGCCGGCTGCGCGTCGGGATCGCGCGGCTGCGCGCGCTGCACGAGGCGGCCGACGCGGGAGGGGCGAGATGAGCGAGCCGCGCGACGAGGACCCGCCGGCGCTGGACGGGCTGCTCGGGCCGCTCGACGGCGCGCCGGGGCCGGCGCGGCGGCTGTCGTCGGCGCGGTCGCAGGCGATGGTCGCGTCGATCCTCGACGCCGCGCGGTCGCCGGCGGCGGGCGAGGTCGCGCCCGCGCCAGCGGCGCCGGCGCGACGACCCGGCCGCGCGCGGATGATCGTGCTGGCCGCGGCGATCCTCGTCGGCACCGCGGGCGTCGCCGCGGCGACCGGCGCGTGGCTCGCGGATCGCGACCCGGTCGCCGGGCCGGCGATCGCGGCGGCGTCGGACGAGGCCGCCGCGCGGCCGCGGCGCGCGCGGGCGCCGGCGATCGCGATCGACGCGGGCGCGCCCGCCGTCGACGCTGCGGCCAGCGTGGAGCCGGTCGAGGTCGAGGTCGAGGTCGAGGTCGACGTCGCGCCGGCGCCCGCCCCGCCGCCGCGGCGCCCGCCGCGCGCCGTGGCGCCGGCGCCCGTCGAGGATCTGCTGGCCGAGGCGAACCAGGCGCGCAAGGACCGGCGGTGGCGCGACGCCGAGGCGCTGTACGAGCAGGTCCGGCGCGCCCACCCCGGCACCGACGCCGCCGTCGTCGCGACGGTCGCGTCGGCGTCGCTGCACCTCGATCGTCTCGGCGATCCGGCCGGCGCGCTCCGCCGGTTCCGCCAGGCGCTGCGCGAGCGCCCGGACGGGCCGCTCGCGGAGGAGGCGCGGTGGGGCGTCGCGGCGTCGCTGCGCGCCACCGGCGACCTCGCGGCCGAGCACGACGCGCTGCGCGCGTTCGTGGCCGCGCACCCGGGCTCGGCGCGGCTGCCCGCCGCGCGCCGGCGCCTCGCCGAGCTCGACGCGCTCGACGGGGAGGCGCCGTGACCGGGCGCGGCGCCGCGGCCGCGGTCGCGGTCGTGCTCGCCGGCGCCGGCGCCGGCGGCTGCGTCGCGCGCGACACGATCGCGGCCGACGGCGACGCGGGCGTCGACCTCGGCGCCTACTGCGCCGACCCGGCGGCGGCCGCCGTGCTCGTCGACGGCACGTGCGCGGGCGCGCTCGCCGAGGACGTGTTCCGCCACGCGGTGTGCGCGTGCCAGGCGCTGTCGCTGCCCGGCGACGCCGCGACCGACGGGTTCGACTCGCGCGTCGCGCCGTACGCGCCCGGCGGCGGCGGCGCGGCGCTGGCGTCGCGGCTCGAGATCGATCTCGCGGGCGGCGCGGTGATCGGCGGCGACCTGATCGCCGGCGCCGGCGGGATCGAGGCGGGCGCGACGCTCGACGTCGGCGGCGACCTGGTGACCTCGGGGGGCCTCGGCCGCTCGTCGAGCGCGATCACCGTCACCGGCGCGGCCCAGATCGGCGGCGCGGTCGACGTCGCGTCGCTCGACGTCGGCGGGACGCTGACCACGGCGCCCGGCGCGACGCTCGCGGGCGCGATCACCGCGGGCGCGCAGCAGACCGCCGCGGTCGCGGTGCCGCCGCCGTGCCGGTGCGAGGAGGCGGTCGACGTCGCGGCGATCGTCCTCGATCACGCGCTGTCCAACCACGACGCCGAGCTCGGCCTGGCGCCCGACGCGCTGCGTGCCGTCGCCGGCGACGCCACGCTCGAGCTGCCGTGCGGGCGGTTCTACCTCGACGGCGTCGTCGGCAGCGGCGCCGGGACGATCACGCTGCGCGCGACCGGGCGCGCGGTGCTGGTGATCGACGGCGACGTGACCGCGGCGCAGACGCTGGCGATCGAGCTCGCGGCCGACGCCGAGCTCGACCTGTTCGTCGGCGGGACGATCCAGGTCGGCGGGCTGCGGCTCGGCGATCCGGCGCGCCCGCGCGCGCTGCGGATCTACGTCGGCGCGGCCGGCTCGATCAACGTGCCCGCGGGCTCGACGATCGCCGCCAACCTGCACGCGCCGCGTGCCGACCTCGCGATCTCGCCGCCGTCGACCGAGCTCTACGGCGCGCTCGTCGTCGCGCGCGTCGCCGGCGGCGGCGCGCTGACGTTTCACCACGATCGCGCGATCACTGACGCCGCGGCCGCGTGCCGCTGAGCCGCTCGCCCGACGGGCGGGCTCCTGGCGAGGTGGGCCAGGTTCCATCGAAAGGCTCAGATCAGAGGGCTGCGTAGGAAGGCGCGCGCGGCGATGGCGACAGTCGTGGCTCGCGGCGCCGCACACCGTTGAGGCCCCACGTGCGCGGGCGTTCGGCGTTGCGCGCGCCAGCCCGACGAGCCCACCGCGGATGCGCGAGACGGTGGCGGTGTGGCGGTGCCAGGCGCCGTGGCGTGGCGCGCGTCGCACGACTGTCCGGGAGACCGCGAACACCGGCGCCGGGCCACGTGGGGGCCCGGCGCCTCGGTGCTCGAGCGATCGCTGCGGACGGTCCGAGAACCGGACAGTGTGAATGGGGCGCGAGGCGATTCCTTCGCGCGCATGCACTTTGTGCTTGACGGAGTGCGCGACGACGCGCGAGCGCTTCGTCGGAGACCGACGGGGAATTGCACGCCAGACGCAACGTGAGGCGCGTGGTGCGGAGAAGCGAGGCGCCAGCTCGAGATCGCGGTCGCGTGTGCGTTTCGGGGCTCCTGGTGCAAACGGTGACGTCGAAAATGTCGTGATAGAGGTGAAGCTCACCGACGAGGAGTGGGCCGTGTTCGAAGGTCAGAGCGTCCACGTGGACGCGCACGAGGTGGTGAGTGGGATCGCGTGCGCGCCGGGCGGCCGCGTGGATGTCCAGGACTGGCGGTCGGTCGACCGCCAGCTCCGCTCGCTCGGGCAACGCCGGGCGGTGCTCGATGTCGAGGAGGCGCGGCTGCTCCTGATCGCGCGCCGGCTCGACGTCCACATCCCGCTCGGCTACGGCACGTTCATCGAGTACGTCGAGCGCGTGCTGGGCTACCGGCCCCGCACCGCGCAGGATCGGCTCCGCGTCGCCGAGCGCCTGGAGGAGCTGCCGGCCACCCGTGCGGCGCTCGCCGCGGGCGAGGTCAGCTACTCCGCCGTCCGCGAGCTCACGCGCGTCGCGACGCCGGACACCGAGGACGCCTGGCTCGCCGCGGTCCGCGGCCGCACGATGCGCGAGATCGAGCAGTCCCTCGCCGGGCGCGCCGAGGGCGATCATCCCGACGATCCCGCGGACCCGGACCTCGAGCCGCGCCGCCTGTCGCTGGAACTGACGCCCGAGGCGTACGCGCTCTGGCTCGAGGCGCGGCGCCGGCTCGAGGACGAGCTGGGCGAGCGTCTCGACGACAGCGCCGTCGTCACGGCGATGACCCGACGCGTGCTCGAGCCCGCCGCGACGTCCGCGGCACCGGGGCCCGCGACCTCACGCCCGCCGTACCAGATCGCGATCACCCTCTGCCCTCGCTGCGATCGCGCCACCCAGGCCGCCGCGGGCGACGTGCTCGACGTTCACGCCACGACGGTCGAGCAGGCTTGCTGCGACGCCGTCCAGCTCGGCCGCGTCGACGGCGCGCACGTCGCAGCGCCGACGCTGACCATCCCTGGGCGCACGCGCACCGCCGTCCTGGCGCGCGATCAGCACCGCTGCTCCGTGCCCGGCTGTCGATCCACCCGCGGGCTGGAGCTGCACCACATCCAGTGGCGCTCGCGCGGCGGCGACCACCGGACGCGAAACCTCACGACCACGTGCTCGGTGCACCATGCCTCGGTCCATGCCGGCCACCTGCGCATCACCGGGGAGGCCCCGCACGCGCTGCGGTTCGAGCGCGCGGGCGACACGCCCTACGCGACCGACGTCGTGGCCGAGGTCATGGCCGCGCTGCGCGGGCTCGGCTTCCGCGCGGCGGACATCACGCGCGCCGTCGAGCAGGCGAGCGTCCACGTGGGCGCGGACGCGCCGCTCGAGACCTGGCTCCGCGCCAGCCTGCGTGCGTGCCCGCGGCCGGCCTCGTCAGAGTGAGCGTGTGC
>WYBA01000076.1 GCA_011526095.1 Myxococcales bacterium | reverse complement strand
GGCGCCGACGCTGGCGCCGCCCTCGCCGCCGCGCGCGGCCGCGCCGGGCCCCGCGGCGCCGCCGCCCGAGTCGCGCCGCAGCAAGCTGCTCAAGCGCCTGCGCTCCGTGCTCAAGCCATGACCGCCGCGCGGCGCGCGCGCGCCTGGCGCCTCGCCGCGGTCGCGACGATCCTGGCGTGGTGTGTGGTCGAGCTGGTCGCGCGCCGCGCCGCCGTCATCACCGACGACTGGCACGGCTGGCGCCAGGCCGACACCCAGGCGATCGCGCGCAGCTTCGCGTTCGAGGACTTCGCGCCGTGGTCGCCGCGCATCGACTGGCGCGGCGACGGGCCCGGCCACGTCGAGACCGAGGCGCAGCTCTACCCGGCGCTGATCGCCGTCGCCCTGCGCGTCGTCGGGGACAGCGTGTGGCCGGGGCAGCTCCTCTCGCTGGCGTGCGTCGCGCTCGCCGCGGCGATCCTGTTCGCCGCGCTCGCCCGCCGGTTCGGCGAGCCCGCCGCCTACGTCGCGCTGCTCGCGGTGCTGTCGACCAAGGGCGTCGTCGTGATCGCGACGTCGATCCAGCCGGACCCGCTGGCGCTGCTGGCGTTCACGCTCGGGTTCGTCGCGTTCTGTGACTACCTCGACGACCCGCGGCCGCGTCGCCTGCTCGTGTGGGTCGCGGCGACCGCGGTCGCCGGGCTGGTCAAGCCGACGACGCTGGAGCTGGGGCTCGCGCAGTTCCTGCTGTGCGCCGCGCGCCGCCGGGACCTCTTGCGCACGCCGTGGCCGTGGCTCGGCTGGGCCGCGGTGCTCGCGGTCGTCGGGGCGTACCTGCTCCACGCGCGGGCCCTGTACGTCGCGTACGGCAACACGTTCGGCGTGCTGTCGGGCGGCGACAGCAAGCTGCCGACGGCGGCGGCGCTGGCCTCGCCCGGGCGCTGGCTCGACCTGCTCCGGTTCGCGATCGTCTGGGGCGTCGGCTTCCCCGGCGCGCTCGCCGCTGGCTACCTCGCGGCGCGTCGCCGCGTCTCGGCCGAGGCGCTCGCGCTGGCCGCCGCGGCGCTCGCCTCGCTCGTCGTCGCGTTCCGCTACACCTCGGGCACGTTCGGCACGCACTACCACCTGCCGCACGTCGTCCTCGGCGGCTGGCTCGTCGCCCACGCCGCCTCGCTCGTGCTCGCGCGCCCGCGCGCGCTGCGCCCGCTCGTCGCGGCCACGGCCGCGGCCGCCGTCGTGCTCACCGCGCTCGCCGTGCGCGCGATGCGCGCGCTGCCGCCCGAGCCCGAGACCGCGCTCGGCCGCGCGCTCGCCGCCCACGCCGCGCCCGGCACGCTCGTCGTCGTCCGCGCCCGCGCGCCCGGCGTCGACCCCGAGTGGGGCACCGTCAACAACTTCCAGGACCCGCGCGTGTTCTACGTCTCGCGCACCTACGGCTGGGTGCTGCCCAACGACGCGCCCGGCGCCGCGCCGCTCGCCGCCCTCGCCGCGCGCGGCGCCCGCTACTACGTCCACGTCGCGCCGCTGTCGCTCGACGCCGACCTCGCCGCCTGGCTCGCCACCCACGCCGACGTCGTCGCCGCGCTGCCCGAGGGCGCGGTGTACCGGCTGCGCGGCGACTGACCGCGTGGTTGCCGCGCGGGGCCGCAGGCTGGCCAGCGCGTCACCCGGCGCTCCGGTAAGGGCGCGGTAAGGGCAGGCCCCACACCGTCCTTGACGTGTCGGTGATCCGCCGACCAGGATGCACCGACGATGCACCGCGCGACCCAGGAGACGAACGAGCCGCCGCCGCAGCCCAGCCTGGTGGTCATCCTGCGCCCGAGCCTGCCGCGCCACGACGAGCTCGTGCTCGGCCGGTCGAGCTCGTGCGATCTGCCGATCGACGACGCGACCGTGTCGCGCCAGCACGCGCGGGTCGGGCTCGGCCCGACGCCGTGGGTCGAGGACCTCGGATCGCGCCTCGGGACGTGGGTGCGCGGCCAGCGGCTCGCGCCGGGCGAGCGGCGCGCGCTCGATCCGGGCGAGCCGATCCGGCTGGGCGAGGCGGTCGTGCTCGTCCACCCGGGCGGCCCGGCGGTGGAGCCGCACCGGCTGACGCTCGCGTCGACCGGGGCGTGGTTCGCGGTCGACGGCGGCGCGCCGGTGTCGTTCGGCCGGCGCCGCCTGCTGTCGCGCCTGCTGCTGACGCTGGTCGAGGCGCGCGAGCAGCTCCCGGGCGTGCCGGTCGCGGCGACGCGGCTGCAGGCCGAGGGCTGGCCGGGCGAGCGGGTCGACGCGGCGGTCGCGGCGAACCGGCTGTACGTCGCGATCGCGCGGCTGCGCGGCCTGGGGCTCGGCGAGCTGATCCAGAGCCACGATCAGGGCTATCTGCTGCGCCCGTCGGTGGCGATCCAGCGCGTCGCGCCGGGGCTGCGCGGGTAGCGATGACGGACGACGACGCGGGCGCCGACGCGACGCCGCCCACCGTCGACGACGCGGCGCCGCCGTCGTCGCGGCCGCCGCGGCGCGCGCCGGCCGCGACGCGTGACGTGACGCCGGCGACGTGCGACCCCGGCGACGCGCCGGCCGAGGCGGCGGCGGCCTCGCCGATCCGGCCCGGCCTGCAGCTCGGGCGCTACGCGCTCGAGGGCGCGATCGCGCGCGGCGGGATGGGCGTCGTCCACCGCGCCCACGATCCGGTGCTCGGGCGGGCGATCGCGATCAAGCTGGTGCGCCCGGGCGTCGGCGGCACCCGCGCGCGCGAGCGGATGGTGCGCGAGGCGCAGGCGCTGGCGCGGCTGGCGCACCCCAACGTCCTCGCGATCCACGACGTCGGCACGACCGACGATGGCGACGTGTTCCTGGCGATGGAGCTGGTCGAGGGCGAGACCCTGGGCGCGTGGCGACGGTCGCGCCCGCGGTCGCTGCGCGAGGTCACGGCCGCGCTCGACGCCGCGGGGCGCGGGCTCGCCGCCGCCCACGCCGCGGGCCTGGTCCACCGCGACGTCAAGCCCGACAACATCATCGTCGGGCGTGACGGCCGCGTCCGCGTGATCGACTTCGGCCTCGCCCGCGCGATCGACGACGGCGCGGCGGCCGCGGCGGCGCCGCCGGTCGTGGCGCGGGCCGAGCTGACCGCGCCGGGCGCGGGCACGCCCGCGTACATGGCGCCCGAGCAGCACCGCGGCGCCGTCGCCGACGCGCTCGCCGATCAGTACGCGTTCTGCGTGACCGCGTGGGAGGTGCTCCACGGCGCGCTGCCGTTCGCGCCTCCCGGGGCGGACGCGCTGCGCGCGGACAAGGAGGCCGAGCGCATCGCGCCGGCGCCGCCGGGCGCGCGGGTGCCGGCGCGCGTCCGCAAGGTGCTGCGGCGCGGGCTCGCCGCGTCGCCGGCCGCGCGCTACCCGTCGCTCGACGCGCTGCTCGCGGCGCTCGCGCGCGCGGTCGCCGCGCCGCGGCGCCGGGCGATGGTCGCGGTCGCGACCGCGGCGG
>WYBA01000520.1 GCA_011526095.1 Myxococcales bacterium | reverse complement strand
TCTGGGGCGCCCCCGCGTCGAGCGCCGCCGCCCCCGGCCCCCCCGCCGCCCCCCCCGCCCCCCCGGGGGGGGCGCCCGGCGCGCGCCGGGGCGCGGGGCCCGCCCCGACGCCCCGCCCCGCCGCCGGGTCGATCGCGGCCGTGTGGGTCGCGGCGGGCGCCGGGGTCAGCGCGCCGACGGCCCACGCGGCGCCGGCCCCCAGGCCGGCGAGGGTCGACAGGCCGACGAGGACCTCGACCGCGATGCAGGTGCCGAGTCGCACGAAAAAAACGGTAACACGCGGGGTTTCGGCCCAGCAAAAAACCGCGCGTCGTCGCCGACCTCGGCGCCGCACCGCGCGCCCCGCCCTGCCCCTACGCGGTCGTTGGCGCGGTCTCCTCGACGAACGACGCGTTGCGGTGGCGGGCGGTCGGCACGTGGGCCTCCCAGCAGGCGCGGCCGCAGAACCGCAGCTTCATCCGCCCGGTGTTGCACGACGCGACCGAGCAGCGCACGTACGTGGCACCGGGCGCGATCGGCTTGCGACAGGTCGCACACACCATGGAACGTCGATCTTCCTACCACAGCCGCGCCGCGGTCGCAGGTCGTCGTCACTTCGGTAAGGGGTTCGACAAGTCGTTCGATGGGGCCGCCGGCGCGGCCCGGGGTCACGGCGCCGGCGCCGGCGCCGCCGCGAGCTGCTCGGCGAGCCGCACCAGCTCCGCGATCCGCACGTCGCCGCGGGACACCCGGCGCACGACGCCGGCGCGATCGACGACCACGACGTGCGGGATCGTGCTGACGCCGAACCGCTCCGCCGCGCCGCCGGCGTCGGCGACCAGCCAGCTGGCGTAGCGCGCGTCGTCCCATTGCGCGCGGATCGCCGCGTGCTCGTCGGGATCGTCGAGGTTGATCGCGAGCACGACGACGTCGCCGCGGCGGCGCGCGGCCAGCCCGGCGAGCTGCGGCAGCGCCTCGCGGCACGGCTTGCACCACGCCGCCCAGAAGTCGAGGACGACCACCCGGCCGCGCAGCTCGTCGGCGGTGACCGGCGCGCCGAGCCGGCCCTCCGCCTCGATCCGCGGCAGCGCGAACGCCGGCACCGGATCGCCCGGCGTCATCGGGCGCAGCCAGTCGAGGTGCCGCGCGATCCACGCGACGTTGACCGCCAGCATCGCGACCGCGGCCGCGACCACGACCCACCCGGCCCCCCGCACCGCCCGGGCGTCGCCGGCGGCGCGCCGCGCCACCACGCCGCGCCCGCGGGCGTGCACGACCGCCAGCCCGATCAGCGCGCCGACCCAGCCGCCGCCGATCGCCAGCACCGCCCACTTCCCCGCCGCGGTGGCGTCGACGCCGGCGGCGCGCGTCACCAGCGTCGCCGCCAGCTCGACCAGCACCAGCGGCAGGATCGCGACGCACGCCAGATCGACGTCGCGGCCGAGCGCGCGGCGCCGCCCGGCGAGCGCCCAGATCACCACCGCCGCGACGACGAGCGCGACCAGCGGCGTCGTCACCGCGCGCGACACCACGCCGAGCAGCGCCCGCCCGCCGACGTCCCACCCGACCGCCGCGCCCAGCCACGCGCCGCCGAGCAGCGCGCGGGTGTGGATCACCAGCAGCGCGAGCGCGAGCACGCGCACCACGTCCGAGCCGGCGCGCCCGGCGTGGGCGGGGTCGTCCGCCGCCGCGAGCGCGGCGCGCGGCGCGGCGACGAGCTGGCCCAGGCGGGTCAGCAGGCCGGGCGCCGCGTCACTTCTTGCCGCCGGCGACACCGGTCCTCTGCGCGACGAGCTTGCGCGCCTGGGCCGCCACCGCCGACGGCACGCCCTTGGACTTCATGACGTTGCGCAGATCCTTGTCGCGCAGGTGCGGCAGGAAGCTGGCGACGGCGGTGATCGGGGCCTTGGGGTTCATGACGAGAGACAGCTTGACGCTGTAGAGACGGGTCCACTCGCGCTTGCTCGCGATGTAGCGCACTACGTCGTCACACAGCCCGGCGTTACCGGCGAACCGCGACGCCTCGACGTCGGTCACGCCCGGGGCCTTGATCGCCGCGATCGCGACCATCTTCACCGGGTCGCGGATCAGCACGGAGCGCGCGAAGCCGTTGCCGAGCGCCGCCAGGCGCATCTTGGCCGGGATCGACAGCTTGTTGATCGGGACCTTCTCGTCGACCTGCGGCGCCGCCTGCGGGATCAGCTCGCCGTCGGCGCCGAGCTGCACCGCCTCGGCGTCACCCTGGACGAGGTGGGCGTCGTCGACCGCCGAGACCGCGGACATCGCCTGGTGGAACGCCGCGTCGTCCTCGGCCGAGCTCGCCGCGCCGCCGGCGCTGGTGATCACGCGCGCCAGCTCGTCCCACGCCGCGATCCCGTCGACCCGCACGTGGTTGCGCACCGCGAGCTCGACCGCGCGATCGACCGTCGACATCCGGGCGCGCGGGTTGGTGTACATCGCGGCGATGATCGCCGGGCAGCGCAGCATCCGCTGCTCGTTGTCGGCGATCAGGTCGACCGCGCGCGCGTCCCCGGCGGCGGCGAGCGCGACGATCGTCGGGTCGCCGACCGACGGCGAGGTCACGAGCGCGTCGTGGAGCGCGGCCACGCGCGCGCACCGCGGCGCGATCCAGTCGAGCACGCGCGGATCGACGTCGGCGTCGGCGAGCGCGCCGAGCACCACCTTCTCGGGCAGGCCGTCGGCGGTCGCGCGGGCGGCGATCGCGATCGTGCCGTCGGCGTCCTGGGCGAGCTGGTAGAGCACCGACAGCAGCTCGCCGGGGCGCGCCAGCGGCACCAGGCCGCGCGCCGCCATCATGCGCGTCGGCCCCGGCGCCAGCGCCTTCTGCGCGGCGGGGGACAGCCGTCCGGGCTCCAGCGGCGTGTGATCCATGACCTAGATGACTACCAGGGAACGCGCCGGGAGGGCACCGCCCCGGGCGACGCGGGCCCTGCAGGTGGCGCCTGCAGGTGGCGCCTACAGGTTGCGCCTACAGGTTGCGGTCGAACAGCAGCTTGAGCCCCTTGAGCGTGAGGAACTCGTCGGTCTCCTCGATCGATCGCGCCTCGGACGCGACCAGCCGGGCCAGGCCGCCGGTCGCCAGGCACCGCGCCGGGAAGTCGACCTCGGCGCGGATCCGCTCGACCAGCGCGTCGACCATGCCGGCGTAGCCGTGGAGCAGCCCCGACTGCATCGACGCCACCGTGTTGCGGCCCACGACCTTGGCCGGGCGCGCCAGCTCGACGCGCGGCAGCTTGGCGGCGTGCGCGTACAGCGCCTCGGCGCTGATCTGCACGCCCGGCGCGATCACGCCGCCGAGGTACTCGCCCTTCGGCGTGACCACGTCCCAGGTGGTCGCGGTGCCGAAGTCGACGACGATGCAGCCGGCCTTGACGTGCTCGTAGGCGGCGACGGCGTTGACGATCCGGTCGGCGCCGACCTCCCGGGGATTCTCGTAGAGGATCGGCATGCCGGTCTTGATCCCGGGCCCGACGAGCACGACCGGCACGCGGACGTGGTCGCGGAAGAACCGCTGGAGCGCGAACACCGCCGTCGGCACCACCGACGACACGATGCCGTGGGTGATGCTGCCCCAGGCGAAGCCCTGCAGCTCGAGCAGCGACCGCACGAGCACCGCGATCTCGTCGGAGGTGCGGCCGCTGTTGGTCTGGATGCGCCAGTGCGCGACGAGATCGTCCCCGCGGAACACGCCGAGGACCGTGTTGGTGTTGCCGACATCGACGGCGAGCAGGCAGCTCATCGAGGCGCGCATCGTAGCCCGAGCCGCGTGATTCCGTAGTAGTCTGGGGCCGCAACCGACTTACCCGTCGAGGGGGAGCTCATGCGTTCGTCTCCGTTCGTCTCCACGCTCGCCACGGCGTTCGCCGCGGCGCTCGCGCTCGCCGCCTGCGGCGGCCCGTCCGATCCGCCCCCGGGCCCGCTGCCGAAGCACTTCCAGGACACGTTCCTGGCGTCCTTGCCGATCGACCAGCGCAAGGAGGAGATCGCGGCCAAGGGGGCCTACGACGTCGCCGTGCTCGAGCAGGCCAAGGCCGAGGCCGACTTCAACGACTCGCGCACCCAGCTCGACGTCGCCAAGAACGAGAAGGACGCCGCCGCGCTCGACGAGAAGTCGGCCAAGTCGCGCCAGGACGCGGCCAAGCAGTCGGCCGACATGAACCGGATCAAGGAGGCCGACGCGGAGATGAAGGGCGTCGGGCTCGCCAAGCAGGCGGCGGATCAGCGCTACGAGTACATCAACGCGTACCGCGCGTGGCTCAAGCGCCTGGTCCGGTTCACCCAGGAGAACACGTACTGGAAGGAAGCGCAGTACGAGCTCGCCCAGGCGCGGCTGGCCCAGAAGAACAACATCATGCCGTCGGGCTTCGTGTTCGACGACTACGTCAAGCAGGAGGCCGGCCGGGCCAAGCGCACGCAGGACGCCAAGGCGAAGGCCGAGGCCGAGAAGCAGAAGGCGCTGTCGGTCCGCCAGAAGTGGGTCCAGCTCCAGGCGGAGAGCGACAAGGTGCTGGGCAAGAAGAGCCAGTTCCCCGACCCGATGAACCCCAACCAGGTCAAGGGCGTGGATCCGGCGATGGGCGCGGGCGGGTACACGGTCGGATCGGAGGGCTCGGACGCCGACAAGGAGGTCCAGCCGGTGCAGGACCCGACGAAGCAGACGCCGCCGCCCGACGGTGACGGCGGCGAGGGGTCGACGGACACCCCGTGAGCCTGATCGGCGGTGACCCGGGCGCGACGCCGACGACGCCCGGCGCCGGGGCGGCCGACGAGGCCGTCGCCGACGCGCCGGACGTCGCGCGGATCCTCGTCGTCGACGACGAGAAGGTCATCCGCGAGATCCTGTCCGAGTTCCTGCAGCTCGAGGGCTATCACGTCCGCTCGGTCGAGGACGGCGAGAAGGCTCTGCTCGAGCTACGGCTGCGCCCTTACGATCTGGTGATCACCGATCTCAAGATGCCGCGGCTGTCGGGGCTGCAGCTGCTGGAGAAGATCACCGAGGAGAACATCAACGTCCTCACCGTGATCATGACCGGCTTCGGCACGGTCGAGAGCGCGATCGAGGCGATGAAGAAGGGCGCGTACGACTACATCCTCAAGCCGTTCAAGGTCGAGGAGGTCATCCACGTCGTCCAGCGCGGGCTGTACCGCCAGCAGCTCCAGGCCGAGAACATCCGGCTGCGCGAGGCGCTGACGATCTACCGCGTGTCCGAGGCGATCGCGACCTCGCTCGAGGTGGACCACATCCTCGACGTGATCCTGCGCGCGACGATCGACGAGGTCGACGCCGACGTCGCGACGCTCCACCTGCAGGACCCGCGCACGGGCGTGTACGAGGAGCGGGTCAAGCGGGTCAACGACCACCACGACGTCACGCTGCCGGGCGCCCTGCCCTCGCCCGCGTTCCCGACGCTGGTCGAGCACTACGTCGCGGGCAGCCCGGTCGTGGCCCACGGCCCGCGCGCCGGCCGGTTCTTCTCCGAGGGCGCCGCCGGCGACGCGCTGGTGTCGTTCCTCAGCGTGCCGCTGCAGGTCGCCGGCCGCGTCGTCGGCGCGCTCAACACGTTCTCGTTCACCCGCGGCAAGAAGTTCGACGAGGGCCACCGCAAGATGCTCGCGGTGCTCGCGTCGCGCGCCGCCACCGCGATCGACAACGCGCGGCTCTACGACGACCTGCGCCGCACCAACGACGACCTGCGCCGCGCCAACGAGAGCCTCGAGGACAACTTCCAGACGACGGTCGAGGGGTTCGCGCAGGCGCTCGAGGAGAGCGACGTCTACACCCGCGGCCACTCCGAACGGGTCGCGACCTACGCCGAGATCATCGCGCGCGGGCTGACGCTGCCGGACACCGAGGTGCTGCACATCGTCAAGGCCGGGCTGATGCACGACATCGGCAAGATCGGCATCCGCTACGACATGCTCAACAAGCCGGGCAAGCTCACGCCCGACGAGGTCCGGACGTTCCGGACCCACCCGGAGAAGGGCAAGCGCATCCTCGATCCGGTGCCGTGCCTGCACGGCCTGATCGACGGCTGCTGGTGCCACCATGAGTGGTGGGACGGCGGCGGCTACCCGCGCGGCCTGGCCGGCCACAACATCCCGCTGGTCGGGCGGATCGTCGCGATCGCCGACGCGTACGACGCGATGACGTCGGACCGCGCGTACCGCCGCGCCCTGCCCCACGAGGTCGCGATCGGCGAGATCGACCGCTGCGCCGGCACGCAGTTCGACCCCGAGCTCGCCGACCTGTTCGTCAAGACGATCGAGGCCTACCGGGCCGAGATGCGGCGCCGCGGCGAGGACAGCCTGATCCCGCGCTAGCAGGCCAGGCGGAACGTCGCGCAGCGACGTTCCGCTTCGCCTGCCCCGTGCCCGTGCCCGATCCGGGTCGCGCCGCGCGCTACGCCAGCTCGCCGCGGATCCGCTCGAGCACGCTCCTGGCGGCGCGCACGCGCAGGCGCGTGCCGTGCTCCTCGTGCGCCTCGCCCAGCACCGTGCACTGCTCGTGCACGGTGTTGACGACGCGGTGGCGGTCCCACGGCACGACCAGCTCGGCCTCCTCGAGCTCGCCGAGGAACACCGCGACGATCCGGTCGTGGAGCATCGCGACGTCCTCGGGGCGCTTGGCCGAGAGCTGGACCGCGTCCGGCAGCTCGAGCCGCAGCGCCGCGCGCGTCTCGTCGTCGACCTTGTCGCACTTGTTGAGCAGGATCAGCGTCGGCTGCGCCACGCCGATCTCGCCGAGCACCTCGTGCGTGACCTTCATGTGGTCGCGGAACGCCGGGTCGGAGGCGTCGACGACGTGGAGCAGCAGGTCGCAGTCGCCGGCCTCCTCGAGCGTCGAGCGGAACGACGCGACGAGGTCGTGGGGCAGCTTCTTGATGAAGCCGACCGTGTCGCTGACCAGGATCGGCGGCTCGGTCCGCGGCACCAGCACGCGCACCGTGGTGTCGAGCGTCGCGAACAGCTTGTCGGCGACGTAGACCTCGGTGCCGGTGAGCGCGCGCATCAGCGACGACTTGCCGGCGTTGGTGTAGCCGACCAGCGCCACCGTCGGCAGCTCGCCGCGACGCCCGCGCCGGACCTTGGCCGTGCCCTCGATCGCGGCGAGCTCGCGGCGGAGCTCGGCGATGCGATCGCGGATGCGGCGACGGTCGAGCTCGAGCGAGCTCTCGCCCGCGCCCTTGCCGCCGACGCCGCCGCGGACGCGATCGCCGCCGCCGCCGCTCTCGCGCAGCCGCGGCGCGAGGTAGTGCAGCCGCGCGATCTCGACCTGCAGCCGCGCCTCGCGCGTGTGGGCGTGGCGGTGGAAGATGCCGAGGATGACCGAGGTTCGATCGTGGACCTCGACGCCCGTGGCGAGCTCGAGGTTGCGCTGCTGGGTCGGCGTGAGGTCGTGATCGACGAGCACGACCTGCGCGCGCTGGTCCTCGGGCAGCGGCTCGTCGGCCTTCGCCGCCGCCGGGTCCGTGCCCGGCTGGCCCTCGGCCTCCGCCGCCGGCTGCGGCTCCGCCTCCGGCTGCGTCTCCGCCTCCGCCTCCGCCTCCGCCTCCGTCTCCGCCTCGCCCTCCCCGTCCTTCTTCTTCCGCGTCCCCGGCTTCTGGTACTTCTCGACCAGGCCCGTGCCTCCGGTCCACCGCGCCAGCTCCTTGAGCTTGCCGTCACCCAGCACCTTGCCCGCCGCCAGCCCGCCGCGCCGCTGCGTGAGCTCGCCGATGACGTCGAGGCCGAGCGTCGTCGCCAGCCGGCGCAGCTCCGCCAGCGAGCTGCGCAGCCCGGCGTCGTCGACGCCCGGCAGCTGGACCGCGACCATCACGGCGCGCGGACGCACGCCGTCGGTGCGCTCGAATGCGAAGCCTTCGCTCATGGGACGCCGGACTCTGCCCGAGCCGGGGCCGGGGGGCAACCGACCTCGGCGGCGAACGCCAGCAGGTGGTCCGCGAACGCCCGCGGCGCCTCGGCGTGCATCATGTGCCCGGCGCCGGCGAGCAGCGCCAGCCGCGCCCGCGGCAGCGCGGCCGCCAGCGCCTCCAGCGTCGGGCGGTAGTACGGCGCCGACCGCGCCCCGCCGAGCAGCAGCGCCGGCACCTCCACCGCGCGTAGCCCGGCGTAGTCGACGCGGTACGCCCCGAGCGCCCGGCTGTCGCCGCGGATCTGCCGCCACAGCGCCTGGCTGCGCGCCTGGAACGCCCGCGG
Source organism: Myxococcales bacterium (assembly GCA_011526095.1). Lineage (GTDB taxonomy): Bacteria > Myxococcota_A > Polyangia > Haliangiales > Haliangiaceae > WYBA01. The sequence continues at coordinate 10,914 of WYBA01000520.1, read as the reverse complement.
GATGCGGTCGTAGATCGCATCGGTCAGCACCGTGCGCAGAAAGAACGCGGCCGCCGCCTCGCCACCCTCGGTGGCGACCAGCTCGTCGAACCGGCCGAGGAACGCCTCGGGCACCGCCGGCGCGTCGTCCGACGGCGCCAGCGGCGGCTCGCACAGCACGACGCCGAGGAACCGCGCGGGCGCGCGCCGCGCCGCCGCCAGCACGCACACCGCGCCGAAGCTGGACCCGACGGCCAGCACGCGATCGTCGCCGATCAGCGCGAGCAGGTCGTCGGCGTGCGCCTCGACCGAGGCGTCGGGATCCCCCGGCGACCGGCCGGTGCCGCGCCGGTCGTAGGCTTGAAGCGTGAATCGGTCGCGCAGCGCGCCCGCGAGCTGGATGTTCCACGTCACGTGCTCGGCCGCGCTGCCGTGGACGAGGACGCAGCGCGGCCCCTGACCGGCCGTGACGACATGGAGCGGCGACGACATCGGCGGTACCATCGCACGCCCCATGCCCGAGCGCGATCGACCAGCCGACGGCGCCGCCGACGCGTTCGCGGCGACGATCGGCCCCGACGCGGCCCCGGCGCCCGCGCCCGCGCCGCCACCGCCCACCGACCGGGAGCTCGAGTCCGGGGTCACGCTCGCCGCCGACGCCGTCCCCGCCGGCGCCGGCTCGCGCCCGCCCGCGATCCGCAGCTCGCTGCGCCCCGGCGGCGCCACCGAGGTGCCGTCCGCCGACCAGGTCCCGATGCACTCGGTCGCCGCCGCCGCCGCGCTCGACGACGAGCTGCCGATCGTCGAGGCGCGCCACTACCACGCCGACGCCGAGATCGCGCGCGGCGGGATGGGCCGGATCGTCGTCGCGCACGACCACCGGCTCCACCGCGACGTCGCGATCAAGGAGCTGCTCGTGCTCGGCCCCGAGCAGGCGCTGCGGTTCCGCCGCGAGGCGCTGATCACCGCGCGGCTGCAGCACCCGGCGATCGTCCCCGTGTACGAGGCCGGGCGCTGGCCCACCGGCGAGCCGTTCTACGCGATGAAGCTCGTCTCGGGCCAGCCGCTCGACAAGGTCATCTCCGCCGCGCGCACGCTGCGCGACCGGCTCGCGCTGCTGCCCAGCATCGCCGCGGTGTGCGACGCGATCGCCTACGCCCACAGCCAGCGCGTGATCCACCGCGATCTCAAGCCGGCCAACGTGCTCGTCGGCGACTTCGGCGAGATCGTCGTGATCGACTGGGGCCTGGCCAAGGACCTCGACGCCGACGACGGGCTGACGTCGGACGCCGCCGCGACCGCGCCGCGCCGCCGCCCCGCCGAGGCGCCGGCCGCGCCCGCCCGCCCGCGCGACCCGGGCGCCAGCGCGAGCGAGACCGGCAGCTCGACCCTCACGGTCGCCGGCGCGATCATGGGCACGCCGGCGTACATGCCGCCCGAGCAGGCGCGCGGCGACAGCGTCGACGAGCGCGCCGACGTGTTCTCGCTCGGCGCGATGCTCTACCACCTGCTCGCCGGCGCCCCGCCCTACGGCGCGCGCAGCGCCACCGACGTGATCGCCCACGCGATCGCCGGCAAGGTCGTGCCGCTGGCCGAGCGCGCGCCCGACGCGCCGACCGACCTCGTCGCGATCGTCGCGCGCGCGATGGCGTACGAGCCGGCCGGCCGCTACCCGACCGCGCGCGAGCTGGCCGAGGAGCTGCGCCGGTTCCAGACCGGCCAGCTCGTCGGCGCCCACCGCTACACCCTGCGCGAGCGGCTGGCGCGGTTCGTCCGCAAGAACCGCGCCGCGGTCACGATCGCGACGATCGCCGTGCTCGGGTTCGCCGTCGGCGGGACGATCGCGGTGCGCCAGGTGATCGAGGAGCGCGACCGCGCCCAGGACGCGCGCACGATCGCGGACCGCCGCCGCGCCGCCGCCGAGAAGCTGGTCGACTACATGGTGTCCGACATGCGCGACCGGCTCGACGCCGTCGGCAAGCTCGACCTGATGGCGGGCCTGGGCAGCAACGTCAAGGGCTACTACGACGACCTCGCCGACCTGCCCGGCGGGATGCGCGCCGACGACGTCGACCGCATGGCGGTGGCGCTCGGCATCCTCGGCGACGCCGAGCGGCTCAGCGGCAGGCTCGACGACGCGCTCGCCACGTTCGAGGACGCGCGCGCGCGGCTCGCCGCGCTGATCGACGCCGCGCCGGGCGCGCCCGAGACGCCGCGCCGCCGCGCCGCGCTCGGCAAGGCGACGGTCGCGACCGGCGTGATCCTGCAGGCGCGCGGCAAGATCGACGAGGCGCTCGCCCGCTACCGCGAGGGCCTGGCGGTCTACGAGCAGGGGCGCGCCGGCGCCCCGGCGGACCGCGAGCTGCTGCTCGGCGCCGCCGACGCCCACGATCGCGTCGGCGACATCCTGCGCAACAAGGGCGCGCCCGACGACGCGATCGTCGAGTACGAGGCCGCGCGACGCCTGCGCCAGGACGTCGTCGACCGCGCCGCCGGCGCCGCGGCCGCCGCCGACGCCGACGCGCAGGCCGCGTTCGACCTGTCGACCAGCGCGATGAAGCTCGGCTCGGCCGAGCAGAACCGCGGCAACACCCGCGCCGCGCTCGCCCACTACCGCGCCGCCGCCGAGCAGCGCACCGCGCTGGTCGCCGCGCACCCCCAGCGCACCGCGTTCCGCGCCGGGCTGGCGTACATCCAGAACGTCGTCGGGACGCTGCTGCGCGAGACCGGCGCGCTCGCCGAGGCGCGCGCGATCTACGGCGAGGCGCTGGTGCTGCTCGACGCGCTCGTCGCCGCCGATCCGGCCAACACCGACTGGCGCCGCGACCGCGGCAACGTCCTGGCCGAGCTCGGCTTCGTGCTCTACGACCAGGGGGACGCGCGCGGCGCGATCGCCCGCTACGACGCGGGCCTCGCCAGCCACGCCGAGCTGACCGCGCGCGACCCCGGCAACGCGAGCTGGACGATGGACGTCGCGCGCCTGCACACCCGCAAGGGCGACGCGCACCTGTTCGTCGGCGAGGTCGACGCCGCGCTCGCCGCGTACCGCGCCTCGCTCGAGCTGCGCGCCGGCCTGGTCGCGCGCGACGGCAAGGTCGCCGCGTGGCGGCGCGCGCTGGCGTGGAGCCACCACAAGATCGCCGGGGCGCTCGCGGCGCGCGGCGACACCGCCGGCGCGCTCGCCGCGGCGCGGGAGGCGCTGGCGCTGCGCGAGGCGCTGGCCGCGGCGGCGACCGGCGCCGCCGGGCTCAAGAACGAGCTGGCGCTGAGCGAGCTGGCGCTGGCGCGGCTGCACCTGCGCGCCGGCGAGCCCGACGAGGCGCGCGCCCGGCTCGACGCCGCCGCCGGGCGCGTCCGCGCGCTGGTCGACGCCGATCCGGACAACCTCGAGTGGAAGGAGGGCCTGGCCGGCGTGCTGACCGTGCGCGCCGCGGCGCGCGCCGCCGCTGGCGACCGCGCCGGGGCCGAGGCCGACGCCGCCGAGGCGCTCGCGCTGGCGCGCGAGATGGCGACGCGGCTGCCCGACAGCGTCGCGTGGCAGGTGGCGCTGGCCGAGGCCCAGCTCGCCGCCGGCGACCGCGCCGCGGCCCGCGCCACGCTCGACGCGCTCGTCGCCGCCGGGCGGCTGCCGTGGGAGCACCGCGGGCTGGTGGAGCGCGCGCGATGAGCCTGCTGCACCGCCTCGCCCTCGACCGCAAGCCGACGCGCGCGTGGGTGATGTACGACTGGGCCAACTCGGCGTTCATCACGACCGTCGTGTCCGCGATCTTCCCGCCGTGGTTCGTCGCGCTCGCCGCGGGCGCCGGCGCGTCCGAGGCCGACAAGGCCGCCGCGACCGGCAAGCTGTCGCTCGCCACCGCGCTCGCGCTCGCGGTGATCGCGATCGCCTCGCCGTTGCTCGGCGCGATCGCCGACCACGCGCCGGTCAAGAAGCGGATGATCGCCGTGTTCACGTCGATCGGCGTGGCCGCGACGGCGTGCCTGTGGTTCGTCGGGCCCGGCGACTGGCCGCTCGCGCTCGGGCTGTTCGCCGTCGGCAACATCGCCGCCAACGGCGCGTTCGTGTTCTACGACGCGCTCTTGCCCCACGTCGCGCGCCCCGGCGAGCTCGACCGCGTCTCGACCGCCGGCTACGCGCTCGGCTACCTCGGCGGCGGGCTGTTGCTCGCGGTCAACGTCGTCATGGTGCTGTCGCCCGGCGCGGTCGGCCTGCCCGACAAGGACACCGCGATCCGGCTGGCGTTCGTGATGACCGCGGCGTGGTGGCTGGCGTTCGCGATCCCGCTGTTCCGCCACGTCCCCGAGCCGGAGATCCCCGCGGCGCAGCGCGCGTCGGGGCTCGCCGCGATCCGCGCCGGCCTGTCGGACCTGCGCCACACCTGGCGCGAGCTGCGGCGCTACCCCCAGGCCGGCATGATGCTGCTGGCGTTCCTCATCTACAACGACGGCGTCGGGACGATCATCCGCATGGCGACGGCCTACGGCGAGGAGATCGGCCTGAAGACGGGCGACATGATCACCGCCCTCCTGATCGTCCAGTTCGTCGGCATCCCGGCGAGCTTCGCGTTCGGCCACGTCGCCGGCAAGGTCGGCACGCGGCGGGCGATCTTCGCCGGGCTCGCCACCTACGCGGTGATCAGCGTGCTCGGCTACTTCATGACCTCGGCGCTGCACTTCTACGTGCTCGCGGGCCTGGTCGGGCTGGTCCAGGGCGGGGTCCAGGCGCTGTCGCGCTCGCTGTTCGCCTCGATGATCCCTCGCCACAAGAGCAGCGAGTTCTTCGGCCTGTTCGCCGTGTTCGAGAAGTTCGCCGGGATCCTCGGTCCGGCGCTGTTCGCCGTCGCGGTCGCGGCGTTCGGCTCGAGCCGCCCGGCGATCCTGTCGATCATCGGGTTCTTCGTGGTCGGGGCGGCGCTGCTCGCCCGGGTCGACGTCGCCGCCGGCCAGCGCGCGGTCGCCGAGGCCAACCGCGAGCCGAGTTGAGGTACGATCGGCGCGACGGGCGAAGCCATCGCCCGGGGGGAAAGCACCGATGACCGAGAAGGCGTTTGCCGGCAAGAGCCGCGCGAAGATGTGGACCTACCTGATCGTCGCCGGGCTGGTGCTCGTCGGCGCGGTGATCGCCAACCTGGCGTTCAACGACCCCAAGACCGCCAAGGACGGCGTGACCACGTTCGTCGGGCTGCCGGCGTGGATCCTCGCGCTCGTCGGGATCGTCGTCGGCGCCGGCATCTACTGGCTCGGCCTCAAGATCGAGACCGACTGGCCCGAGTTCATCGGCGCCGGCCTGATCGGCATCTCGCTCTACGCGTTCGAGGTGATCATCGGGTGGAGCCGCTTCGAGTTCGGGCTCGTCGTCACGCCCTACGTCCTGCCGCTGCTGGTGTTCGTCATCCTGGTCATGGTCGGGATGAAGAAATCAGTGTGACGAGCGCGGCGGCGTCGCTGGTCGGCGCCGCGCAGCTCTGGCCGCGGCACAGGTAGGCGAGCGCGCGGCCGTCCGCCGCCGGGCCCTTGCCGGCGAGCAGCTCCGCCGAGGCCCACGCCCCGGCGATCGACAGGGTCGGCGCGTAGGCGGCGCGCGCCGCCGCGACCAGCGCGTCGCGGCCGTCGCCGTCCGACGCGACGAGCGTCTGACCGTGCAGCAGGCGGTCGAGCGCGAGGTACAGGGTCGACGCGCCGAACGGGCTGCCGGCCGCCGCGCCGGTGAGGCGCTGGGCGAGGTAGCGCTCGGCCAGCGCGAGCGCCGCGGCGTCGCCCGCGACCTCGCCGAGCCGCACCAGGTTGTCGACCGCGACCGCGGCGCCCGCCGGGATCGCGCCGTCGTGGTGCGACTCGGGGCGGTGGATCAAGAGATCGGTGCCGCCGTCGGCCCCGCTGGCGTTCATGTAGAACACGCCGACGCCGTCCTCCTCGGCCCAGAACAGCTCGCGCACGGTCTGCATCAACGTGGCGCCGCGCGCCCACCACGCCGGCTCGCCGGTCGCCTCGGCGAGGTCGAACATCGCGGCGGCGACGAACGCGTAGTCGTCGAGCGTGCCGTCGAGCCGGCGCTTGCCGTCGTGCCACACCCGGGCGACGCGCTTGCCGTCGGGCGGCATCAGCTCGCGAACGAGGAACTCGCCGACCCGCCGCGCCAGCGCCAGCGCCGGGGCGTGCCCCGTCGCCGCCCACGCCCGCACCAGGCCCGACACCGCCAGCCCGTTCCACCCCGACAGCACCTTGTCGTCGGTCGCGGGCGGCACGCGGCGCCGCCGCGCCTCGAGCAGCCGCGCGCGCATCGCGTCGAGCGCGGCCTCCTCGTGCGCGGAGCCGCGCGGGGTGACGCGCGCGAGCACCGTCGTGCCGTGCTCGAAGTTGCCGTGGTCGGTCACGCCGTAGGCCGCGCACAGCTGGATCGCGTCGGCGGGCCCGAGCGCCTCGCGCACCTGCGCCGGCGTCCACACCGCGAACTTGCCCTCCTGCCCCTCGCTGTCGGCGTCCAGGCTCGACCACAGCCCGCCCGCCGGGTGGAGCAGCTCGCGCTCGAGCCAGGCCACCGTCTCGGGGATCACGCGGGCCAGCTCCGCGTCGCCGGGCGCGAGCCGCACGGCGTCGGCGTAGACCGCGACCAGCTGCGCGTTGTCGTAGAGCATCTTCTCGAAGTGCGGGACGACCCACTTCGCGTCGACCGAGTAGCGCGCGAACCCGCCGGCGAGGTGGTCGTAGATCCCGCCGCGCGCCATCTGCCGCGCCCACAGCAGGAACGCCTCGCGCGCCGGCTCGCCGAACGGCAGGCGCCCGCACCGCCCGAGCAGCAGGTGGGTCGAGCACGACGGGAACTTCGGCGCGCCGCCGAGCCCGCCGTGGTGCGGATCGGTCTTCTGCACCAGCTGCCGGCCCGCGGCGATCAGCAGCTCGGACGTCAGCCGCGCCGGGTCCGCCGCGGTGGCGCCGCGGCGGTAGTGCGCGTCGACGTGGCGCAGCCCGTCCATCAGCGCCTCGACGTTGTCGAGCACCGCCTCGCGCTGCGTCCGCCACGCGTCGGCCATCGTGCGCAGCACCTTGACGAAGCTGGGGCGGCCGTGGCGATCGGCCGGCGGGAAGTACGTGCCGAGGAAGTACGGCTTGCCGTCGGGCGTGCACCACGCCGACAGCGGCCACCCGCCGCCCTCCCCCATCACGTGGATCGCGTTCATGTAGATCGTGTCGACGTCGGGGCGCTCCTCGCGGTCGACCTTGACGTTGACGTACAGCTCGTTCATCACCGCCGCCGTCGCCGGATCGTCGAAGCTCTCGTGCGCCATGACGTGGCACCAGTGGCACGCGGCGTAGCCGATCGACACGAACACCGGCTTGTCGAGGCGGCGCGCCTCGGCGAACGCCTCGGCGCACCACGGCCACCACGCGACCGGGTTGTCCTGGTGCTGCCGCAGGTACGGGGACGACTCGGAGGCGAGGCGGTTGGGCATCGGGTCAAGGCGTACGCCCGCGCCCTTGTCAGGGCAAGTCGGTTGCGACGCGTCGACGGCCGGGCTAACCGCTGGCCGTGGCCCTGATCGATCGCCTCGCCGACGTCCTGCCGCACGCGCGGACCGCGGACGGCCGGACGTTCGTCGTCGATCTCGGCGGGGCCGAGCTCGCGATCGAGCTCGACCCGGTGCTCGGCGTCGTCGCGTCGGCGCCGATGCCCGTGCTCGACGGGCTGGTGCTGCGGGTGCGGCCCGACGGCGGCGCCGGCAACTTCCTCACCGGCCACCGCGCGTTCGATCACAGCTTCCGCGTCGACGCCGACGACCCGCAGCTGGCGCGCCTGCTGCTCGACGAGGCGGCCCAGATCGAGCTCGCCGCCGGCCGTCACGCCGGGCAGACCGTGGTCGTCGCCAACCGCCGCGTCGAGGTGCTCGGCGTCGCGCGCGGCGAGGACGATCAGCTCGCGGCGCTGCGCGCGGCCGCGGCGATCGCCGCGCGCCCCTACCAGATCGCCCGCAAGCTGCGGCGCGCGCTGCGGCGGTGGGGCCCGGTGCCGACGGCGGAGGGCTGGGACGTCACGTCGTTCCGCATCGGGCTGACGATGCCGATGCCGAGCGTGCACCTGGCGTGGCGCCAGGCGCCGCTCGCGCCGGGCGCCGGCGCGCCGGGCCCGCGGCTGTCCACCCACGTCGTCGCCGAGCGCCGCGGCACCGCCGGAGCGTTCACCGTGATCGACGCCCAGCGCGTGCCGCCGCCGTCTCCGTCGTCGAGCCGCCCGGGGCCGGTGCCGCTCGACGTCCCCGACGTGCCTCGCGGCCGCTACCTGCTGATCGCCGACCGCGCGACCGACGCCCACGACGACCTCGCGCCGCACCTGGCGCTGCTCGGCGGCGCGCTGCCCGTCGCGGTCATCGCCTCGGGCGACGCCGTCGCCGTCGTGTTCGACGGGTTCGAGGAGCAGCGCCTCGCGCTCGAGCCGGCGCTCGCGCTCGCCCGCGGCCTCGCCGCGACCAGCAGCGTCGGGCCGTACCGGTAGCCTCGATGCCGTGACTACGACGTCGCGCGGGCCACCGCGCCGGCGATCGGCGCGCGCTCGTGCAGCTTGCCGAGCGTCACCGCGGCGCGCGCGAGGAACCGACGGACGCTGTCCTCGGTCGCGTCCTTGATCCGGTGGCTGCTGACGATCAACAGATCGTTGTCCCACGCCGGCCGCAGCCCGCGCTGCTGCAGCATGCGCTCGGCGAGGCGCCGCCGGTCGCGCCCCGGCGGCTCGGCGAACGTCACGTGGATCCGCACGACCAGCGCGCGCCGCCCCTGCGCCAGCGCCGCGCGCAGCGGGCCGAGGTCGACCGGGAACGGCGCGGGCATCGCGTGGACGAGCAGCCGCGGTCCGCGCGCCCGGTGGACGAGGTAGCCGACGCCACCCACGGCCGCCGCGCCGACGACGATCGCGGCGGACGCCGCCGCGCCGAGCACCGCGGCGAGCGCCAGCCACCCACCGCCCAGCACGACCGCGCCACCGGCGGCCTGCAGCGGCCACGTCACCGGCCGCGCCGCGCTCCCTTCCCGGCGCTGACCGCGCGCCTCCGTCTCCGTCTCCGCCTCCGTCTCCGTCTCCGCCTCCGTCTCCGCCTCCGCCTCCGCCTCCGCCTCCGCCTTGAGCCGCTCCGCCTCCGCGCGCGCCTCGTCGCGCTCGCGGCGCGCGCGCTCGAGCTCGCCCTCCAGCGCCGCGGCCCGATGCAGCAGCGCTTCGTGGTCATCGCGGAAGCTCACGCGCCCAGGGTAGCGCACCCGTGGCACCATCGAGCCGTGAGCCTGGTCAAGGCGCTCTCCGCCCATCTGCCCGGCGCCCGGCTCCAGCCCGGCGGCACCGTCGCGCGCCTGGTGTTCGAGCACGAGGGCGTGTGGCTCCACGCCCGGGTGCGCGAGGCCCCCAAGCTCGAGCTGTTCGTCCGCACGATCGACCTGCACGGCACCGCCGTGCGCGTGACGCCGACGCACCGGCGCCTCGGCACCGTCCCGACGCGGCGATCGAGCGACGGGTACTCCTATACCCACGACGACGACATCGCGCCCGCGGTCGAGCGCGCACGCGCCGCGCTCGACCCCGACCTCGACTACGTCCAGACCGCGACCGGCCCGCTCGCCGGCGTGTGGTTCGATCGCGCCAGCCGCGCCGCCCTCGGCGCCGCGCTGTGGAGCCAGTTCGAGGGCGAGGCGCTGACGCCCGCGGTGTGCAGCAACGGCTACCGGTTCGAGTCGACCGCCACCGAGATCGTCGCGCTGCGCGACAGCGAGTACACGCCCGACCGCGCGGTGCGCGCGCTCCACGCCGCCGCGTCGCTGGCGTCGCGCCCGCACCGCATCGGGCGCACCTGGCTCGACGTCGCGCGCGCCCTCGGCGGCACCACCACCGAGGACCAGTGGGACGTCGGCGGCGCGTTCGCCGCGACGTTCGAGCGCGGGCCCGCCGAGGTCCGGATCGACAACGTCCTGCGCCTGCGCGACGACGACCGCGTCGCCCGCCTCGCCACCCGGCTGCGGGCGCGCCGGATCGCCCCCGACGGCGACGCGTGGTCGCTCACCCGCGACGCGCCGCCGTGGGAGCTGCCGAAGCTGCCGCGGCTGCGCGCGGTCGACGTGCCCGGCCTGCCCGACGCGTGGACCGCGCGCGCCACCGCGCCCGAGCGCGCCGCGGCCCGGCTGCGCGCGCGCGTGCCGCTGCTGCTCGCCGCCGCGCCGCTCGCGGCGTGGGGCGCGGGCGACGAGATCGGCATGGTGTGGGACGACCTCGCGCCCGATCCCGCGCGCCTGGGGCCCGCGATCGAGCTCGCGGCCGCGCTCGCGTTCGAGGCCGACGCCGCGGTCGGACCGTACCGGTGAGCCTCGACGTCGTCGCCGCGATCGACGCGTGGACCGACACCGCGGTGCGCGCCGGCGCCGAGCACGTCCGCGCGCGCCACGGCGCCGACGAGGTCGTGCTCGAGGTCGACCCCGCGCGCAGCCAGGCCGCCGACGTCGTCCCCTACCTGCGGCTGCTCGCGCCGATGCCCGCGCTCGACGACTTCGAGCTCGACGTCTCGCCGCGCCGGCGCCGGTTCCCCGCGCTGCAGGACGCGTTCGGCGACTACCGGCTCGTCGTCGACGACGCCGTGGTCTCGGCCGACCAGGTCCGCACCGGCCTGGGCGACTCCGACCTCCACCTGCGCACCAACGACCGCGCCCTCGCCGCCGCGCTGCTCGACCCGCCCGCGCGCGGCGCGGTGTTCGCGGCGCTGCGGCTCGACCTGCAGCGGCGCGCGCTGCGCGGCGTGCGCGGCGTCGTCCGCGGCCCGCGGATCCGCATCGATCGCGACCGGCTCGAGGTCGAGCTCGAGGGCGGGGTCGCGCTCGACCACCTGCCGCACCTGGTCCGCGCCGCCGCCGCGGTCGCGACGGCGCCGGCGCGGATCGCGCGGGCGTGGGCCGCCGCCGCCGACGCCC
>WYBA01000519.1 GCA_011526095.1 Myxococcales bacterium | reverse complement strand
GTGGGCGCGGTGCGCGACGACCCGCCCGGCGCGGCCCCGACGGGCGGGCTCGCGGGCGCGGCGGCGGTGCCCGCGGGCGCGGCGGCGGGCGCGGGCGCCTTGTCCTTGCACGCGACCGCACCGAGCGCGGCCGCGACGATCCACATCCTGGTCATGGCCGGAAGGTAGCGTCCGGGCCGGGCGCGCGCTCGCCCCGCGCCGGCGGTTTCGACGCGGCCGCCGACCGGGCGGCGTCCGTCGCGAGGCGCCTTACCGGCCGCCGAACGGCTGATCGACGCCGCGCGACGGCAGCCACGACGGCGCGCCGCGCAGCGCCTCGTCGATCGCGCGCGCGGCCTCCCGCGCCTCGGCGATCGCCCACACGATCAGGCTGGCGCCGCGCTTGGCGTCGCCCGCGGCCCACACGTTCTCGACGTTCGTCCGGTAGCTGCCGTCGGTCGCGACGTTGCCGCGGCGGTCGAGCGCGACGCCGAGCTGATCGACCAGCGGCCGCGTGTCCGGCCCGGTGAAGCCCATCGCGAGGATCAGCGTGTCGACGCCGATCACGACCTCCTCGCCGGTCGGCTGCAGGTCCGGGGCGAGCCGCGCCGCGACCAGCGACTGCAGCTTGCCGCCCACGCCGGTGAGCCGCGTCGTGCGCAGCGCGAACCCGCGCTCGCCGCCCTCCTCCTGCGAGGTCGACGTCCGGTAGACCATGGGCCACTGCGGCCATGGGTTGTCGGCGGCGCGCTCGACCGGCGGCGCCGGCAGCAGCTCGAGCTGGTGGACCTCGGCCGCGCCCTGGCGCAGCGCCGTGCCGACGCAGTCGGAGCCGGTGTCGCCGCCGCCGAGGATCACGACGCGCTTGCCCTTGACGTCCCAGCTCGCGCGCTCGCGGTCACCGGCGACGACCTCGTTCTGCTCGGTGAGGTAGTCCATCGCCATGACGACGCCGTGCAGCTCGCGCCCCGGCACGTCGAGGTCGCGGCCGCGGCGCGCGCCGATCGCGATCAGCACCGCGTCGAAGCTGGCGCGCAGCGCGGTCCACGTCGGGTCCTTGCCGACCTCGACGCCGCAGCGGAAGGTGACGCCCTCGGCCTCGAGCTGGGCGAGCCGGCGGTCGATCACCCACTTCTCCATCTTGAAGTCGGGGATGCCGTAGCGGAGCAGGCCGCCGGCGCGCGGCGCGCTGTCGAACACCGTGACGGTGTGGCCGGCGCGCGCGAGCTGCTGCGCCGCCGCCAGCCCCGCCGGACCCGAGCCGACGATCGCGACGGTCTTGCCGGTGCGGGCGCGCGGCGGCTCGGGCCGGACCCAGCCCTCGGCGAACGCGCGCTCGATCACCTGCTTCTCGACCTCCTCGATCGTCACCGCGTCGGTGTTGACCGCGAGCACGCACGCGGCCTCGCACGGCGCGGGGCACAGCCGGCCGGTGAACTCCGGGAAGTTGTTGGTCGCGGCGAGGCGCTTGTGGGCGTCCTTCCACCGGCCCTTGAACACCAGGTCGTTCCAGTCGGGGATGTGGTTGCCCAGCGGGCAGCCCTGCTGGCAGAACGGCACGCCGCAGTCCATGCAGCGCCCGCCCTGCTTGCGGAGCTCGGCCTCGGCCTCCGCCGTCGGCGGCCGGTACAGCTCCTTGTAGTCCTGCAGGCGGTCGGACACCGCGCGCTTCTTCGGCAGCAGCCGCTGCCACTCGAGGAACCCCGTCGGCTTGCCCATGGCTAGCGACCTCCGTCGACGACGTGGAGCCGGACCGGCGCCGTCGTCCCGTGCTGACCGGTCGGCGGGCGGGGCCGCATCTGCGCGCGGCGCTGCTGCAGCACCCGCTTGTAGTCGACCGGCATGACCTTGAGGAACCGGGGCACCATCTGCTCCCAGTTGTCGAGGATGCGGCGGCCCAGGCCCGAGCCCGTCCACCGCACGTGGTCCTCGATCATCCCGTAGACGAGCCACAGGTCGCTCTCGTCGACCAGCGACTCGAGCTCGACCATCTCGAGGTTGCAGCGGCTGCGGAACGTGCGGTGCTGGTCGAACACGTAGGCGGTGCCGCCGCTCATGCCGGCGGCGAAGTTGCGCCCGGTCGGGCCGAGCACGACGACCGCGCCGCCCGTCATGTACTCGCAGCCGTGGTCGCCGACACCCTCGACGACCGCGCGCGCGCCCGAGTTGCGCACCGCGAACCGCTCGCCGGCCAGGCCGGCGGCGTAGAGCTCGCCGCCGGTCGCGCCGTAGAGCGCGACGTTGCCGATGATGACGTTGTCCTCGGGCGTGTAGCGGACCTGCGGCGGCGCCTGGACGGCGATCCGGCCGCCCGACAGCCCCTTGCCGATGTAGTCGTTGGCGTCGCCGATCAGCTCGAGCGTGACGCCGGCGGCGAGGAACGCGCCGAAGCTCTGGCCGGCGGTGCCGGTGAACTTGACGTGGATCGTGTGGTCGGGCAGCCCGCGCGCGCCGTGGCGACGCGCGATCTCGCCCGACAGGTACGTCCCCGCGGCGCGCTTGGTGTTGTCGATCGGCAGCGCGATCGTGACGGTCTTGCCGCCGCTCGCCAGCGCGTCGGCCTGCTCGGCGCGGCGCAGGATCTCGTGGTCGACGTGATCGGCGAGCGACCACGGCTGCGCCTTGACGAACCGGTGCGGCGTCGGCGCCAGGTAGCTGGGCGGCGCCGCCGGCGGCGCGACGACGCACGACAGGTCGAGCTTCTTCGCCTTCCAGTGCGGCGACGCCTTGACCCGCAGCAGGTCGACCCGGCCGACCAGCTCGTCGAACTTGCGCACGCCCAGCCGCGCCATCCACGCCCGCACGCCCTCGGCGATCATCGTGAAGAACGCGACGACGTCCTCGGGGCGGCCGGTGTAGCGGGCGCGCAGCGCCGGATCCTGCGTCGCGATCCCGACCGAGCAGGTGTTGAGGTGACACTTGCGCAGCATCACGCAGCCGGTCGCGACCAGCGACGCCGTCGCCATGCCGAACTCCTCGGCGCCGAGCAGCGCGCCGATCACGACGTCGCGCGCGGTGCGCAGGCCGCCGTCGACCTGGACGCGGATGCGATCGCGCAGGCCGTTCTGCACCAGCACCTGGTGGGTCTCGGCCAGGCCCAGCTCCCACGGCAGGCCGGCGTGCTTGACGCTCGAGATCGGCGAGGCGCCGGTGCCGCCCTCGTAGCCGGCGATCACGACGCACGCCGCGCGCGCCTTGGCGACGCCGGCGGCGATCGTGCCGACGCCGACCTCGCTGACCAGCTTGACGCTGATCCGCGCGGTCGGGTTGATCACCTGCAGGTCGTAGATCAGCTGGGCGAGATCCTCGATCGAGTAGATGTCGTGGTGGGGCGGCGGCGAGATCAGCGACACGCCCGGCGTCGAGCACCGGACCTTGGCGATCCGCTCGTCGACCTTGTGGCCGGGGAGCTGGCCGCCCTCGCCGGGCTTGGCGCCCTGCGCGACCTTGATCTGCAGGTCGTCGGCGTTGACCAGGTAGTGCGCGGTGACGCCGAACCGGCCCGACGCGACCTGCTTGATCGCGGAGCGCCGCCAGTCGCCGACGCCGCGGCCGGCCTCGGCCTCGCCGCCGTCGCCGTGCGCCTCGCCCAGCTCGTCGGGGAGGAACCGATGCGGCTCCTCGCCGCCCTCGCCCGAGTTCGACTTGCCGCCGAGGCGGTTCATCGCGATCGCCAGGGTCTCGTGCGCCTCGGCGCTGATCGAGCCGAACGACATCGCGCCGGTGACGAACCGCCGGACCAGCTCGGCCACCGGCTCGACCTCGTCGATCGAGATCGGCGCCGCGCCCGCCGGCGACGCGACGATCTCGAGCAGGCCGCGCAGCGTCGACAGCGCGTCGTCCTCGTCGTCGCACAGCCGCTCGTACTCGGCGAACCGGTCGCGATCGAACGCCTTGACCGACGCCTGCAGCGCCGCCAGCGTCGCCGGGTTCCACTTGTGGCGCTCGCCGCGGCGGCGCCACTGGTAGTTGCCGCCGACCGGCAGCTCGTCGACGATCGCGACCGCCTGGCGGCCGAACCCGCGATCGTGGCGGTCGAGCGCCTCGATCCCCAGCTCGTGCAGGCCGACGCCCTCGACCCGCGACGGCGTGCCGGTGAAGTGACGCTCGACCATGTCGCGGTCGAGGCCGACCGCCTCGAAGATCTGCGCGCCGCGGTAGCTCTGCAGGGTCGAGATGCCCATCTTGGACATCACCTTGAGCAGGCCCTCCTCGATCGCGTGGACGTAGCGGCCCTGGGCGCGCTCGATCGGGCCGTCGATCCGGCCGGTCTCGACCAGCGCGCGCACGGTGTCGAGCGCGAGGTACGGGTTGATCGCGGCGGCGCCGTAGCCGATCAGCAGCGCGAAGTCGTGGACCTCGCGCGCCTCGCCGGTCTCCATCACCAGGCCGGCCTGCATGCGCGTGCCCTCGCGCACCAGGTGCTGCTGCACCGCCGACAGCGCCAGCAGCGCCGGGATCGCGACGCGCTTGGCGTCGACGCCGCGGTCCGACAGCACCAGGACGTTGTGGCCGTCGTCGATCGCGGTCGCGGCCTGCTTGCACAGCCGGTCGACCGCGGCGGCGAGGCCGTCGGGGCCGTCGGCGACCGGGTACAGCGTCGACAGCGTGATCGGCTCGAACACGCCCTCGTGGACGTTCTGGATCTTGGCGAGCTGGACGTGATCCAGGATCGGCCCCTTGAGCGCGATCTGGTGGCACTGCTCCGGCGTCTCGTCGAACGTGTTGCCGTCGGGGCCGATGTTGGTCTCGAGCGACATCACCAGCGCCTCGCGGATCGGATCGATCGGCGGGTTGGTGACCTGGGCGAACAGCTGGTGGAAATAGTTGAACAGGGTCGGCGAGCGATCCGACAGCACGGCCAGCGGTGTGTCGGTGCCCATCGAGCCGACCGGCTCCTTGCCGTCGCGCGCCATCGGCTCGACGATCAGGTTGATGTCCTCGTCGGTGTAGCCGAACGCGCGCTGCAGCCGCAGCAGGTCATCGCCGGTCGCCGGATCCTCGAGCGTCGCCTCGCTCGGCTCGGCCAGCTCGTCGAAGTGGAAGACGTTCTTGTCGAGCCACTTGCCGTAGGGGAAGTGCGCGGCGATCTCGCGCTTGATCTCCTCGTCGGCGACGATCCGGCCCTCGGCGGTGTCGACGACGAACATCTTGCCCGGCTGCAGCCGCCCCTTGGCGACGATCTGCTCGGGCGGGACGTCGAGCACGCCGGTCTCCGACGCGAGCACGACGCGGTCGTCGCGGGTGATCAGCCACCGCGCCGGGCGCAGGCCGTTGCGGTCGAGCGTCGCGCCGACGTGGTAGCCGTCGGAGAACACGATCGCCGCCGGCCCGTCCCACGGCTCCATCAGGCTCGACGAGTAGCGGTAGAAGTCGCGCCGCTCCGGCGACATCGCGTTGGGCCCGGAGGCGCTGTCCCCCATCGCCTCGGGGATCGCCTCGGGGATCATCATCATCATCGAGTGCGGCAGCGTGCGGCCGCCGAGGTAGAGCAGCTCGAGCATGTTGTCGAACTGCGCCGAGTCGCTCTTGCCGGGCACGATGATCGGCCACAGCCGGCCGAGGCCGCCGCGGAACTTGGCCGACTCGAGCTGGCTCTTGCGGGCCTGCATCCACGACACGTTGCCGCGCAGCGTGTTGATCTCGCCGTTGTGGGCGATGTAGCGGAACGGCTGCGCCAGGTCCCACGTCGGGAACGTGTTGGTCGAGAACCGCGAGTGGACGACGGCGATCGCCGACACCATCAGCGGGTGCTGCAGGTCGAGGTAGAACGCCGGGACCTGCCGCGGCAGCAGCAGGCCCTTGTAGACGATCGTCTCGGTCGACAGCGAGGCGACGTGGAAGTAGCCCGACGGATCACAGCCGCGCTCGCGGATGCGGTTCTCGGCGAGCTTGCGGATGACGTAGAGCGTCCGCTCGTACGCGCTCGGCGGCACCCGCCGCATCCGCACGTAGACCTGGCGGAACACCGGCATGACCGAGCGCGCCTGCGGGCCGACGTGGGCCGAGTCGAGCGGCACGTCGCGCCAGCCGAGGACGCGCTGGCCCTCCTCGGCGATCACGTCCTCGAGGATCTGCTCGCACGCGGCGCGCTGGGCGCGATCCGGCGGTAGGAACACCTGGCCGATGCCGTAGCGGCGGCGCCGCGGCATGTCGAAGCCGAGGCGCAGGCCCTCGGCCTTGAAGAACCGGTGGGGCAGCTGGAGCATGATCCCGGCGCCGTCGCCGGTCTCGGGATCGGCCCCGCACGCCGCGCGGTGCGACAGCCGGCCCAGGACCTCCAGGCCCTGCTCGACGATCGCGCGCGATTTCTCGCCCTTGATGTGGGCGACGAACCCGACGCCGCAGGCGTCGTGCTCGGTGGACGGATCGTAGAGGCCGTGACGGGGAGGGGTTCCGATTCGTCGGGGCATCGCGTCAAAGCGACGGTAACGCGATGCGTTAGTGGTTGCAGCAAAAAAATAGCCCGGAGATCTCGTAAGATTGCCGGATATGCCTCGCCTCGGTTCGCTCGCCGGCGTCGGGCTGGCAGCGCTGCTCGCGCTGTCGGCCAGCATGGGATGCAAGGACAAGGGGAAGGCGGCCACCTCGGGCCAGCCCGCCGAGGCCGACCCGCAGGCCGCCAAGGCCGCCGACGACCTGATCGCGCGGCGCGACGCGCTGATGAAGAGCCGGCAGAAGATCCAGCAGGAGCGCGAGGCCCTCAGCCAGGAGCGCGCGCGCCTGGTCGAGTCGGGCGGCGACACGTCCGAGGTCGACAAGAAGGTGGAGGAGCTGGCGTCGCAGGAGCAGCAGATCACCACCCAGGAGAGCGCGCTCGGCGATCAGATGTCGGCGTTCCTCGAGGAGGTGAAGGGGCTGCAGGCCGGCGGCGACGCCCAGGCCCAGGTCGCGGCGCGCGAGTCGGGGATCGCCAACCGCGAGAAGGCGGTCGCGGCGCGCGAGGACCGGATCGCCCAGCGCGAGGCGGCGCTGGCGGCGCGCGAGAAGGAGATGGCGGAGCGGTGGAAGGAGACGTGCACCGTGGGCGGCGGGACCACGACGATCGTGCAGACGGTCGATCCCAAGGGCACCAAGTACAACAAGCGCGACGTCGAGCCGCTGCTCAAGAAGGCGCGCGAGGCGATGTCGAAGAAGGGCATCCTGTTCTCCGACCTGCCGTCGACGGTGGCGGGGCTGGAGAAGGAGGCGACCAAGGCGATGGCCGACGGCGACTTCGGCCCGGCGCGGTTCGCCGCCCAGCAGTTCCTCGCCACCGTCGAGGCGACCAAGATCGACCGGGCGTTCATCAGCGCGAAGATCAACCGCCTGTCCGCGGCGATGAAGGGCAAGAAGCTCGGCGGCGACGACCAGAAGAAGGTCGACGCGCTGTTCCGCGACGCGACCGCCGCGTATGGCGACGGCGACTACGCCGCGGCGAACAAGAAGCTCAACCAGATCTACGCCGTCATCTGACTCGTGCTTCGCCCTCCGGGCGACACGAGTCAGTCGATCCAGGGGAGGGCGTGCCGCCCTCCCTCGTCGGTCCTGAGCCTGTCGAAGGGCCGCCGAGGCTCCCTCCCTGCTGCGGCCGGACTCCCGGCCGGGCGCGACGGTGTCGCGCCGCCGGACACGGAGCGATTCCGCGCCAGCACGCGCTACGGCGGCGTGACGGGGCGGACGGTGTCGGCGTCGGTGCCGTCGGCGATGATCCCGGCGGTGACCCCGGTGACCAGCAGCGCGGCGCCGGCGAACCCGGCGATCGCCCACCACTTGCGGTACCAGGGCGCGGGCCGATCGACGTAGGTGACGCCGTCGAGCGGCTTGCCGTCGCCGGTGCCGGTGAGCTCCTTCGACACGATCGGGAACTGCTGGAGCGGCACGTCGATCGGCGTGTCGGCGCCGAAGCCGACGTCGACGAACCTGACGAAGTCGCGGTACTCGGGGTGGGTCACGCGCAGCGCGTGGGTGCCGACCGACAGCGTGATCGGCGCGACGTCGCCGACGTCCGTGCCCTTGGCCTTGCCGACCTGCTTGCCGTCGACGTACACGGTCGCGCCGGCGGCGTCGATCTTCAGCGTGAGCGTGCCGTTGTAGCGGTCCGGCGCGAGCAGCCGGTACGCCGCGCCGACCGCGCCGCCCTCCGCGGTGTCGCCGACCTCGAGCGTCGTCGAGCGCACCTCCTTGGCCGCGCCGGCGTCGATCAGCTCGAGGTAGACGACCGAGATGTCGCCGAGGCCGCCCGCCTCGCCGGCGACGACGAGCTTGGCGCCGACCAGCTTGCCGAGCTCCGCGAGGCAGCCGTGGTCTCCCTCGCACACCCGCAGCTCGGGGCGCTTCGCCTTCTTGATCGCGGCCAGCACCGCGCCGCTGTCGACGACCGCGACGCCGTCGACCTTCGCCAGCGCCTTCTCGATCTCGGCCTGGAGCTTCTTCGCCGCGGCGGAGGTGTCCTCGGCGCCGAGCGCCGCCAGCGGCGCGACCGCGACGGTGCGCTTCTGGGCGTGCGCGACCGGCGCCGCGGCGGCGATCATGACGAGGCCAGCGGCGACCGCCGCCACCGCGAGCCCGCGCCGCCCGCTCACGGGGCGCTCCCCGTGCACCGCGGATCCAGATCCGGCGGGATGCAGTTGATCACGTCGTCCTTGCCCAGGCCCCAGCCGATCACCGCGCCGAGCGTGACGGCGAGCGCGCCGGCGCCGACGTAGGCCCACTTCGACGTGTACCAGGGGCGCGGCTCGTCGCGCACGACGACGCGCGGCGTGCCGTCGCCCGTCTCGATCACTGGCTGCTCGGCGGCGAGCCGGACGACGACGCGCGTCGACTTCTGGAACCGCACGTCCACCTGCTCCTCGAACGCGATGTAGCCCTGGGCCTCGACCCGCAGCGTGTGCGTGCCCAGCGGCTGCTTGGCGAGCGCGCCGGGCAGCGGGGTCTTGCCGACGGCCTTGCCGTCGAGGGTGACCGTCGCGCCGACGAGATCCGACAGCACGACGATCGAGCCGTAGAGCTGATCCGGCGCGAGCAGGCTGTACGCCGCGACGCGCACCGCGTCGATCAGCTCGTCGGGGCTGCCGCGCAGCGGGTCGGTCTCGATCCGACGCAGCTGCTTGCCGGTCTTCACGTCGACCGCCTTGATGTTGAGGATGTAGCTGTCGCCGAGTGCCGCGACCGAGCCGGTGACGACGACGTCGACGCCGACCTTGGCGCCGATCGCGGTCAGGCACTTGTCCTCGCCGGTGCACTCGCGCAGCTTCCGGTCCTTGCCGACCGCGGCGTCCATGTCGCGGCGCGACGGCAGCGGGTGCTTGGCGAGGCGGTCGAGCTCGGAGCGGAACAGCGCCTCGAGCCGCGTCACCAGCTCGGCCTCGAGGCCGAGCGCGTCGAGCCGCCACACCGCGATCTTCTGGGTCAGCGCCTCCTCGGGGCCCGGCCCGGCGTCGCCGGCGGTCGGCGCGGGCGGCGCAGGTGACGGGTCCTGGGCGCGCGTCGGCGCGGGCCGGACGGCCGCCAGCCCCACGATGGCGGCCAAGGTCGCGATGGCGATCCGTCGCACGGGCGTCGATCCTAACAGAGCGCGAGGCGCAGTGATAATGTGTGCGCCATGTCGCGCCGAGGTCGCCGCCGTCCATCGCGGGCTCCCGGGATCGCCGCCCTCGTCGTCGTCGTCGCCGCCGCGCTCGGGGCGCTTGGCGCGCTCGGCGCGTGCTCGAGCCTGTCGACGGTGCGGCTCCAGCCCGAGAACGTCGAGGCCGGCCCGGGGCTGCGACCGGTCGCCGCGATCCAGGCCAACGCGACCAGCGCCTACCTGCTGTTCATCCCGCTGCCCGGCGGCGTCAGCCTCGATCGCGTCGTCAACCGGATGCTGATCGTCGCCGCCAAGACGATGGGCGCCGACAAGGTCGTGAACCTGTCGTTCGACGTGACCCCGGACACCGGGATCTGGACGATCCGCAAGATCATCGGCTGGCGGTCGGCGCGCGCCTCGGGCATCGCGGTGCAGGTCGTGACGCCGGCGCCCGACGAGCACGCCGACGACGGGCCCGAGCCCGCGGCCGTCGAGCCCGGCGAGCCCGCGCCGGCGACGCCGTAGCCGGGTCCTCGGGGGCCGGGCAGTCCGCGTCACGCCGTCGCGCGCTCGATCAGCTGCGACAGGTGCTCGATGTGCGCGGGGCCGAGCTGCGGCGCGAACAGCAGCGGCAGGTGGATCTGCGGCGCCTGGACCTGCGCGGTGAGCTGCGCGAGGTAGCGCTCGTTGAGCTGGCGGCGGCTGCGCGCGAGCTCGCCGTGCGCCGCGAGCGCCGCGAGGTGCGGCGGTGGCGCCGCCGCGCCGTTCAGCGCGGCGAGCACGCGCGCCTGCGGCGAGCCCTCTGCGAACCGGTCCGGATAGAGCTGGTTGACGACGAGGTGCTGGACCTGCAGGCCCATCAGGCCGCCGAGCTTGGCCTGCAGCTCGCGCGCCTCGTTGGCGGGCATCTCCTCGGCCAGCGTCGCCAGCACCAGCGCGGTGCGCTCGGTGTCGCGCAGCATCGCCTGGACGCTGTGGGCGTCGCGGGTGAGCGGGCCGTCGGGCACGGTGTCGACGATCACCCACGGGATGCGCAGCATCGAGATGCTGTGCCCCGACGCCGGCAGGTCGAACACGATCGTGTCCCACACCGGCTTGCCGCGCTTGGTCTCCATCGCGTGGAACCACGCCTTGCCGAGCATCGAGTAGTCGTCGATGCCCGGGATCGCGCGGATGAACGCGCGGACCAGCCGGTTCTCGAACACCATCTCGTAGACGGTGCGGAACTTGAGGATCATCAGGCCGTACTCTTCGAGCGCGGCGGCGGGGTTGGTGTTGACGCCCGAGAGGTTGGGCGCGAGCGGCACGATGTGCGCGCCGACCGCGGGCTTGCCGAAGTAGTCGCCGAACCGGTCGTTCGCGACGACCTCGAACAGCAGGGTCTTGCGTCCGCGACGCGCGCACGCCGCCGCGATCGACGCGGCCACCGTGCTGCGGCCGACGCCGCCCTTGCCGGCGACCAGGATCAGGCGCTTGTCGAGCAGGCTCATGGAGCGCGGCGGACCATAGCAAAGCCGCCCGTGGGATGCGCTCCGCCCGCGTCCCGGTTCGGCTATTCGCCCGGGCTTCGCAGCGGGAACAGCGGCTCGCCGTGGATCTCGAGCTTGTACACGCTGTTCTCGGTCTCGACGTAGATCTGCTTGCCGCCGGGCTCGCCCAGCACGCGCTTCACCGGGGTGGTGATCATGCGGTGGCCGTGGGGGTCCCGGAAGATCACCATCCCGCGGCCGATGTACGGGTAGCTGATCAGGTAGCCCGTATAGACACGACCAACGCCCACCGAGGCACGCTCGGTGCCGTGATCGCGGATCTTGCGGGCCGTGACGCTGACCATGGCCGGTGAATCTTGGTTAGTCTACGCAAGGCCGGTCGAGGCGTCACGGGGTTTTCGGCCGGCATCCAGTGTCAGAAAGCGGCAAGCACCCAAAGCCCGGGCCAGGCACCGGGCCAGGCACCGGGCCAGTCACCGGGACCGTCGAGGCGATCTACGACGCCGTCCGTCGGGCGATCTCCGGCGAGGTGCCGGGAATGACGCCGGCGCGCGGTCAGGTCGCGCCCGAAGTCCGTGTGTTCCCGGTGCGCTCGCCGACCCTGCCGCCCGCGACCCACACCGGCTGCTACGTCGTCGGTCCGAGCGAGGGGGAGGGGCCGCTGCTGGTCGTCGATCCCGCGTCGCCGTACCCCGAGGAGCAGGCGGCGCTCGACGCCTGGCTCGACGCCGAGATCGCGGCGGGCCGCCCGCTCGTCGGGATCGCGCTGACCCACCACCACGGCGACCACGTCGGCGGCGCCGCGCACCTCGCCGCGCGGCTGGGCGCGCCGGTGTGGGCGCACGCCGCGACGGCGGCCCGGCTCACCGGGCGCGTCCAGGTCGATCGTATGCTCGGGGATGGCGAGGTGGTCGAGGTCGGCGCGGTCCGGATCGACGTGATGTTCACGCCGGGCCACGCCGATGGCCATCTGTGCTTCCGCGTGCCGTCGGGCGCGGCGATCGTCGGGGACATGGTCGCCGGCGTCGGGACGATCCTGATCGACCCCGACGAGGGCGACATGATCGCGTACCTGGCGTCGCTGGCGCGGCTGGGGCCGTGGGCGTCGCGGCTGCTGCCGGCGCACGGGCTGCCGATCGAGGACGGCCCGGGCAAGCTGCGGGAGTACATCGCCCACCGCGGGATGCGCGAGGCGCGCGTCGCCGCGGCGCTCGATGACGCCGGCGGCGCGGTCGCGGCACGCGCGCTGGTCGCGGTCGCCTACGCCGACACGCCGCCGCCGCTGTGGCCGCTGGCCGAGCGCTCGCTGCTGGCGCATCTCGTCAAGCTGGAGCGCGACGGCCGCGCCGTGCGCACCGACGACGGACGCTGGATCGCCAGGACGTAGTGTTTGGCGCGCGGCGAGGTAGCCGGGTGAGGGAGCGCGGCTGCTATAGTTCGCCGCCGTGATCGATCTGCGTCCGTACCGCTCGCTCCACTCGGTCGCGCTGGTGCGCGACATGCTCCGGCGGTGGTGGGGCCTCGAGCTGGCGCTCGCCGACGCCAAGGGCTACGTGCTCGATCACGCCGACGGCAAGATCTTCCCGTCGCAGAACGAGTTCTGCCGGCTCGCGCTGTTCTCCAAGGAGGGCTTCCGCCGCTGCAACGAGAGCGTGCGGGTCGTCGGCGAGCGGCTCAAGCAGGGCCGCGGCGGCGGCCCCGACGCCGCGCCGACCGCGTTCGTCCACGACTGCCACCTCGGGTTCGACGTCGTCGCCGCGCCGATCTGGTCGCGCGGCGAGCTGCTCGGGTTCCTGTTCACCGGCGGCGGGTGGAGCCGCGAGCCGACCGCGGGCGATCGCAACGAGCTGGTGCGCAAGGTCCGCGAGTTCGCGACGCTCGAGACCGAGGCCGCGGCGCAGCACGCCGCCTCGGTGCCGCGGCTGACCGAGGCCGACCTCGAGCGCATGCGCGAGCTGATCGCCTACGCCGCCGGCGAGATCAGCAAGGTCGTCACCGAGCGCGCGCCGCGCCACGAGCCGGTCGAGCCGATCGTCCACCCGTTCACCGAGATCGTCGGCAGCGCGCCGACCGTGCGCGAGGTGATCAAGCTGCTCGAGAAGGTCGTGCGCAGCGAGTCGACCGTGCTGATCCACGGCGAGAGCGGCACCGGCAAGGAGCTGATCGCGCGCGCGATCCACTACCACGGGCCCCGCGCCAAGGCGCCGTTCGTCGTCCAGAACTGCTCGGCGTTCAACGACAACCTGCTGGAGAGCGCGCTGTTCGGCCACGTCCGCGGCGCGTTCACCGGCGCGGTGAAGGACCAGAAGGGCCTGTTCGAGGTCGCCGACGGCGGCACGTTCTTCCTCGACGAGATCGGCGACATGTCCGCGTCGCTGCAGGTCAAGCTGCTGCGCGTGCTGCAGGAGGGGACGCTGACGCCGGTCGGCGGGACCAAGCCGGTCAAGGTCGACGTCCGGATCGTCGCCGCGAGCCACAAGGACCTCGCCGCGATGGTCGCGCGCAAGGAGTTCCGCGAGGACCTCTACTACCGGGTCAACGTCCTCAGGATCACGCTGCCGGCGCTGCGCGACCGCGCCACCGACATCCCGCTGCTGGCGCACCACTTCCTGCGCAAGCACTGGAAGGGGCAGGGCGCCGAGCCGCACCTCGCCGACGCCACGCTCGACGCGATGGTCCGCTACGGCTGGCCCGGCAACATCCGCGAGCTCGAGAACGAGATCGAGCGGATGCTGGTGCTGGGCGGTGAGGGGCCGGAGATCGGGCCCGATCTGCTGTCGCCGCGGATCCGCGCCGGCGGGGAGGCGCCGCCGCCGCGGCCAGCGCCGCAGCTCGTCGGCACGCTGCGCGAGGTGATGGAGACAGTCGAGGCCGAGGTGATCTTGCAGGGGCTGATCCGCACCCACTGGAACAAGTCGCAGCTCGCCAAGGAGCTCGGCATCAGCCGCAGCTACCTGATCCAGAAGTGCACGCAGTACGGCCTCGAGCGCAAGGACGGGGGCGGGTGATGGCGACCGCGGTGCCGATGTCCTGCCCGACGTGCCGCGGCGCCGTCGACGTCGCGGCGGCGCGCGCCCGCCGCTGCTACCCGTTCTGCTGCGAGCGGTGCCAGCTCGTCGATCTCGGCCGCTGGCTGGGCGAGGAGTACCGCGTGAGCGAGCCGGCCGCGCCGCGCCTCGGCGACGGCGGCGAGCCGGACTGACGCGCGGCGAGGTCCGCCCGCGCGGCGTTCTGGTAACGTCGCCGGCGATGTCCGCGACGTTCGACGCGCGCCTGCAGCGGTGGGGGCCGCGGGTGGTCGCGCTCGCCGCGTTCGCGCTGTACGCGTGGGCGGCGGCGGCGAGCGGCGCGCGTGACGCGACCGGCGCCGCGGTCGGGCTCGGCACGCCCGGCGGCGCGGCGGCGCCGGCGTGGAGCGTGCTCGCGCACGTCGCGGCGTGGCTGCCGCTGGGCGATCACGGCTGGCGGGTGCAGCTCGTGTCCGGCGCCGCGGGCGCGCTCGCCGCGCTGTGGACGGCGCGGCTGGTGATCGCGGTCGGGCGCGACGACGCGGCGACGGCGTGGGGCGCGATCACCGCGGGCGCGCTGCTCGCGGCGGCGCTGGCGTTCGCGCGGATCGCGACGACGCCGGGCCCGACGGCGCTGGCGGTGGCGCTGATCGCGGCGACCGCGCTGGCGATCGAGCGCGTCGCGGCCGGCGCGGGCGCGCGGTGGGGGCTGGGGCTGGCGATCCTGTGTGGCCTGGGGCTCGCGACGCACCCGGTGTTCGTCGTGGTCGGCCCGATCGTCGCGGTGCTGCTCGTCGTCCGGCTGCAGCGCGGCGCGCGGTTCCCGCTCGCGGCGCCGGCGCTGACCGCGCTCGTCGCCGCGGCGCTGTGGGCCTACGTGCCGGCGCGGGCGATCGCGCACGGCGACGCGCGCGGCGCGACGCTCGGCGAGCTCGCGGCGATGCTCGACGACGGCCACGCCGGCGCCGCGATCGCCGCGGCCGATCTCGCGGCCGAGCTCGCCGACAGCGTCGGCCCGTTCGGCGCGATCGCCGCGGCGCTCGGCGTCGCGGTGCTGTGGCGGCGCCGCCGCACGTGGTGGACCGCGGCGGTGATCAGCTCGATCGCGCCGGTCGCGCTGGCGTGGCACCACGGCGCGCTCGCGTGCTGGGCCGCGGCGATCGCCGCGGGCGCGGCGGTCGCCGCGCTGGTGCGCCTCACCGGGCCGTTCGCGTCGGTCGCCGGCGCGCCGGTCGCCGCGCTGTGCGTCGTGCCGGCGGCGGTGGTGTCGATGCTGTGAAACGACACGAGGGCCGAGGGCTCGCGCCCTCGACCCTCGGGAGGATCCGCTCGAACGTGCGCTCAGATCACGGAAAGATCCCGCGCTCCTTGTAGCACCGCTCGATCCGCTCGAGGCCCATCGCATAGCTCGCCGTGCGCCAGTCGCACTTGTGCTTCGTCGCGTACTGGCTGACGTCGTGGTAGGTGCGCGTCATCCGCGTCTCGAGGCGCTCGAGCACGTCGGCGTGGTCCCACCGCTCCGACCGCTTGTTCTGCAGCCACTCGTAGTACGAGACGATCACGCCGCCCGAGTTGCAGAGGATGTCGGGGATGACCGACACGCCCTTCTCGAGCAGGATGTCCTCGGCCTCGGGGTACGTCGGGCCGTTCGCGCCCTCGACGACGAGCTGGGCCTTGAGCGCCTTGGCCTCCTTGACGCCGAGCTCGAGCTCGAGCGCGGCGGGGACGAAGATCGCGCAGTCGAGCGCGAAGAACTCGTCGCGCGTGATCTTCGCGGCGCCCTTGTACGTCGCGACCGTGCCGGCCTTCGACACGTGCTCGCTGAGCTTGTGCGGGTTGATACCCTCGGGGTTGGCGATGTAGCCGCCGTGGTCGCCGACGCCGACGATCACCGCGCCCTTCTGCGCGAGCAGGCGGGCGGCGAAGCTGCCGACGTTGCCGAAGCCCTGGATGATGACGTGGCAGCCGTCGAGGTTGAAGTTGTTGTCCTTCGCCCACTGCACGATGCAGTGCATGACGCCGGCGCCGGTCGCCTCGCGGCGGCCGTAGCTGCCGCCCGCGGTGACGCTCTTGCCGGTGACGACGCCGCTCACCATGTGGCGCTCCGACGAGCCGACCACGTTGGCGTAGGTGTCCATCATCCACACCATCGTCTGCTCGTTCGAGCCGACGTCGGGCGCCGGGATGTCCCAGCTCGGGCCGATGTTGGTGCCGAGCGCGTGGGTGAAGCGGCGGGTGATCCGCTCGAGCTCGCTCTTGCTGTGCTTGGTCGGATCGAACTTGATGCCGCCCTTGCCGCCGCCGAACGGGATCTCGTGGAGCGCGGACTTGTACGTCATCCACGCGGCGAGCGCCTTCATCTCGTCGAGGTTCGCCTCGGGGTGATAGCGCATGCCCCCCTTGTAGGGGCCCATGATGTTGTTGTGCTGGACGCGGTAGCCCTTGAACAGCTGGATCTTCCCGTCGTCCATGCGCACCGGGAAGTTGACGAGGATCTCGTTCTTCGGCTGCTGCAGGATCTCCCACACGTCGCGATCGAGCTTGACCAGCTTGGCGGCCTTCTCGATCTGCCGCATGGCGATCTCGAACAGGTTGCCGCGGTCCTTGAGCGACGTCGTGGTCTCGGCGGGCTTGGCAGGGCTTGCCTTGGCGTCTTGGGTCATGGATGGATGTCCTTCGCGCGCGACTGTTAGCGCTTGGTCGAAGTGGATTCAATGAGAGAACACGACAAAGAGCAAGATGTCCGGCTCGCGCGCATCGTCGCGTCGGGGGGAAAGCTGCGCGCGCTCCTGCTCGAGTTGTGGCAGCGCACCCGGTTGGACTGGTCGTTCGTGAGCGACCGCCTGTCCGTTACGTTCCGGCGGGAGCGATCTCTGGGTTCTTCCGAGCGCAGGTTCGTCGCGGAGACGCTGTATGGCCTGGTGCGTCATCTGCGGCGCATCGATGCGGCCCTGGCGGCCGGCGTGCGCCGCGGTGCGTCGCGGCCGCGCGACGAGCACCGGCTGCTGGCGTACCTGGTGCTCGAGTGTGGGTTGCCGCCCGCCGAGGCCGCGCGCGTCGTGCCCGAGCTCGACTGGAACGCGGTGCGCGCGATCGACGGCGTGATCGCCGCCGATCGCAAGGCGATGTCGCGGATCGCGATCGGGTGCTCGCTGCCCGACTGGCTCGCCGCGCGGCTCGTCGCCGACTGGGGCGACGAGGCCGAGGCGCTCGCGCGCGGGCTCAACGCGCGCGCGCCGATGACCGTGCGCGCGAACACGCTCAAGACGACGCGCGCGGCGCTCGCCGCGGCGCTCGCCGCCGACGGGATCGCGACGACCGAGGGGCGGTGGGCGAGCCACGCGCTCCACCTCGAGACCCGCGTCAACCTGTTCGGCCTGGAGGCGTTCCAGCGCGGCGAGCTCGAGGCGCAGGACGAGGGCAGCCAGCTGCTCGCCGAGCTGGTCGACCCGCCGCCGCGCGGCACGACCGTCGACTTCTGCGCCGGCGCCGGCGGCAAGACGCTCGCGCTCGCCGCCGCCACCGGCGGCAAGGGCCGCGTCGTCGCCAGCGACGTCGATCCCGCCAAGCTCGACGAGCTGCGGCGCCGCGCGCGCCGCGCCGGCGTCGCCAACGCGCAGGCGGTCGCGCTCGATCCGGATCCCACGGCGCCGCTGCCGCCCGCGCTCGCCGACGTCGCCGGCAAGGTCGACCGCGTGCTGGTCGACGCGCCGTGCTCGGGCGTCGGCGCGCTGCGCCGCAACCCCGAGGCGCGGTGGCGGCTCGCCGAGGACGAGCTCGCGAGCTTCGCCGCGCGCCAGCTCGCGATCGCGCGCCGCGCCGCGGCGCTGCTCGCGCCGGGCGGGCGCCTCGTCTACGCGACGTGCACGGTGCTGCGGGTCGAGAACGCCGCGGTGGTCGACGCGCTGCGCGCGGCGCGGCCCGAGCTCGAGGTCGTCCCGCTCGCCGAGGTGCTCGGCGCGCGCGCCGCCGCGCTCGCCGGCGCCGACGGGCGGTTCCTCGAGGTCGCGCCGCACCGCCACGGCACCGACGGGTTCTTCGGCGCGGTGCTGCGCCGGCCGGCCTGACGCGCCGTCGCCGGCGCGGCAACCGGCGCGCGCGCGCGCCGTGGTAAGGTCCGCCCCTTCCCGATGCCCGTCGAGCTGTCCGTCATCCGTGATCTCTCCGCGCTGCGCGCGCTGGAGCCCGAGTGGCGCGAGCTCGCGCGCGCCGGCGGCTCGGGCGCGCTGTTCCGCGGCCCCGACTGGCTGATCCCGTGGTGGCAGCACTACCACCGCGTGCTCGGCGCCGAGCTCGTCGTGCTGGTCGCGCGCGCCGGCGCCGGCGACGACCACGCGCTGGTCGGCCTCGCGCCGCTGTACGAGCGCAAGATCAAGGTCGCGCTGCTCGAGCTGCGCGAGATCCGCCTGCTCGGGGACGCGGGGCCGCGGCCGCCCGCGCTCGACGTGCTGATCCGCCCCGGGCTCGAGGACAAGGTCGGCGCGGCGCTGGCGCGCCAGCTCGTCGAGCTGTCGCCGGAGTGGGATCAGCTCGAGCTCGAGCCGCTCGCCGATCCGTCGCGCGCGCGCGCCACGATGATCTCGCGGCTCGCGACCGCGGGGTTCTCGGTCGAGTCGAC
Organism: Myxococcales bacterium; assembly: GCA_011526095.1. GTDB lineage: Bacteria > Myxococcota_A > Polyangia > Haliangiales > Haliangiaceae > WYBA01. The sequence goes on along the minus strand of WYBA01000519.1, from coordinate 614 downwards.
CCAGGCAGGCGGCGGCGCCCAGCGGATCGCGCTCGCCGCGCCCGGGCTCGACGGCGCCGACGTCGTCGCGGCGGGCGGGGACGTCACCGGCGTCCACGTCGCCACCGACGAGGCCGGGCTGCGCAAGGGCATGAGCGCGCTGCGCCGGCTGTCGCGGCTGGAGTGGGCCGAGCGCGAGGAGCGCAGCCCGCTGGCCGACGCCGAGGCCGCGGCGCTGCTCGAGGAGCTGGCGCTCGGGCTCGCGGCGCGCGCCGCGGCCGGCGAGTGCGACGGCGCGGCGGCGTGCGCGCGGCTGGCGCGGGTCGACGACGCCAGCGGCGAGGCGATCGCCGCGGCGCTGATCGTCGACGACGGCGACCGCGCGGTCGTGCTGGCGATGGCGGTCGATCCCGCGGCCAACCGCGGCGCCGCGGCGCGGCTGATCGCGGCCGAGGCGCACGCGGCGCACGCGCGCGGGCGGGTCGCGCTCGACGTCGTCACCGGCGCGGGCGAGTACCCGCTGCCGCCGATGCCGGCGTCGCGCCAGGCGGCGCTCGCGGTCCGGGTGTGGAACACCTCGCGCGCCGCCAGCGTCGGGCGCACGGTGCAGAGCGTGCGGCGCGGCGCGCGCGCGG